>JAOBWO010000090.1 GCA_025463415.1 Acidimicrobiales bacterium | reverse complement strand
GTCGCCAAGCTCGAAGTCGTCCGCCGCGGCGACGTCCGCCGGGCCAAGCTGTACTACCTGCGCGAGCGCTCGGGCAAGTCGGCCAAGATCAAGGAAAAGCGCGACCGCTGACCAGCCGGTCAGCCGGCCGGTCGGCTGCGGCCGCCATTGGTGAGAGCACCCTTCATTGAGCAGTGACGATCTCGAGAACTACGAGGCCGAACGAGAGCTCCAGCTCGCGCAGGAGTACCAGGACGTCGCGGCCATGTTCCGCTACGCCGTGGAGACCGAGCGCCGGTTCTATCTGGCCAACAACGTAGAGGTCACCCACGTGTCCGACGCGGCTCGGCCACTGATCGAGGTGGTGCTGACAGACGCATGGGTGTGGGACATGTACCGCAAGACCCGCTTCGTGCCCCGGGTTCGGGTGCTGACGTTCAAGGACGTCAACGTCGAGGAGCTGCCCGCAGCGGAGATCTGACGGCCGCTGATGCCGGCGGCGACGCCGGCGCCGGAGTACTGGGCGATCTGGGCCGGAACGCGCGTGGGCGATGGGGTGAGGACCAAGCGGCGCGCTGGTACGCGCACGCCGGCTACGAGATCGTCGACCGCAACTGGCGGGTGAAAGCCGGCGAGATCGATCTGATCGTCCGGCGCGACGGGCTCGTCGTGTTCGCCGAGGTCAAGACCCGCGCCACGGACGCGTTCGGCGATCCCGCATCGGCCGTCGGGTACCGGAAGCAGGCACGGTTGCATCGGCTCGCGGCGATGTGGCTCGACGCCACCAACGTGCACGGCGTGGAGATCCGCTTCGATGTGGTGTCCGTCCTGGGCGTGCGGGTCAGCGTCATCGAAGCTGCCTTCTGACGCTCACGCTCAGGGTCGCACTGCGCTCGCCGGATGTCGGCGGCGTGAGGTGTCACGCCGCCGAGCATCCCGCGAGCGGGCGGCTACTGCTTCTTCTTGCGGCTCACCAGGAACACGATCACGCCGATCACGACGACGACTGCCACGATGACGCCGATGATGACGCCTGCGTTGGAGGAGTCGTCACTCGTCGACGGAGCCACTGTCGTTGCCGAGGCGTCGACAGCCGTGGTCACGTCGGTGGGCGTGGCCGACGTGTCGCTACCGGAGGTGTCGACCGTGTCGGTGCCGGCGGTGTCGACCGTGTCGGTGCCGGCGGTGTCGTCCGGTGCCGCGGTGTCGGCGCTCACGGTGTCGACGCTCACGGTATCCGACGGGGCGACGCCCGACGGGGTCACGACCACGTCGGTGAAGCCGGTGTCGGCCAGGTTGGTGCCGGCGCCCGATGCCGGGTTGATCTGATCGAGGTACGCCTCGAAGCTGAGCAACGGTCCGTCGCCATCGGGAGCGATCGCTCCGTCGATGCTGAAGCGGTAGGTGATCGTCACGCCGGAGTTGGCAGGGATCGTCGCGCCACCGGGATCGCCGACCGTGCCCTCGATGCCGCCGTCCTCGACCGTCGATCCCGTGAGCGCCACGGGTGTGAACGTGCCGTCGGTCCCGTCGGTCGAATCCGTCGACCATTCGAGCTGGACCTGATCGGCCGTGACGTTCGTGGTCGCGCCGTCAGCAGGGAAGATCGAGAAGTCGACCTGGGCCTCGACGATGTCGTCGGCGGATCCGTTCGTGAAGGTCGTGGTGAACACCGCCGGGTCCGCACCCGCCTCGATCCCGGTCGGGAACGTGTCGGCGGCCGCGGGCGCCTTCGCCTGAGTGGCACCCTGGTACAGCGTGGCGGTCGAGGACTGGCCGCCCTGGCTGTCGGTGGCCACGACGGCGCAGACCACATCGTCGGTGGACGCCGTGTAGGTGATGTTCGCGTAGCCGTCGGCGCCGGTCTTCTCCGCGTCCTTGCTGAGGGTGCCGCAGTCGCCGGTGCCGGCGATGGCATAGACCGAGAAGCTGACCGAGTCACCCTCGATGATGTTGTTGTCGTGATCCGACACCGACGTCGAGATGTCCGAGGTGGTCGTGCCGTCTGCATCGATCGCGTTCGGCTGGGCGTAGCTGAACACCTGACCGACGGCTGTCCCCGCCTCGGTGGCGGGAGCGCCACCCGCGGCGTCCTCGCTCTGCACGCAACCGTTGCCGATGCCGTAGTTCTGGTAGGCGAGGTTGCTGAACTCGGTCTGGGTGTAATAGAAGTGCCCGTTGATGACCTGGTTGTACTGAGTGCTGTCGGGGTTGGCGGAATCCGTTGAGCCCAGGGCGGTGCCGTAGTCGCCGGAGCAGATGTCGCCGATCTCATGGCCGCTCGAGTCGTTCCAGGCAGTGGTGTCGGTCGGGTCGGTGAGGGCCTCGTTGATCTCGTGGCTGAGTGTGCCCACAGCTCCGTCGGCGATCACGTCACCGTTGGGTCCCTGTGCCGCGTCGCAGCCGCTGGCCTCGAACGGCTCGTTGCCGTAGACGATCTCGCTGCCGGGATCGCCGAAGGCACGGTGGTAGCCACAGAACGCGGAATCGGAGTTGGAGCCGTCGAGGTCCTGGGTCTCCATGCCCGGCGGGAAGAAGATCGGGTAGATGTTGGCGAGGTTGGTCGTCACTCCCTCGGCCGCGGTGACCCGGGTCAGCTCGGTGCGGATCTGGTCGTCGGTGATGCAACCCGCGTATTGATCGTTGGCGAGCTCGCATCCGTTGGCGGGGAACGGCTCCGTATCGATGATGGGCGTACCGGCCGTGATCTTGTAGGCGATGTTGGTCTGTGTGCCGTCGGAGTTGGTCTGGTAGTACTCGGCGTTGATCGAGTAGACGTTGTTGTTCGTGCCGCTGTCGGCCGCGATGTCGGTGATGTATTGGTTGATGATCGTCTGGTAGTCATCCGGGAAGGGCGTCGCCCAGTCCGACGGGATCCAGTAGATCGGCGTGATGGTCATGCCGGAGTCGCCCGTGGTGTCCATCACCTGGCCACCGGAGTAGATCAGGGGAGGCGTGCAACCGTCGCAGTAGTGGCCGTTCGCCTTGCTGCGGCCCTGATCGTCGGCGGGGTTGTGCTTGCGCAGCGCGTGCGATCTGGTGACGGGTGCCGCGCTCGAGGCGTTGGCGGCGGCTGGCACGAGGACCGTGCTCATCATCGTGAGGATCGTGCAACACGCGATCCACACGGCGTGCTGGCGAATGGAACGCAACATTGATGTCTCCCCGGGCTGGATGTCGGTGTCGCCCACCTGTGGAGACCCCGTGGCACGGGTCGACGGCGCAAGTTACATCGCTGCGATTCGGGACGCAAGCCTTTGCGCACGCGGCGGGGCACCAGTCGGAGGGACCGACAGATCAGCCGATGAACGCCCACAGGACGAGGGCGACCGCGACAGCGATCGCAACGACGACGATCGCCAGATCGCCTCGCTTCGGGACACGTTTGTGCTGCGGGTTGTAGCCCATGAGATCAGTATCGTCGCGGGACATGGAAACCATCGAGGTCGATCGTCACGACGGCATCGTCACGATCACGTTGAACCGGCCGGCGAAGAAGAACGCTGCCACCGTGCAGCTCTGGACCGAACTGCTGGCCGCACTCCGTGACATCTCGCGCAGCCGCGAGGACCGGGTCGTCATCGTCACCGGCGCCGGCGGTGAGTTCTGCGCCGGTGCCGACCTCTGGGAGCCGCCCACCGACGGGCCGCCGCCGCACGGTCTGGGGCAGATGCGCCACGTCGGCGATGTCGCACTGGCCCTGCACCGCCTGCCCCAACCGACGATCGCCAAGGTCCGCGGCGTCGCTGTCGGCGCGGGCTGCAACCTCGCGTTCGGCTGCGACCTGGTGGTCGCCGGCGACACGGCCCGGTTCTCGCAGATCTTCAGCCGGCGTGGCCTCTCACTCGACTTCGGTGGTTCGTGGCTGCTGCCCCGCCGTGTGGGCTTGCACGTGGCCAAGGAGATCGCCTTCTTCGGCGACATCCTGAGTGCGACCGAGGCCCGCGAGTTCGGGCTGGTCAACCGAGTGGTGGCGGATGCGGAGCTCGATGCCTTCGTCGACGGCTGGGCCCAGCGCCTCGCCGCCGCTCCGCCGATCGCTCTGGCGCAGACCAAGCGGATGCTCAACGCCTCGATGTCGCAGACGATGGAGCAAGCGCTCGACGACGAGGGCGCGGCGCAGACCATCAACTTCGGCACCCGCGACACGGTGGAGGCGATCAGCGCGTTCGCGGAGAAGCGCGATCCCACGTTCCAGGGTCGCTGAGCAGCGAGCGTCCACCGAGGTGCCGATCACGCGAACCGCTGCGCCACTAGTTTGAGCGGGATGAACGGTGTCCCGAGGTGGCTGCTCGCGCCGGCCGCGATGGTGGTGCTGTTCATGGCTCGCGCCGATCTCGCCGCGGCAACGGTGCCCGCTCCGCCTGGCAGCGACCCGACGGCGACGTCCACGTCTGGTCCGGAGGCGCCCGCGGCCGGTCCGCTCTCCGGTGACGACGAATCCGGAGCGCCCGTGCCGGCACCCGTAGCGGCCCCGTCGGCGCCCCTGCTGCAGATCCCGACAGGCTGCCCGACGCCGCCCATCGCGTCGGTGGTCTTCGTCGGCCGTGTCGTCGCCAAGGACTACCGCGTCGCGCGCTATCAGATCGAGCAGGTCCGGGCCGGCTCACCCACCGGTTACGTGCTCGGCAACCTGATCGACATCCGCTATGGCAACGACGTGCAGTTCCTCGACGTCAACCAGGACTACCTCGTCGGCGCCGTTCCGCAGGGTGCCGAGCTCGTCCTCACCTCGAAGGTGCGTGAGGACAAGCCAGTCCTCGGCGGCAACGCAGTGATCGGCCTCACCGAGAAGGCCGTTGCCTGCCCGGTCATCGAGGATCCGGTGCGCACCTTCCACGTGGACGGCACCGAGATCGATGCCAGCATGCTGAAGGGCCTGTCCGACGACAAGAAGGGCATCGCTCTGGCCTTCGCCAAGCCGATCGGAGCCGTGATCGCGATCGTGCTCGCGCTGGCCGCCATCCGTTGGATGTTCGCGGCGATCTTCCTGGCGGCACGGCGCGCCGCGAACTCCGACCGCGAGCGTCGGTCCCCGCGCCGAGCGCGGGTCAGCTGACGGTTGATCCGGCGATCGCCGCCTCGGCCCGGACGCGCAGGTCGCTGACGGCGTGGGCCAAACCGTCGGGGTCGCGGAAGAGCGCGCTGCCGGCGACGAGGATGTTCGCACCACTCGACGCGACCCCTGCCACCGTCTCCGGGCCGATGCCGCCGTCGACCTCGACGTCGACGGCGTCGTCGAGGCCTGCCGCGACGATCATCGCTCGGATCTCGCGGATCTTGGGTTCCATCGTCGCGATGTAGGACTGGCCACCGAACCCGGGGTTGACGGTCATCACCAGCACCATGTCGACGAGGGCGAGCACGTGCGCGACCGCATCGGCCGGCGTGGCCGGGTTGAGCGCGACGGCTGCCTTCGCGCCCAGCGAGGCGACGTGCCCGAGTGTGCGGTGGAGGTGGGTGCAGGCCTCGGCGTGCACGATCAGCCGCTGGCATCCCGCATCGACGTACCGGGACGCCATCGCGTCCGGCGTCAGCACCATCAGGTGGGCCTCGAACGGCAGGCTGCTGTGCTTGCGGACGCTGGCGATGATGTCGGGGCCGAAGGTCAGGTTGGGCACGAACTGGCCATCCATCACGTCGAACTGGATCCGGTCGACTCCGGCCGCCTCCAGCGCGACGATCTCTTCGCCGAGCTTGGCGAAGTCGACGGGAAGGATGGACGGGGCGATTTCGATCGGGCGAGGCATCGACGACCACGTTACGGCGCGCGTGGCGCCGCGTCGCGGCCGCGGCGAGCCCGTACCATCGTTGCGATGGACGCTGTCGAGCTGCTCGCCTCGCACCTCGTGGTGGGTGGGGCAGCGCTGGCTCGGGAGTCGGACGGGCGGGTCGTGTTCGTGTCCGGAGCGCTGCCGGGCGAGACGGTGTCGGTCGAGTTGCGCACCACCAAGAAGGACTTCGCCACGGCCGATGTGCGCGCCGTCGTGCACGCGTCGCCGGACCGGGTCGAACCTCCGTGCGAAGCGTGGCACCGGGGCTGCGGTGGCTGCGATTGGCAGCACATCGACCCTGCGGCTCAACTTCGACACAAGGCCGCGATCGTGCGCGAAGCGCTGACGCGCACAGCCCGACTCGTGGACCCGGTCGTCGTCGCCGCCGGATCGGTGCCCCCGTGGGCGTACCGGACGACGGTTCGTCTGGCCACTGCCGGGACGTCGATCGGCTTCCGGTCGCGACGGTCCCATCACATCGTCCCGATCCAGGCGTGTCCGGTCTCTGCCACCGCCGTCAACGCAGAGATCAGCCGCGAAGCATCGGCTCGACGAGAAGGGCGTGTGCCCGGAGGTGACGAGGTGGTGATCCGGGCCTCGATCGCGACCGGCGAGATCAACTCCTCGATCGGCGACGGGCCAAGGGTCCTGCAGGAGGACGTCGCCGGCCATCGACTCCGTGTCTCGCTGGGATCGTTCTTCCAGTCGTCCCCCCAGGCCGCCGAGCTCCTCGTCGCTGCCGTCGCTGCCGCGTGCAGCGATGTCGACCTGGCCGCCGCACACGTGGTCGATGCCTACGGCGGCGCGGGGCTGTTCGGCGCGACGGTCGCCGCAACGGCCCGCGACGTCACCCTCATCGAGGGCTCTGCCGCAGCGTGCGCAGACGCTCGGGTCAACCTCGCCGGCCGGGCGGCACGCATCGTCGAGGCGCGGGTCGAGGACTGGACGCCGGAGCCGGCCGACCTCGTCATCGCCGATCCGGCTCGGCACGGCCTCGATCGCCGCGCCGCGGCGGTCCTCGTGGCAACCGGTGCACCCGTCATCGTGCTGGTCAGCTGCGACACGGGCTCTCTCGCGCGAGACGCGCGGATCCTCGGCGGGCATGGCTACCGGCACAACGGAACGCAGGTCATCGACGCCTTCCCGAACACGGCTCACATCGAGACCGTGACGCGCTTCGTGCTCGACCAGACCTCGATCGCAGATGCGCAGAGCGGTGCGACGTGACGAACGAACGTCATCCGGCAGCGGACCCGCTCCGAACACACATCGTGCGAGATGACTTCAGCTCCTCTTCCGACGCGTCGCTCGTCGTCGCGATCGGGCGCTACAAGCAAGCGGCGCTGGCAGAGGCCTATCGGCGCCACGCCGGCGCGGTCTTCGGACTGGCCAAGCGGCTGCTGCTCGATCACGCCCAGGCCGAGGAGATCGTCCAGGAGGTCTTCCTCCGCCTGTGGAACGAGCCGGACCGCTTCGACCCCGACCGTGGCTCGCTGCGCAGCTTCCTGCTCGCGCACACCCATGGACGGTCAGTGGATTCATTGCGATCGAACATGTCGCGGCGGCGACGTGAGGATCGAGACGCGCACCTCGCGGCGGACGCCGGGTACGACGTGGACCGCGAGGTCTGGGACATCACGTTGGCGTCGCAGGTGCGCGACGCTTTGGCGGAGCTCAAAGAAGGAGAGCGGGCGGCGATCGAGATGGCGTACTTCGGAGGGCTGACGTATCGAGAAGTTGCCGAACGGCTGGGCGAGGCCGAGGGTACGGTGAAGAGCCGGATCCGCGTGGGTCTGAAACGCCTGCGGACCGACCTGCAGGCAGCCGGAATCACTCTGGGGGACCACTGATGTCCACCAACCCGTTCGACATGGACGAGCTGCTCGGTGCGTACGCCCTCGATGCTGTCAGCGAGGAGGAACGGCGCGCCGTGGAGGACTACCTCCTGGCCAACCCGCGCGCTCGCGCCGAGGTGCAGGAGCACCGTGAGGTCGCGACGATGCTGGCCTGGTCGGGGATGGACGCCCCGGAAGGCTTGTGGGATCGCATCGCCGGCAACCTCGACGGTCATGAAGTCGCGCCGGAGTCCGAGCTCGGGCACGTGTTGCCGATGCGCTCGTCCCGGCGACCGCGAGCGTTGACCCGCACGGTCGGCGCGTGGGCGGCGGGTACGGCTGCGGCCGCGTTGATCGCCGTCGCTGCGGTGCGGGTGTCGAACGACGACACGTCTGCACCGAAAGCAGGCGGCCTCAGCCAGGAGCTGACCGTGGCGCTGGCGAACCCGAAGTCGACACAGGCCGACCTGGTGTCCGGCACCGACCCGAGCCTGAAGATCCGCGCCGTCATCGATCCCGACGGTCACGGTTACCTCACTGCGTCGAGCCTGCCTGCGCTCGATCCCTCGCGCACCTATCAGCTGTGGGGTCAGGTGGTCGGTGGCGACGAGCTGATCTCGCTCGGGCTCCTCGGCGCAGCGCCGAAGACCGAGACGTTCACGGTCAGCGGACCGATGAAGTTGCTCGCGATCACCGACGAGGTCGCCGGTGGCGTGATCCAGTCGTCCAACCCCGTGGTGGTCGCCGGCGCCCCGGTCTGACGGGCCTCGGTGATCGCCCCGACCGGGCGCGACATGGCTAGCGTGCTCGGCATGCGCCGACCGATCCACGCCGCAGCGCCGGTCGTCCTGGCGCTCGCCGTCCTCCTGGCCGCCGGGTGCAGCAGCTCGGCAACGAACTCCAGTGGTGCCTCGTCCGGCGGCAAGTCGACCGGTTCGAAGGTCGAGTTCTGCTCCTTGCTGATCGCGTTCCGCGCGTCCAACGACACCCTCGATGCCGACGTCAACTCCGGCGACACGGGTCGCGCCCAGGCCGCGGTGAAGAGGCTCGTCGCCCAGGCCCAATCCCTCGAGACGAAGGCGCCCTCCGACATCCGATCCGATGTCGCCGTCGCAGCCAGCTTCCTGAGTCAGCTCGACGTGCTCCTCGCCCAGTACGGCTACGACCTCACCAAGCTGTCCGCCGACCCGACGGCCTCGGAGACGTTCACCGCGCTCAACAGCGCAGCGGTGCAGACCTCGCTCAACCAGCTCCGCGCGTACGGCGACACCGACTGCGCCGATGCGCCGACCAGCACGACCTCACCGACCGCCGCAACCACCCCGCCCGTCGAAACGTCGACCACTGCCGTGTCGCCGACGACTGCCGCCGCGCCGACTGACGCGGCCACCGTGGCGCCCGCGGTGCCCGTCGCGACGGGCTGACCCGGTTCCGCCGGGTCGGCTCGGCCGGTCAGCTCTGGCCGAACGGCAGCGGCCCGGTGACGGAGAAGATCCGGCAGTCCACGTCGTCGGCGACCGTGCTCTCGGCCACCGCCACGTGTGCGCTCCCGCCTGGCTGCACGGTCCCCACTGCGTCGCTGCCGATCGCCACCCGTGACGTCGTGCCCTTCCGGTCGAACTCGATCGTCACGTTGTACTCGCGAGCCGTCGACGAATCATTGGTGATCGTGCCGCTGTAGGTCGCGACACCGTCGACGACGGCGCAGGCCGATTGCTCGTTGTGGTGCGCGCCGACGTTGGTGAAGTCGTTGACCTCGCGGATCGCGA
Organism: Acidimicrobiales bacterium; assembly: GCA_025463415.1. Taxonomy (GTDB): domain Bacteria; phylum Actinomycetota; class Acidimicrobiia; order Acidimicrobiales; family Ilumatobacteraceae; genus WLMZ01. The sequence continues at coordinate 9,964 of JAOBWO010000090.1, read as the reverse complement.
GCACGCTCAGCCAGACCCCGAGCACCGAGATCGCCAGGCCAAGGGGCGCCATCACGATGCCGCCGACGGCGTATCCGTGGCCGGCTGGGCGCGGCATGGATGCGCCCGCACCACCTGCTGCTGTCGCCGCGGCGGACCGATCCTGCCGCTCGCGGCGGAGCACACCGATGCCCAGCACCAGCCCGACGATGGCCGCACCGATCGCGATGAAGCACAGGAACGGCACCCATCCGACCAGGAACGAGCACAACCCGAGCACGAAGGCGGCGCGGGCCTTGCCCGTTCCCGAACCCCTCGGTTGCGCGAACGGAACGTGCGCGAACGATGCTTGCCCGGCGCCGGGCACGACGAGCGGATCGAGGAACCGGTTGCCGTCGACGGACACGTCGCCGGTCCACGCCTGCCCGTTGAAGTACCGGAACTCGAACCGTCCCGTCGGATCGGGATACCAATCGGCCCGGTACGCCGGTGTCGGGACCTGATCCACAGGGCACGACGCTATCCCGCCGACCTTGCCGCCGATGAGTGCCGTTAAGTTGCACCCGATGGAAATCGTGCTGGTGCGTCACGGCGAGCCGGAATGGGTCGTCGATGGACTGAACATCGACCATCCGCGGCTCACCGAGCGGGGGCGGCGACAAGCGGCGCTGATGGCCGACGCACTGGCGGGCGAGGCGTTCGACGAGATCATCGCCTCCCCCTTGCAGCGCGCCCGCGAGACCGCGATGCCCCTGTTCGCCAGGCACGGGCGCGATGAGGTGGTCGACGACTGGCTGCGTGAGATCCGCAGCCCGGTCTGGCAGGGAACCCCGCGCGAGAAGGCGGACGTCGCGTTCGCCGAGGAGCGGCGGCGACCAGCGCACGAGCGGTGGAACGGGCTGGCCGAGCTCGGTGGTGAGCCGAACCGCGACTTCATCGCGCGCATCCGTCTCGGCTGTGGCGGGTTCCTGGCCGACCGCGGCATCGTGCCCGTCGTCGGCGAGCTGCCGGTCTGGAACGTGGCCATGCCCGATCTGCGGATCTGCCTCGTCGCCCATGCCGGCACCAACTCGGCGGTGATCAGCTTCTTGCTCGGCCTGCAGCCGACGCCGTGGGAGTGGGACAGGTTCGTGCTCGGCCACGCCTCGATCACCCGCCTCGAGGCGCTGGAGCTCGGCGACGGCTACACGTTCGCGCTGTCGCGTCTGGGCGACGTCGAGCACCTCGCCAAGGACGACCGCACCCGCTGACCCGGCGCTGTCGGCCGCCTTCCGCGGAGCTACCGTGCGACGATGGCAGAGTCCAGCGGAACCGCAGCACCCACGACACCGACCGACGCGACACAGGGTCCAGCGACGCATGCGACGCCGACATTGGGTGGCGCATCCGAGCCGAACGCCGATCAGCTCGCGCTGTTCTCGTTCCAGCTGTTCTCCAAGCTGGAGGGGGCCGTCACGTCCGGGATGATCCACCTCGGTGACCGGCTCGGTCTGTACACAGCGCTGCGTGCCGCGGCCGAACCGTTGAGCTCGTCAGCGCTCGCCGGTGCGACCGGCCTGCACGAGCGATGGGTTCGCGAATGGGCGTACAACCAGGCCGCAGCGAAGATCATCTCGGTCGACGACTCGGAGCGCTTCTCGCTGAGCCCCGAGGCCGTCGCCGTCTTGGCCACACCGGACCATCCGGCGTTCGGCATGGGGATGTTCCACCGGCTTCCGCAGACGATGGAGGCGCTGAACGCGATGCCGGAGAGCTTCCGCTCCGGACTCGGCCACGACTACGACAGCCACGGCTGTGAGGGTGCGGTCGGCATCGAGCGCAGCTTCGAACCGTGGAACAACGCCAACCTGTTGCCCGTGGTGCTGCCTGCGCTGGCCGGGGTCGTCGAACGCCTCGACGCCGGCATCTCGGTGGCCGATGTCGGCTGCGGCGCCGGGGGAGCGGTGCTGCTGATGTCGAACGCGTTCCCTGCCAGCCGGTTCACGGGGTACGACATCTCCCGATACGCGCTCGACCGGGCCGCGACCAAGCTGGCCGCCAGTGGCGCCCGCAACGTGGCCTTCGTCGATCCGCGCGAGCACCCGCTGCCGGACGATCACACGGTGGACCTGATCACGACCTTCGACTGCATCCATGACATGACCCACCCGCAACGGATGATGGAGTCCCTCCGCGCCGCGATCGCACCCGATGGCACCTGGCTGCTGGTCGACATCAAGGCCCACGACTCCTTCGCCGAGAACGCCCGCAAGAACCCGATGGCGTCGCTGATGTACGGCATCAGTGTCCTCTCGTGCATGTCGTCGGCCATGTCCGACGCGGACGGCGCCGGCCTCGGCACCCTGGGCCTGAGCGAGAACAAGGCCCGCGAGATGTCGGCCGCCGCAGGCTTCACCCGCTTCCGCCGTCTCGACGTGGACAGCGCCGTCAACGCCTTCTACGAGATCCGTCCGTAGGTCGGCTGCCGCTCGTCTCGGGGCAGCGCGGTCACGATGGCACGAAATGTCATGGCACGGATGACAAACCGTGGCATCGTCAGGTGCGGTGGATCAGGCAGGGACGGGCGGGATCGCCTCGGCGATCTCCAGCCGGCGTTCGGCGAACTGCCAGCCACTGCGGCCACGGATGTAGCGGTCGTGATACGTGCCGAGCACCGTTGAGTCGCTGCCGTCCTTGAAGCGGATCCGCTCCTGCACCGTGATCCGGCCGCTGCCCTCGCCGGTGTCCTCGTCGATCTCGAACACGGCGAGCGGCTCCACGTGGATGATCCAGTCGCACCGCTTGCCGGCCTTGGCGAACGCCGAGCCGATGTTGGCCCGGCCGCTGATCGGCTTGTCACGCCCGTTGTCCCAGTTCGCGTCGTTGGTCCAGACCGTGGTGAACGCCTCCGCGTCGAGCCGGTTCACGGCATCGCAGTACGTCGTTACCAGACGGCGCAAGGCGAGATCGGCAGCGATCGACAGCGGTCGGGCAGAACGCTCGGGCGCGATGTGCGCGACATCGAAGGCACTGATGTCGACTCCGACCTCGGCGGCCGCGAGCCAACGCACGTGGTCGATGAAGCCGTCGCGGGTGAGCAGATCGTTGTGTGCTGCGAACTGGATCGCCAACCCGTCGATCAACCCGGTGAGCCGCAACGCGCTGGAGGCCGGGCTCGAGCACCGGAACTCGCCGGACGCCAAGCCGGCACTGAGCACACGCTCGAGCAGCGCCACGGACTGCTCGTCGAGCTCCTGGCTGATCTTCTTCATCAACGGGTTGCGCAGGGCCTCGCCCCACGCATCGATCCACAGCATCCACTCCACGTCGTCGCTGCCTTCGGGCACGTAGTTCTGGATCGCTCGATCGAGTTGCGCCAAAGCGGTGGGCGCGGCCTCGATCTCTGCGTCCAGGGCGGCGAGGTCTTTGCGGGCGTAGTAGCTGAACGCCTCAGCGAGCAGCTGCTCCTTGGAGTCGTAGTGGTAGTGGATCAAGCTGGTCGACACGCTGAGCCGCTTGGCGACGTCGGCGATGCGGGTCGCGGCGAAGCCACGTTCGATCACGACCTCGCAGGTGGTCTCCAGGATCTCGTTGCGTCGTTCTTCGACGGTCTGCTTCTTCACCAGACACGAACGCTACAAGCGCTGACCAGCTTCGTCGCGGCATCATCCACGTGGACGACCGGCTCCCAGCATCGCGGCAATGTGATGTGCTCGTCCTCGATGCGCCCGATCGATCCGGCCGTGGACGGCGTTCGTAGAGTCTGCGGCATGACCTCTCGCCTGTCAGCACTGTCCCGATCCGTAGCCGGCAAGCGGGTCATCCTCACCGGCGCGGCGTCCGGCATGGGTCGGGCGACGGCGCACCTCTTCGCGGACGAAGGCGCGCGAGTCGCGGTGTCCGACATCGGGTCCGCTCGCGTGCAGGCCGTCGTCGACGAGATCGTCGCGGTGCACGGACCGGAGTCGGCGATCGGGGTGGTTGCCGATGTCGGGTCCCTCGACGCATTGAAGTCGTTGGTGGACACGGTCACCGGTGCGTTCGGCGGCATCGACGTGCTCGTCAACAACGCCGGCGTGTCGATGATCAACTCGGCGTTCCAGGACGAGACGTCGTTCGAGTCGAACTGGGCGACGACGCTCGACGTCAACCTCACTGCCCACGCCCGGCTGATCCGGCTGTGCCTGCCGGCGCTCCAGGCCAGCGGTGGCGGCCGGATCGTCAACATCGCGTCGACCGAGTCGATCGTGACCACCGCCGGGCTCGCCGCGTACGCAGCCTCGAAGGCCGGCGTCGTGGGGCTGACCAAGAGCTTCGCGGTCGAGCTCGGCCGGCACGGCATCACGGTCAATTGCATCTGTCCCGGCCCGATCAACACCGGGATGACGGCCGGCATCGACGAGGCGGCCAAGGCCACCTACGCCAAGCGTCGGGTGCCGTTGCGTCGGTACGGCGATCCCGAAGAGGTCGCGCACATGACCCTGAACCTGTGCCTGCCCTCGTCGAGCTTCGTCAACGGTGCAGTGATCCCCGTCGACGGTGGGATGACCGTGCGCCACACGTGACGGATGCCGTCACGGCTGGTAGCCGTCGAGGATGCCGCGCAACCCCGTCGGGTGCTCACCGACGCACAACAGCTCGAGCACGCCCGTGCCCGTCGCTGTGACGCCCGCAGTGTCTCGATACGACGCACGACAGAGCGTCTGCACGTGGACGTTCTCCCGCGCGAGCGGATCGTCGACGGGCAACGTCAGCCGCTGCCCGCCCACTGCCGACTCGCCCCTCCAGGATCCGTGGTTCCATTCGGGGTGGCCGTAGCCGATTCCGTTCATCTGGAAGTTGGAGATCGGTTCGAGGGTGATCGTGGCGACGACGCCGTCCCATCCGACGAGGTCGTACTCGAAGGCTGCCGCGCAACGCGTCCCCGGCTGCCACGTGATCCGGTAGTCCACCGTGCGCATCATGGCCGCCGCCCCGCCGCGCGGCGCGATGGCGCCGACCTCGTGCCAGCGCCGGCCGTCCCCGTACTCGTTCACGTCGAAGTGGGTGGCGAAGCCGGGGAAGTTCACCGGCGCCCACAGCCAGTAGAACTGGGGCATCCCCACCGGGGCGCCCGATGGCGCGGGTTCGCCGACGGGACGCACGCCCCACGAGCGATCGCGCGAGCCGGTCACCTCCAGGTCGTCGACGTCGATCCGGTTGCCGTCGACCTCGATCCAGCCGGCCCACGTGCCGAACTGCGTGAGTCGGGTGTAGTCGAACAGGACGCGCACACCGGCTCGCTGGAAGAAGTGAGGTTCCTCGATCGCCTCCGAACTCGCGGTGAACGCCAGCTCGGCAGCCAGACCCTGATCCGGCGCATCGACGTGGAGGCGGTGGACGCGAAGTGGCTCGACGATCTCGACGCGGATCGGCCCCACGGTCGTTGCGTCGCGACGGTCGGCGGGTGCCCGCCCGGAGGCGAACACGCTCGACTGCACCCCATCGCGCACGACGCTGAAGGCCGCGTCGACCACGTGCCGGTTCGGATAGAGGCCCATCGCCATTCCGAAGTAGAGCGAACCGTCCGCGGTGTACCCGTTGAAGAAGTAGCGGTCGTAGTGGTTCAGGTCGGGCGTCGCAGAGTGGGCGATCGGAACACAGGCCTGGTGGATGGGGAAGTCGTCGTAGCTGGAGAGCACCGCCGGATCGTACGCCCTACGCTGAGAGGTCGATGAGCCCGGCCACCTATCGCAAGGTCTGCATCGCTGCGCTGGTGTCGGTGTGCGTGATCGTCGTGACCGGCGCCTCCGTGCGGCTGACCGGCTCCGGCCTCGGTTGCAAGGACTGGCCGAACTGCAACGACTCGCGATTCGTCGACGTCTCGACGACCCATGGCGCGATCGAGCAGGTCAACCGTCTGTTCACCGGCGTGGTGATGGTGGCGGTCGTCGCAGCCGTGCTCGGCGCGATCCGGCGCCGGCCGCGGCGACGCGACCTGACCCGTCTCGCCGTTGTCATCGCCCTGGGCGTGCCGATGCAGGGCCTCGTCGGCGCGATCGTGGTCTTGACCGACCTGAACCCCTTCGCCAACCAGCAGCACTTCCTCCTGTCGATGGTGCTCGTCGCGCTCGCCACCGTGCTCGTGGTTCGAGCCGGCGAACCGGACGCCGGGGAACGGATCGCGACGGTCGGTGATCGCACGGCCAAGTACGTCAGGGCGGTCACGGGTCTCTCCGCGCTGGCGATCGTCACCGGCACGTTCGTGACGGGATCCGGCCCGCACGCCGGAGACGAGAAGGCCAAGCGGTTCGATGTCGCGATCAGCAGCATGGCTCGCATCCACAGCATCACGGTGCTGATCACCATCGGTGCCGCGATCCTGCTGTTCCGTCACCTCCGCACTCACGACGCCGATCGGAAGGTGCTCGAGAACGCACTGATGACGTGGGTCGTGATCGCTGTCGCGCAAGCCGGGATCGGCTACACCCAGTACTTCAGCGGTGTTCCTGCCGTGCTGGTCGGGATCCACGTCGCGTTCGCCACCGTGCTCTGGCTGGCGACGGTGCAGCTCCAGCTGACGACGCGTGCGGTGCGCGCCACAGCAGCCGCAGCGCTCACCGAGCTCGGGGCTCAGGGTCCAGGAAGCCCTGTCGCGTCTGCACCAGCCGCGTCAACGTGAGGTAGAAGGCCTTCGGATCCTGGAGGTTCTTCATGGAGGCCAGGCCCGATGTCTCGTTGGCCGAGTCGATGTACACCGTGGCGTAACCGAACAGCCGCCCCATCAGCGTCTGCTCATAGCGCACGTCGGTGACCTTCGCCCACGGGATCCACGCCGCGTTGCGCTTGAAGAACCCGCTGACGCGCATCACCCGGGTGGTGGTGAGCACGTACGCCGTGTACTGCTCGACCCAACGCTTGGCCCGCAGGTAGAGCATGAGCGCACCGGATGCGATCATCGCCATGCCCGCGACGAAGAAGTTGCCGGTCGAGGTGCCCCACACGATCGCCGCGCCGCCGACCACGATCGTCAGGGCGATCAACGGCAGCTCGTCGACGAAGAACGCGTTGAACGCCGGCCCGTCGATCAGCACCTTGTCCTCACCGGGGGCGAGGTAGCGCTGGATCTCCGTCGCCGGTGGCGCGAGGAAGGTCTTCAGCCGAGCGAAGACGTGCTCTGCGTCGTGGAGGGCGAACGTCACCGCTGCCTCAGTTCGCGAGTCCCTTGAGGAACTGCGTGCTCTTGTCGAGCAGCGCGGAGAAGAACCCACCCACGGTGTGGAGGAACGTTCCTGCCGCGCCTGCGCTGCCCTGCGGGTCGTGCCACACGGACACGATCACAAAGGCGAGCGCCAGGTAGATCAAGACTTTCCTGACGTTGTCGAGCATGTCGGGGGACCTCCGGACGCGTACGTCCAATGCTGGTCTCCGCCCGCAGGCCGACAGACTACCGACCCGTCACCCGTCGGGCAACGATGGTCAGATGCCGGCGTGGGTCGCGAACTGCGCTGCGGTGGCTCGGAACTCCCGCACGGTGTCGTCGATGATGTCTGCCACCGGGCGGACGGCATCGATCCGGCCGGCCACCTGGCCGGTCAACGGGATCGCGGCCTCGAGGTCGCCACCGAAGTAGAGGTCGAGCACCGCGCCGAACGCGCCGGGCTCCATCTCCTCCTGGCGCTCGAGGCGAGTGGTGCGCTCCGTGCGCAAGGCGCGCAGCGTCGGGCGGCTGAACCGGTTGAGCACGACAGTGTCGGTCTCGGCCGCGGCGACGATCGCCTGCTTCCAGTTCTCGTGGACGGGAGACTCCGCGGCCGACACCATCCGTGTTCCCATCTGCACACCCTGTGCGCCGAGCGCGAACGCAGCTGCCATCGATCGGCCGTCGCAGATCCCGCCCGCGGCAACGATCGGCACGTCGACGCGCGACGCGATCAACGGCACCAGCACCATCGTGCTGACGTCGCGTGGGTTCTTGAAGCCGCCCCCCTCGCCGCCTTCGACGACGAGTCCGTCGACGCCGGCGGCCACCGCCTTCAACGCCGCGGCAAGAGTCGGCACGACGTGGAACACGGTGAGCCCGGCATCCTTCAACGCGCGGGTGTACTTGGTGGGGTCGCCGGCCGAGGTCGTCACGAACCTGACGCCTTGGTCCGCGACGAACTGGACGATGGACGGATCGCGCACGAACAGCTGGGCGATGTTCACGCCGAACGGCTTGTCGGTGAGATCCGCCATCTTCGCGATCTCCAGACGGACCTCGTCGAGCAGACCTGACGACGTCTCGATGATGCCGAGCCCACCTGCGTTGGACACCGCGGCGGCGAGCTGGGCCCGTGCGATCCAGCCCATCGGCGCCTGGATGATCGGGTAGTCGATGCCGAGCATCTCCGTGATCCGCGTGCGCATCGGTGCCGGCGCGATCCGGGTCACCGCGGCTGGCGTGGTTGGGGTGTCGGCGGTGGGGCTCACCCGGCGACCGTACCCGTCGCGGCCCGGCGTCGACGCCACGGAGCGCGGTCGGCGCGGGCTCCTCGAAAACTGTGGTACAGGCGTGAGAGACGGCGCCGATACAGCATGAACTCTGGCGAATTCGTGGTGCGATCGTTCGGACAATGACGATTGGAGAACAGGACGCTCACCCTTGTGTTAACAGCTTGTGCACTCCTTGACCACCTGCAGGTCACCCGATACCATGCCCGATCGCGGTGCCGATGCCGCGACCCAGGCCGTGTACGCGGTTCGGATAGATGTGGGGCCGTTCATCCGCCCAGTCATCTTCCTCGGGGGAGGAACTACATGCCAACGAAAGGCAACTACATGATGCTCAGGAAGGCTTCGGCCGTCTTTGTGGTACTCGCAGTGGGATTCACTGCGTGTGGGTCAGACAAGAAGACAGCGACCACCACCGCTCCCGCGGTGACCACCGCTGGTTCGACCGCGGCGACCACCGCCGGCAGCACAGCGGAGTCGACGGCGGCCAGCACCGCCGGCAGCACCACGGGCGACTCCACCCCGTCCACGGGCGGCGGCACCGGCAAGGCGCTCGTCGTTGGTACCGACCTGCCACTGCAGGGCGCATCCAAGGACGCATCCGACGACACCAACCTCGCCATCGATCTGCTCCTGAAGCAGGCGGGTGGCAAGGCCGGCGACTACACCGTCACGGTCAAGCACTACGACGACTCCACCGCTGCCAAGGGCGGCTGGGATGACGCCACCTGCGCTCAGAACGCCAACGACCACGTCGCCAACGCCGACGAAGTCGCCGTCATGGGTACCTACAACTCGGGTTGCGCCAAGATCGAAGTGCCGGTGCTCAACGCCGACACCACGGGCCCGATGTTCATGTTCTCGCACGCCAACACGAACCCCGGCCTCACCAAGGCTTGGGATCCGGGCGAGCCCGACAAGTACTACCCGTCCGGTGTCCGCAACTACGGCCGCATCGTGGCAACCGACGACCTGCAGGGCACGGCTGACGCCGAGTTCGCAGCGAAGGAGCTGAAGGTCACCAAGTGCGTCGTCCTCAACGATGCCCAGACGTACGGCGTCGGCGTTGCCGAGGCCTTCGCCCAGGCAGCTGCGGACAACGGCATCGAAGTCGTCGCCACGTCGGCGTGGGATGCCAAGCAGCCGAACTACACGGCTCTCTTCGAGGGCTTCAAGGACAAGGCTCCGGACTGCATCTTCCTCGGTGGCATCAACGACAACAACGGTGAGCAGTTGATCCGTGACAAGGTTGCAGTGTTCGGCGCGAACACGGGCGCCGTCAAGCTGATCGCCCCAGACGGCTTCACCGGTTACCCCACGGTTGATGCACTGGCCGAGGCCGATGGCATGTACATCTCCTTCGCCGGTCTGCCGGCTGGGGAGCTGATCAAGGCCGGCGGCGCCGCTGGCAAGTTCGTCGAGGACTTCAAGTCCACCTACGGCCACGATCCGGCCTCGGCGTACTCGATCTACGGCGCAGCAGCGATGCAGTTCATCATGGCCGCGATCGCCAAGTCGGACGGCACCCGCAAGG
>JAOBWO010000084.1 GCA_025463415.1 Acidimicrobiales bacterium | reverse complement strand
GGTGGTCTCCTCTACGGCGCCGTGTTCTTCGTCGGCCAGAACATCTTCGCCAAGCTGCAGCTCGAGGTGCCTGCCCTGCACGGCGAGTTCCATTGGCTCGGTGACGCGATCGTGCGGATCGGCCCTGCGCTCGTGGGCGTCGGCCTGGGACGGAACCCGACCGGGTTCGTCAACGACTTCTTCGTCGGCTGCAGGCCCATGGTGCGTCAGGTTCGCTCCGTGCTGTACGCCGGCATGGCGGTCGAAGTCGGTCTCTGGCTGTTGGCGCTGCGCCACTCGATCGGCAACTGGACCTTCGCGCTGCTGACGATCGCGCTCATCGTGCTCCTGCCGCGAATCGCTGCGCTCGTCAACCCGGCAGCATTCGCCGGCAATCCCGTCGTGCGTGCCAAGCAGCGGAAGGGCGAGCGCGAGACTCCGCTCGAACTGCTCGGCCTCGATCGTCCGTTCAGCCCGGCTGACTTGCTCATGCTGGACAACGCCCTAGGGGGAAAGACACATCATGGAAGCTGACCGTGTGGAGCAGTTCAAGAGCGACATCGAGAAGATGAAGCTGAAGACCGGAGGTGCGTCGCGCGAAGGTCCGCTGCAGATCGTCGGCGTGCTGCTGATGGTCGCCGGCATCGTGCTGGGCGTGATCGGCTACAGCTCGTCGTTGGACACCGACATCAGCGTCAAAGGCCAGCTCGACGCGAGCTCGTACCTGACGCTGGCGGTGATCGGTGTCGCCGTGACGATCGCCGGCACGGGCATGTTCATCCGCTACTCCGTGGCCAAGTTCTTGCGCATCTGGCTGCTCCGGCAGAGCTATGAGACCCAGGCGAACATCGACCGCCTGGTCGATCACAAGCCCTGAGCCGCCTCCCCGGACGTTGTCCGTGCGAGCGCCCGCTCGCTGGGAGCGCTGATCGGCACAACGCGCCTTTGTGAATCTCCACGTGACGAAACTCGACCCGGCCGACTGCGGCAGTGGTGCGCCTTCGGGAATCTCCACGTGATCAAACTCCCGTCGACCGACTGCGGCAGTGGTGCGCGTTCGTGAATCTCCACGTGATGAAACTCCTGTCGACCGACCGCGGCAGTGGGGCCTTCGTGAATCTCCAAATTATGAAACTCCGCTCGATCGAGCGCAGGCAGTCCTTCGTGAATCTCCACGTGATGAAACCTCCGTCGACCGATCGCGGCAGTGGTGCGCCTTCGTAAATCTCCACGTGATGAAACTCCTGTCGACCGACCCTGATGCATTCACCGGTCGGCGAGCGGTGAACCCGACGGGGCTTGGCGGCCGGGGCCGGGTTTCGTCACGTGGAGATTCAGGAAGCGTGCCGGCGGCAGCGGCCGTCGTCCGGCTCGAGTCTCGTCACGTGGAGATTCACGAAGGCGCGCGGGGCGACGGGCCGTCGGGGAGGCTCGGGTTTCCTCATGTGGAGATTCACGAGGGCGCCGGGACGACGGGAGGCCGAGGAGGATTGGGTCTCGTCAGTGGAGCTTCACGAAGGCGCCGGGTTGACGGGAGATCGAGAAGGCACGGGTTTCGTCACGTGGAGATTCACGAAAGCGCGCCACTGCCGCAGTCGGTCGACAGGAGTTTCATCACGTGGAGATTCACGAAGGCCCCGGACGGCAGGAGGCCGAGGAGGCTCGGGTTTCATCACGTGGAGATTCACGAAGGCGCGCCGCTGCCGCGGAACCGGCGGGCCAACGATGTCTCACCCTTTCTAGACACGGCGGAGGCGAGGCGGTGCAGGAGTGCGACACCCTTGGTGTACACCCGAGGCATGGTCGATGACGACAACTCGATCGACGCCTCAGGGGCGTCCACGCGCCGAGGGCCGCTCACGGACACGCCTGTCCCGACACCCGACACACGTCTTCCACGCGCGGGGTGGCGCGACTGTTCGTGGTGCCGGCAGCCCTTCGAGATCGTGCCGCGGCCGGGGCGCCCGCAGCTCTACTGCTCACCCAGTTGCCGACAGCGCGCCCACGAGGCACGGAAGGGACTCGGTGCCGGCGCTCCCGGCGTCGTCGTCATCCACGCCGGCACGTCCCTGGCGCCGCCTCCGACGATCCGGACGCGCTTTCAAGCCGGACGGGTCGGCTTCGGTCGCGGCAAGATGCACGCCTTGCGGTGGGTGGAGCCGGTGGACAGCTCGACGCGCCGGGCCACGCTCTGTGGCTTGCTGGCGTGGTCCGTGCCGCTCGGGTTCTCAGCAGACGGCGACGACGCGTGTCGAACGTGTGTGGGCGCGATGCAAGCGAACAGCAACAGCACCAGCACCGGCAACGGCTCCGGCGCCACGGACCTCAGTGCGGCCCGGCGATGATGCCCATCGTGCGCAGGTGGTCGACGATCGCCTGGGAGGCCGTCTCCGGTGACGTGCGGGTGGTGTCGATCCGCAACTGCGGCTGGAGGGGCACCTCGTAGGGCGAATCCACGCCGGTGAAGTTCGGCAGCTGCCCATTGCGCGCTTTGGCGTAGAGACCCTTCGGATCGCGTGCCTCGGCGACCTCGATCGGGGCGTCGACGTGCACCTCGCAGAACCGCTCCGCGCCGATCAGTTCGCGGGCCAGCTCGCGTTCGGCGCGGAACGGCGAGATGAACGAGACGAGCACGATGAGACCGGCGTCGATCATCAGCCGGGACACCTCGCCGATCCGGCGGATGTTCTCGATCCGGTCTGCCTCGGTGAAGCCCAGGTCGCGATTGAGGCCGTGGCGGACGTTGTCGCCATCGAGCAGGAACGTGTGCGCGCCGAGCGTGTGCAGGCGCTGCTCGACCTGGTTGGCGATCGTCGACTTGCCGGCTCCGGAGAGGCCGGTGAGCCACACCACGCACGGGCGATGACCCATCAGCTCCCCGCGTGCCTCCGGCGTGACGTCGACCGTCTGCCAGTGCACGTTGGTCGAACGTCGGAGTGCGAAGTGGAGCAGTCCCGCACCGACCGTCGCGTTGGTGAGCCGATCGATGACGATGAACCCGCCCATGTCCCGGTTGGCGACGTAGGGGTCGAACGCGATCGGTCGGTCGGTGGAGATCGTGCACACCCCGATCTCGTTGATCGCCAGCGTCTTCGCAGCGAGGTGCTCGAGCGTGTTGACGTCGACCTTGTACTTCGGCGAGCTGATCGTCAGCCCGGCGGTGGTGGCCCCGATCTTGAGCAGGTACTGGCGGCCGGGCTGCATCGGGTTGTCGTGCATCCAGACGACGTGCGCCTCGAACTGGTCGGCGATCTCGGCCGGTCGATCCACCGCGCACAGCACGCTGCCGCGGCTGACGTCGACCTCGTCGGTGAGCACGATGGTGACCGCTTGCCCGGCGACGGCTTGGCCCAGGTCGCCGTCGAAGGTCGAGATCCGCGCGACGCGGCTGGTGACCCCGGATGGCAGGACGAGGACGTCGTCGCCGGGTTGCACGCTGCCGCCGACCACGGTGCCGGAGAAGCCTCGAAAGTCAGAGTTGGGCCGGTTGACCCACTGCACCGGGAACCGGAACGGACCGGCTTCGGCGGTGTCGCCGATCTCCACGGTCTCAAGGTGCTCGATCAGCGTCGGCCCGCTGTACCACGGCATGTGGTCACCGGGCTCGGTGATGTTGTCGCCGCGCAGCGCCGACACGGGGATGCACACGACCTCCGCCTGATCCGGTGCGAGTCCGATCTCCGACGCGAACGCGCGGTAGTCGGCTGCGATCCGCTCGAACACGTCCTGGGAGTAGTCGACCAGATCGAGCTTGTTGATCGCGACGACGACACGCCGGATGCCGAGCAGCGAGACGAGGTAGCTGTGACGACGGGTCTGGGTGATCACGCCCTTGCGGGCGTCGATGAGGATCACGGCGAGCTCGGCGGTGGATGCACCGGTCACCATGTTGCGGGTGTACTGCTCGTGCCCCGGCGTGTCCGCGACGATGAACTTGCGTCGCTCGGTCGAGAAGAACCGGTAGGCGACATCGATGGTGATCCCCTGCTCGCGCTCCGCCGAGAGGCCGTCGACCAGCAGGGCGAAGTCGAGCTCTGCGCCCTGGGTGCCGAACTTCTTCGAGTCGGCCTCCAGCGCCGTCATGTGGTCCTCAAACACGAGGTGCGTCTCGTACAGCAACCGGCCGATCAGCGTGCTCTTGCCGTCGTCGACGCTGCCGCACGTGATGAACCGCAGCAAGCTCTTGTGCTCGTGGACATCGAGGTAGGCCTCGATGTCGGTCACCATCAGGTCCTCGCGCACGTTCGACATCAGAAGTACCCGTCCTGCTTCTTCTTCTCCATCGATGCCGACGAGTCGAAGTCGATCATCCGTCCCTGCCGCTCGGACGTCGTCGTCAGCAACATCTCCTGGATGATGCCCGGCAACGTGTCCGCCTCGCTCTCGACCGCACCGGACAGCGGGTAGCAGCCGAGCGTGCGGAAGCGCACCTTGCGCATCGTCGGCACCTCGCCCGGCTCGAGTCGCATCCGGTCGTCGTCGACCATGATCAACGTGCCGCCACGATCGACGACGGGACGCACGGCCGCGAAGTACAGGGGCACGATCGGGATCGCCTCGCGATGGATGTACTGCCACACGTCGAGCTCGGTCCAGTTCGAGATCGGGAACACCCGTACCGTCTCGCCGACGCCCTTGCGCAGGTTGTACGTACGCCACAGCTCGGGCCGCTGCTGCTTCGGATCCCAACGGTGCTGAGCGGAGCGCAGCGACACGATCCGCTCCTTGGCCCGCGACTTCTCCTCGTCGCGGCGAGCCCCGCCGAATGCTGCGTCGAAGCCGTGCTCGTCGAGCGCCTTCTTCAGACCCTGGGTCTTCCACATGTCGGTGTGCATCGCCGAACCGTGGTCGAACGGATTGATCCCGAGCTCGATGCACTCCGGGTTCTGGTAGACGAGCAGGTCCATCCCTGCCTCGGCAGCCATCTTCTCGCGCAGCTCGTACATCGCGCGGAACTTCCACGTCGTGTCGACGTGCAGCAGCGGGAAGGGCGGCGCCGACGGCGCGAACGCCTTGCGGGCCAGGTGCAGCATGACCGCGCTGTCCTTGCCGACGGAGTACAGCATCACCGGGTTCTCCGACTCCGAGACGGTCTCGCGCATGATGTGGATGCTCTCCGCCTCCAACCGCTCGAGGTGGGTCAGGACGCGCGTCATGCGATGCCTCGGCAGATCTCGATCACCGACGCGGCGAGGTGCGGCAGGCAGATCAACAGGTCCGGCAGCCACGGATCGGGTTGGTTGTAGACCAGGGGCGAGCCGTCGAGGCGGGACACGTGCAGACCTGCGGCCTGGGCGACGGCGACCGGTGCCGCCGAATCCCATTCGTACTGCCCGCCCGAGTGGGCGTAGATGTCCGCGTCGCCGAGCACGACAGCCATCGCCTTCGCTCCGGCCGATCCCATCGGCACGAGCTCTGCGCCGAGTTGCTCGGCGATCACGCGTGCGTGCTCCGTCGGTCTCGTGCGGCTGACGACCAGACGCGGGACGCCGTCGTGAGCGGGCCGCTGGGGGAGCGCTGGCGTGGAGGCGCCGGTCGTGCTCAACGTACGACCCTGCGCCGGCAGCGCGACTGCTCCGGCGGTGAGCTCGCCGTCGACCACCAGCGCGACGTGCACCGCCCAATCCGTGCGCGGCGGCTCGGAGAACTCGCGCGTGCCGTCCAACGGATCGACGATCCAGACCCGTGGTCGGCCGAGGCGCGCCGACGAATCCGTGCCCTCCTCCGACAGCACCGCGTCGGCAGGGAAGCGTCGCGCGAGCTCCGCCATGATCAGCTCGTGCGAGCCCCGGTCGCCGGCGGACTTGAGATCCGCTGCTGACCCGCCTGCTGCACGGATCTCGAGCAACAGCGCACCGGCGATGGTGGCGATGTCTGCGGCAGCGTCGCTGTCGTCGGTCACGAGAGCCCCCTCTTCATGAATTCACACAGTATCAACTGATGGTTCGCATCAACGCATGCGGCAGCGATGAATCCTCGCAGACGCGTCGCGTGAGGGCGCCCGCCCACGATGGTTTCTGGCACACTCGGGAGATGCGGATCTCAGCGAAGGTCGACTACGCGATCCGTGCGATGTCGGAGATGGCGGTCGCCGATGGGCCGGTCACCGCTCAGCAGATCGCCGCAGCTCAGGACCTTCCGCTCCGCTACCTGCTGGGCATCCTCGGCGATCTCCGCCGGACGCGCCTGGTGCAGAGCCAGCGCGGGCCCGAGGGTGGTTTCACGCTCGGCCGGCCGGCCGACCAGATCACCCTCGCCGACGTGTTCCGGGCCATCGACGGCCCGCTCGCCGAGGTGCACGATCTCAGCCTGACGACGCTGGAGTACCGCGGCCCGGCCACCGAGCTGCGCACGGTCTGGATGGCGGTGCGGGCCAGCCTGCGACGGGTGCTCGAGACCGTCACCCTGGCCGATGTCGCGGCCGGCGCGATCCCGGATCACGTGATCTCGTTGGCCGAAGAGTACGAGACAGCGGTCGCGGACCGCCCGCCCTCCAGCCGCTGACCTCCCGCTCGGTCCGTCAGGCGGGGGAGATCACGAGCCGGTAGCCGTCGGGGTCGACGAAGGTGATCGCGCCGCTGTTCGGCCAGTACGGGTTCAGGTCGGCGTCGTCGTGCGGCACAGCGGTCGCACCGTTGGCCAGCAGCCTGCGGCCGAGCTCGGCCACCTCCGCGGGCGACGAGAGGTACAGCACGAGCACGTCCTCGGCGGTCGGTCGGGGCGAGGTCGCATGCGGCGTGTGCACGATCTCGAGCTGGGCTGCTTCTCCGTGGATCGCGAAGATCACGCCGTCGAAGGCGTCGTGATCGTCGAAGGTCCACAGCACCGGCAACCCCACTGCGTCCTCGTAGAACGCGCGGATCCGGGCCAGGTCCGTCGTCGGACGGGCAACGCGCATCGCGGCGATCGGCATCCGCCGGAACCTACCGCACCCCACGTGCAGCCCGAGCCGCGTGCACAGGCGAGGTGCGGGTCAGGCGCGGTCGATGGCGAGCGCGGCGCGGCGACCTTCGAGGATCGCTTCGAGGATCGTGCGGGGGGCGACGCAGTCGCCCGCGCGGATCGTTGCGCCGGGGATCGGGTCGGTGGGGAGGCGGAAGCCGCAGTCGACCACGGCGACGCAGTCGATGTCACGCTGCTCGGCGGTGTACTTGTCCTCGATGGTCACGCGGCCCGCACCTGCAGCGCGCAGGAGGCTGCGGCGTTCGATGTGCGCACCCGCCTGGGCCAGACGCACATTGGCCGGAGCGAGGTCGCCCGTGCGGCTGAGCTCGTTGCCGGCGATGTTGTCCTGCGTCACGAGAAGGGCGCGATCGCCGAGCTCGGCAGCGATGGCGACGCCGATCGGACCGCCGATCGGATCGAAGATGACGACCGTCCCGGACGCCGGAAGGGACACAGTTCCGGCGCGCACCTCGGCGATGTCGAGGACGATCGCATCCGGCTCCACGGCGTACGGGCGGTGGCCGCGTCGCCCGCCGGTTGCCTGGATGAGGACCGTGCCGGGCGGCAGGTCCGCGGAGTCATCGAACCGGGAGGCGGTCTCGACGGCCACCCCGGCTGCGGCACACTCCGCGATCAACCACGCCACGAGTGGCGCGGCCGGACCACTGACAGCCGCGACACCACCGAGCGTTGCAGCCTGCTCGACGACGCGCACCCGGTGACCTCGAGCCGCAGCCACGCGAGCAGCCTCGAGGCCCGCCGGCCCGCCACCGACCACCACGACGTCGCGTGGCGTGCGGGTGGGCTGGTACCAATCCGGATCCTCGGTCTCGCGACCACTGGTGGGCTCACCGACGCACGTGACGATGGGGTTGCGCGCATCGCGCACCTGGCACGTCTGGTTGCAGAGGATGCACGGGCGGATCCGCTGCGGCGTGCCGGCGCTGAGCTTGGCGACCAACTGCGGGTCGGCGATGTGGGCACGAGTCATCTCCACGGCGTCGCACACGCCGTCGCCGACGGCCCACTCGGCCTGGCCGGTGTCGACGATCGACCCCTGCAGGACCACCTTGGTGGCGAGACCGGCCGCGGTGACGGCGTCGCGAACGGCGCGGCACACCTCGATGTTGAAGCCCGAGGGCTCATGAAAATCAGGACGGGTCTTCTCGATGCTGAAGATCGAGCCGCGTGTCACCACGAGGTAGTCGAGCCCGCACCCGGCGAGCTCGACAGCGATCGCCGGTGCCATCTCCGGGGTGATGCCGGCCCACGGCGCCAGCTCGTCACAGGACAGACGGAGCCCGACGACACCCGTCTTGCCGACACGGGAGCGGACGTCGGTGAGCACCCGACGGGCGAGCAGGGTGCGGTCGGTGCCCCACGCGTCGCCACGCTGGTTGGTGAGCCCGGAGAGGAACTGCCTGATCAGGCTGTGCTGGCCGGCGTTGATCTCGACACCGTCGCAGCCGGCTTCGCGTGCGGACGCGGCCGCTGTCGCGAATCCGGCGATGACGGCCTCGATGTCCTCGTCCTCCATCCACTTCGGCACCTCGCGGCTGTTGACCTCGGGCACGCGTGACGGCGCCCACAGCTCGCGCTGGCTGTACGCCGATGACCCCTGGCCGCCGGCATGGTCGAGCCCCGCGATCAGCAGCGAGCCGGCGTCGTGGCAGCGCTGGGCGAGCTCGGCCCATCCGTCGGTGCAGCGCGTTGCCAGTGGGGCCCGCTCGTAGGGCCAGTCGCTGTCGTGCACGCTCGCCCCCTCGGCGACGATGACGCCGGCGCCACCCGCGGCGCGAGCAGCGTGGTACGCCACCCATCGGCGGGGGAGGCTTCGATCGTCGGCGGCGAGGTTGGTGACGTGCGGCCCGAACACGAGCCGGTTGGCTGCCGTCGATGCGCCGAGATGAAGGGGTTCGAGGAGGCGCATGGGTCACCCATTCTTGTCGAGCGACAGCTCCTCGCGCCTGATCAGCCGTTTGATGTTGGACCCGTGCTTGACGAGGACGAGGGCGCCCAGGCCGACGCTGGCGAGGATCTCCCACGCCGGTGCGCCGAGCACGGCCTCGCCGATGGGCAGCAAGGCGATGATCGCGAACGAGCCGAGCGATGCCTTCTTGGTGAGCCTGCTCACGCCCAGCCAGATCAGCAGGAGGAGCGGCGACACGATGGGTTGCAGCACGAGCATCCCGCCGCCGACCGTGGCGACGCCCTTGCCGCCCTGGAACCGCCGGCTGCCGAATCGGCGCAGCAACGGGAACATGTGGCCGAGCGCCGCCGCGGCGACGCATGCGTAGCCGGCGTGCCGGCCGACGACGATCCAGCCGAGCCCGGCTGCGATCGCGCCCTTGGCAGCGTCGAGCACGAACACGATCACACCCCACTTCCAGCCGAGCACGCGACAGACGTTCGATGCGCCGGGGTTCCCGGACCCCTCGCTCGTGATGTCGACGCCACGCGACCTCGCGACCATCACGGCGCTGGGAAACATCCCCATCACGTAGGTGACGGGGATCAGCGCGATCAGCAGCAAAGTGTCAGCTGACGCTGACGACGTTGCGCGTCGTGCCGAGGGACACGCTGACCGCGGTGACCTTGGCCGGCTTGGAGTGATCCATGCTCGGCTTCGGGTTCGACGCCAGCGCCACACCCTCGAGCAGGTGCTCCCCGTGACCGTTCACGCACTCGGGGTCGGGGCCGTCGAGCGGGAGACCGGTGAAGAACTTGGCAGCCATGCAGCCGCCCTGGCAGGCGTCATAGCTGCCGCAACTGCTGCACGCTCCGGCCGACTGGGGCTCGCGCAGCTCGAGGAACAGTTCGCTCTGCTTCCACACCTTGGCGAACCCGCCGTCGTCGCGCACCGAACCGGCCTTGAACTCGTCGTGGATCACGAACGGGCAGGCGTACACGTCGCCGATCGGGTCGATCAGGCAGACCACACGCCCCGCGCCGCACATGTTCAACCCCGGCAGTGGCTCGTCGCCGAGCGCGTTCAGGTGGAAGAACGAGTCGCCGGTGAGGACGTTCTCGCCGTGCGCCAACAGCCAGTCGTAGATCTGGCGCTGCTGGGCGTTGGTGGGGTGCAGATCGTGCCACGAATCAGCGCCGCGACCGCTCGGACGCAAGCGTGTGACGCGCAGCTGGGCACCGTACGAATCGGCCAGGGCCTTGAACTCGTCGAGCTGATCCACGTTGTGGCGGGTCACGACGACGCTGATCTTGAACGGACCGAAGCCAGCGGCCTGCAGGTTGTCCATCGCCCGGCGGGCCATGTCGTAGCTGCCCGCGCCGCGGACCGCGTCGTTGGTGACCGCATCGGTGCCGTCGAGGCTGATCTGGATGTCGAGGTAGTCCATCGCGGCAAGGCGCTGGGCCTTGTCGAAGTCGATGAACGCACCGTTGGTCGAGAACTTGACGCCGATCCCCTGGCTGATCGAGTACTCGAGGATCTCGAAGAAGTCGCGGCGGACCATCGGCTCGCCGCCACCGATGTTGATGTAGAAGACCTGGAGGTCGCGCAGCTCGTCGAGGACCTGCTTGGCTTCAGCAGTGCTGAGCTCGCGCGGGTCGCGCTGCCCACTCGACGAGAGGCAGTGCACGCACTGCAGGTTGCACGCGTACGTCAGCTCCCACGTGAGGCAGATCGGTGCGTCGAGCCCGCCCTTCAGCTGGCTCACCAATGCTTCAACGCTCACGGACGACCTCCGACGACTGCAGGGATTCGAATGCCTTGGCGAAGCTCGGCCACCGCGCCGGCGCGATCTCGCATGCCTCGAGGGTTTCCTGCAACGTGGCGTGGTTGCCGAGGTCCTTGGCGACGCGGACCATGTCGACGTGCTTCAGGAACACCAGCCGGCGGTTGCCGTAGTGGTAGGCGAGCGCGCCGAACGGCTCTGGCCGCAGGGCGACCTGGGGATGGAGTTCGAGCGCGGTGTCGAGCACTGGGTCAGGCAGGCAGTGGGTCAGTAGACGCCGCACATGCCGTCGATGGAGATCTCCTCGACGAGCAGTTCGGTCTCGATCAGTTCTGGCTCCGCGGCGGTGTCGCAGCTGCCCGTTGCGGTGGTGGTTGTCGTCTCGTCCATCGGGACCTCCCGTAGGTGTGCTCTCGGCGAACGCTACGGCGTCGCGCCGCGCTTCGCCAACATGTCGGTCATCACCGTGATCTCGGCCTGCTGGCCGTTG
>JAOBWO010000059.1 GCA_025463415.1 Acidimicrobiales bacterium | reverse complement strand
AGCTTGATGCCCGCGTCGAGCAGGTTCTTGATGACGCGCAGCTCGAGCAGATCGCGGTAGGAGTACTCGCGACGGCTGCCGCTGCCGGCGGCGTCGCCGAGCGATGGACGGACCAGGCCGGTCCTCGTCCAGTAGTCGAGCTGACGGTAGGTGATGCCGACGATGCTCGCCGTCTTGGTCCCACTGAAACCTGCTGCCTCGCTCACGTTGCCTCCGTGCCCACCGATGACACCGCCGTAGTTACGACGGTGTAAGGGGTGCAACCCTACGCCGGGCCGCGCGCGCCGTCAACAGGTCAGCTGGAGAAATCGTCGGGGTTGATGCTGTCGATGAAGTCGCGGAACTCGTCGAGGATCGATTCGTCTTCGTCCTCGTCGTCCAGCACGGCTGCGACGGCGGCATCTTGACCAACGGCGTCGAGCAGCTCCTCGGTCGCGAAGATGTCGGCACCCGAGCGCACGGCGAGCGCGAGCGCGTCCGAGGGGCGGCTCGACACGGTCCGTGCCCCGTTCGGCGTCTGCAGCGAGAGCTCGGCGTAGTACGTGTGCTCGCGGAGCTCGGTGATGAGAACGCGTTGCAGGGTGGCACCAACGGCCGTGAGCACGTCGATGAACAGATCGTGGGTCAGCGGGCGTGGCGGGACGACACCTTCGAGCGCGTAGTGGATCGCCGTTGCCTCTGCAGTGCCGATCATGATCGGGAGGACGCGCTTGCGACCTTCCTGCTCGCGCAGCACGAGCACTGGCGTGTTGTCGGGTACTTCGATCCGCACCCCGACCAACTCCATCGCGACGTCCACGAACGCGATGGTACCCGGAAATCGTTGGGAGTCAGCTGCCGTCGAAGTGGTGCCTGAGCATCGAGTCGATGAGCGCGCTGCGCAGCTGTCCGCCGAGGTCGGCCAGCGTCGTCAACGTGTCCAGCGCGGCCTGACGCGACTGCGGGTTGCGCTGCCGGAGGAGCGGCATGATCCGCTGCTCGAACAACGTCGCCTCGCGGTCGGCGGCCTGGCGCCACGTGCGCAGGTGACGCGCATCGATGCCGTTGGCGAGGAACTTGGCCGCCACCGAGGCGATCGCCAATGCGTCGGCCTGGTACGCCGTGTCGCGGCCGGCGCCGCGCCCGACGACCAGTCCGAACGATTCGAGCTCGTCGAGCTGGGCGAGTGTGATGCCCGCCGCGGCGCACAACTCGTCGCGGTCGTACGGGAGGCTCGCGCCTCCCGGCTCACGCACCGCTGCCTTCTCCTCGGTCCTCCGAACCGCTGGCGGAACCTCTGCCGCAACCGCGGGCGGAACATTCGCCGGAACGTGTGCGGCAACCTCGGGCACGGTCTCTTCGACGGCCGGTGGTGGCTCGAAGAGCGCGGCGATGTCGACGACGGCCGGCAGCGTGGACGTCGACGGCAGCGCCGTGGTCACAGCCGAGCCCGGCACCAGCGTGTGTCCGCCGGCCCACTCTGGACCGCCGTCAGTGCGGCGGAAGACGCTGTCGCGCTCCCCCGCTGCCTCACGGGCCGCCGAAGTGTCGACGTTGCGGATGCCCCGCGGTGGCGTGCGTCCTCCGGTGTTGTCGCCCTGGATGCCACCCGACTCGATGCGATCCCGGATCACCTTGAGGGGCAGGAAGTTCTCGCGCTGCTCGTGGAGGATCGCGCGCAGCAGATCGACGTCGTGGTCGTAGAACTTGCGGTAGCCGGATGGTGTGCGCTCAGGCTCGATGAGACCCTGGCTCTCGAGAAACCGGATCTTGGAGATCGTGACGTCGGGAAAGTCTTCGAGCAGGAGCCCCAGCACCTCGCCGATCGACAGGTAGCGGTTGTCGGGCACCGCTGTCACTGGGCCCGTTCGAAGAACACCAGACGGAACTTGCCGACCTGGAGCTCGTCGCCCTGGCGCAAGGGGGCCTCGTCGATGCGTTCTTGGTTGACGTATGTGCCGTTCAACGAGCCCGCGTCGCGGGCGAGGTACCCGGTGGCGGTTCGCTCGACCTCGGCGTGACGGCGCGAGACGGTGATGTCCTCGAGGATGATCTCGCTGTCCGGATGGCGGCCGAGACGAGTGAGCGGGTCGGCGAGCGCGAACGCGTCGCCGGCCTGCGCGCCACTGCGCACGATGAGCACGCCGCCTTCGGCAGGCAGCTGGTTGAGATCGACCTGCACGTCGTCGGAGGGACCGGGCGAGTCGAGCAACGGATCGACCTTGGCCAGCGAGATCGTGTGATCGGCGTTGAGATCGAGCGCGGATCCGCACGCTGAGCAGAACAGCGACTCGGGTGGGTTGCGGTGACCGCACTTGTTGCAGAAGACGTATGCCACGCTCAACCCTCCGTCAGTGCTCGATACGCAGCGGCGTCGAGCAGTGGATCGAGCTCGGATGCCGTGGTCGGTTCGATGATGCAGAGCCAACCTGTGCCGTACGGATCGGTGTTCACCGCAGTCGGATCGGCGGCCAGCGCCTCGTTCACCGCGACCACGACGCCGGACACCGGCGCGTAGATGTCGGAGACCGATTTCGTGCTCTCCACCTCACCGAAGCTGTCGCCCGCCGAGATCGTGCTCCCGATGGTGGGAACCTGGACGAACACGACGTCGCCGAGGGCATCCTGGGCGTAGTCAGTGATGCCGATCTCGACGCCGTTCTCCACCCGTCGGATCCATTCGTGGTCGGTCGAGTAGAGCAGATCGGACGGTACGTTCATCGGCCCCACGGTAGCGAACTCGGGGACCTTGATGGAACAGCGATGCGACAATCCATCCGAATGAACCTGTAGTTGAGGCTGAGCCGTCAGCGCAGCAGCTGGCGGATGCGCCGCGAGTACTCCTGGGCCAGCTTGCGCGCCTCGGAATCCGTCGGGGCCTCGGCCCACACATGGGTGACGGGCTCCTCGGGATCGGGCAGGGCCAGCACCCATCCGTCGCCGTGGACCACCTTGACGCCGTCGACGAGCACCACGTCGCGGCCGGCGAGTTCGACCAGGCTGCGCATGACGAGACCCTTCTGCTCCCACGGGGTGATGACCGATTCGTGGGTGAGGTGCACCTTCGGCAACGCACTGACGACATCGGCAAGGGGTCGGTCGTGGCGGGCGAGCAGATCCATCACCTTCAGCAGCGCGCCGGCCGCATCGAACGCCGGTAGGAACCCGGGCAGGATGTAGCCGCCGGCACCGTCGGCCGCGAAGCCGACGCCGGGATCGTTCGCCGCAGCCATCAGCGCGGCGATCGAGATCTTGGTCTGGATGACGTCGACCCCGTGCGCATGGGCGATGGCGCTCGCCTGTTGGGTGATGTTCACGGGAAGCGCGATCTTGTCGCCGAGCAGGTGGTCGCACACGAGATCGACGAACGCGAGGAGGGCGTCGGTGTGGTTCAACACGCGACCCTCGTTGTCGATGAGCGTCAGCCGCTCACCGTCTGCGTCCAGGATCGCGCCGAGGTGCGCGCCCGACGCTCGAACGAGTCCGGCGACGCGCTGCGCCGCCGCTTCGGCGTCGAAGTTCACCCGGGCGGCGGTGGAGACGTAGGGGTTCACGGCGAGCACATCCGCGCCGAGCTTGCCGAGCAGCGTCGGCATCACGAGCGACGTCGCGCCGAAGCTGTAGTCGACGACGAGCTTGAACTTGTGACGGCGGATCGCCTCGGCTTCGACAGTGGCCTCGAGCGCGACGGTGTACTCCTCCAAGGCGCGCGGCGGGATCTGGATGTCACCGACCTCTTCCGCCAACACGCGACGGAAGTCCTCGCGCTGGAAGAGGCGTTCGATCTTGCGCTGGCCGTCCTCGCTGATGTCGGTGCCTTCGGCGTCGAAGAAGCGCACCATGATGCGCGACGGATCGTCGTGGTGCAGGCGGATGGTGATGCCGGCGAACGCCCGTGGCGTGCGGGTGAGGAATCGGGTCACGGGCACGCTGGCGACCTCGAGGTCGAGCACGTCGACGCCTGCCGCGTTGAGCCCGGCCATCATCGCCCGCTACAGCATGCGCGCCGCACGGCTGGAGTCGCGCGAGGTGACGACGGTGGTGCCCTTCTTCAGCGACGTCCCGTGGGCCATCGCCAACTTGACCGCGAGCTCCGGGGTGACGTCGACGTTGGCCAGACCCGTGACGCCGTCGCGCCCGAACAGGCTGCGCGAGCCCTTGCTCTCCCAGACGATGCTGGTGTTGACGACCGCGCCGTCCTCGACCATCTTGAACGGGTAGACCTTCACGTCGCCGGCCAGCACCGCGCCGCTGCCGATGAACACGGAGTCGCCGAGGACGACGCCTTCGTCGATGCGAACGTTCGAGCGGATGCTGCACGCGCGGCCGATGATCGCTCCGCGCAACCGCGCGCCGCTGCCGACGTAGACGTTGTCGTGCACGACGGAGCGCTCGATGTGCACGTCGCTGAGCAGGCGCACGTTCGACCCGAGCACCGTGTACTCGCCCAGGGTGCAGCCGGCCTCGACCTTGCAGCCCGGACCGATGACCGCCGGACCGGTGACGGTGGCATCCGGGGAGATCTCCGCGCCCTCCCCCAGCCACACGCCGTCGTTCACCCGGAAGCCGGGGATGTCGACCAGCACCTTCTGGTCGAGGACGTCCTTGTGCGAACCGAGGTAGGCCTCCAGCGTGCCGACGTCTTCCCAGTAGCCCTCGGCGATCGCGCCGTAGAGCGGCAGGCCTTCGGCCAGCAACGCCGGGAACACCTCGCTGCTGAAGTCGACCGAGCGACCCTCGGGGATGAACTCGAAGATCTTCGGCTCGAGCACGTAGATGCCCGTGTTGATCGTGTCGCTGAAGACCTGGCCCCAGGTCGGCTTCTCCAGGAAGCGTTCGATCGTGCCGTCTTCGCGCGTGATGACGATGCCGAAGTCGAGCGGGTTGTCGACGGGCGTGAGGCCGATCGTCGCGACCGCCTTGTGCTCGTCGTGGAACCGCAGGATCGCGCCGAGGTCGATGTCGGTCATGACGTCGCCGGAGATCACCAGGAAGCGCTCGTCGAGCATGTGACGCGCATTGCCGACGCTGCCCGCGGTGCCGAGCGGCGTGGCCTCATGGGCGTAGTGCATCTTCACGCCGAACTCGCTGCCGTCGCCGAAGTACGTCTTGATCGCGTTGGCGAGGAACGCGACCGTCACGACGATCTCGTCGAAGCCGTGGGTGCGCAACAGGTTGATGACGTGCTCCATCATCGGCACGTTGGCGATCGGCAACATCGGCTTCGGCGCGTTCGACGTCAGCGGCCGCAGCCGGGTCCCCTCGCCGCCCGCCATGATCACTGCCTTCATATCCCGACCCCTTTGGCTGCGCGTTCGACGCGACCCTCGCGCAGGTTCCTGCGGAGTATCGGCACGTACGCGATCGCGGTGTAGTAGCTGATGGCGATGCCGGGCACGGCGAGGATCCACGCTGCGACCTGGAACAGACGGTGCACACCGAGGTCCGACGAACCGATCAGCAGACCGGGCAGCGCGAACATCAACAAGAACGTGGCGAGCTTGCCCAGCCACGTGACGTCGAAGCGCTTCATCCCGGCGATCGTCGCGATCAGCACGGTGCCGCCGAAGAGCGCCTCACGAACCAGGACCAGCACGTAGAACCACACGGGCCCGGCGCGATCGACAATCATCCCGATCAGCGCGACGATGAACATCAACCGGTCCGCGGTGGGATCGAGCACCTTGCCGAGCTCACTGACCTGGTTGAAGCGCCGGGCGATGTAGCCGTCGATCCAGTCGGTGGCCCCGAGGCCGCCGAGCAGCCACGCCGCGCCTGCGCGGTTGTCACGGCCGAAGAGCAGGTACAGGAAGAGGGGGATGCAGCACAGCCGGATCAACGACATCACGTTGGGGATCGTGAGGATCCGGTCGGTGTTCGCAGCAGGTTCGACGACGGTCCCGGGGGCTCCCGCTTCGTCGCTCTCTGGCATCACGGCGTCACTGTACAACCACCTAAGGTCTGACCATGGGAACAGGAGCATTGTCCGGCACGGTTGCTCTGATCACCGGCGCCGGCTCGGGACTGGGTGCTGCCTTCGCCCGACGGCTGGCCGCAGACGGCGCCCGGATCGTGGTCAACGACCTGGTCACGGAGGCGGCCGAGCTGACGGCCAAGGAGGTCGAGGGCACCACCGCCGTGTTCGACGTGTGCGACTCGGCAGCCTTCGACGCGGCGATCGACGACACCGTGCAGCGGTTCGGCTCGATCGACATCGTGATCAACAACGCGGGCATCGCACCGGCCGTCGACGAGGGTTCGCAGCAGCGCTTCGACACCGCCATCGCGAACGCGATGCTGCGCATGGAGGGGCGGATCGGTGAGATGCAGCCGCTCGGCGCGATCACCTCGCTCAGCGATGCCGACTGGGACCGGATGATCCGCGTCCACCTCTACGGCACGTTCTACGGCGTGCGGGCCGCGCTGCGACACATGCAGGTCCAGCGCAGCGGCGTCATCGTCAACGTGTCGTCGATCCTCGGCCAGATGCCGTCCGGCGGGCCGGTGCACTACTCGACGGCGAAGGCAGCCATCATCGCGCTCACCAAGAACGCTGCGGCGGAGACGTCGCACCTCGGCATCCGCATCAACGCCGTCTGCCCCGGCTACATCGACACGCCCCTCCTCGAACCGATCACCGACACCATGCGCGCGCTCGTCGTCAACCAGCTCGGCATGGGGCGCATGGGCACGGCGGCCGAACTGGCCGAGCTGGTCAGGTTCCTGGCCGGTCCGGAGAGCAGCTACGCCACCGGCGACGTGTTCACGATGTCGGGCGGGTACACAGGATGAGTCGCTGATGCCGACCATCTTCACCCGCATCATCCGCGGCGAGATACCGGGCACGTTCGTGCACCGCGACGACCTGTGCGTCGTGTTCATGTCGATCAACCCGATGGCCACCGGACACGCGCTGGTCGTGCCCATAGAGGAGGTCGACCACTGGGTCGACTGCTCACCCGAGCTGTCTGCGCACCTGTTCGCGATCAGCCATCGCATCGGACGCGCCCAGGAGGCGGCCTTCGGATGCGACCGGGTCGGGCTGATCATCGCCGGCTACGAAGTGCCGCACGCGCACATCCACCTCATCCCCACCTCCAGCATGAGCCAGCTGTCGTTCGCCAACGCGGCCGCGTCGGTGGATCCTGCTGCGCTCGAACGCGCGGCCGCGTCCATCCGGGCCGCGCTCGCCTCGCTCTGACGCCACATGGTGCGATGAGTCCGGGCCATCCGGATCGTCTCGTCTTCGGCGGGCGATGACCGAGGAGGCTGGACGTGGCGACATTTGTGTTGATCCCGGGCGCCGGTTCGGACGCGTGGTACTGGCACCGCGTGGTGGCACGCCTGCAGCAGCTCGGCCACCGCGCGATCGCGACGGACCTGCCGTGCGCTGACGACGACGCGGGGTTCGCCGAGTACCGCGACGCCGTGCTGCGCACCGTCCGCGACGAGGCCGACGGTGACGACCTCGGCGATGTGATCGTCGTCGGCCACTCGCTCGGCGGGTTCACCGCCCCGTTGGTCTGTGAGCCCCTCGGTGCGGCCTTGCTCGTGTTCGTCGCCGCGATGGTGCCGAGGATCGGCGAGCCGCCCGGAGACTGGTGGACGAACACCGATCACCACGCCGCCCACGTCGAGAACCTCACCCGCCTCGGCCGTGAGCCCGACGCGGAGTTCGACCCGATCTGGGAGTTCTTCCACGACGTGCCGGCACAGACCGTCGCCGAGTCCCTCGCCCGAGGCGAGGGGCAGCAGTCCAGTGCGCCGTTCGAGCGGCCGTATCCGCTCCAGGAGTGGCCCGACGTTCCGTCGCGCTTCCTCCTCTGTCGCAACGATCGCTTCTTCCCCGCCCAGTTCCTCCGCCGAGTCGTCGAAGACCGACTCGGCATCCGGCCCGACGAGATGGCGTCCGGTCACCTTCCGATGCTGGCCCATCCCGATGGGCTCGTCGCGCAGCTCGAGGCGTACCGCACCGAACTCGGCTGAGCACGGGCGGTACTGTCGCCGCGATGTCAGCGTCCACGACCGTCGGCTACCGGTGCCCGGTCTGCCGGGAGCGCCTCGCGGAAGCGCCGGGCGACTTCGCATGCACGAACGGTCATCGCTTCGACCGTGCCCGCGAGGGGTATGTCAACCTGCTCCCAGGCGGCCGACTGAAGGGACGTTCGTCCGGCGACGACGAGCCGATGGTGCGTGCTCGACGAGCTGTGTTCGACGCGGGGTTGTACGACCCGATCATCGATGCGGTGGCGGAGACCGCTGCGACACTCGTGGACGACGTGGGTCCACCAGCGGTCGTCGACTGCGGGTGCGGTGAGGGGTCGTACCTCGCTCGGGTGTGCGACCACACCGGTGCCGAGGGTTGGGGCATCGACATCTCCAAGCCGGCGGTTCGCGCCGCTGCGCGCCGATACACGTTGCAACATCACGCCGTCGCGTCGTCGTATTCGTTGCCGTTCGACGACCAGTGCTTCGACATCGCCGTCTCCGTCTTCTCGCCGCGACCGCACAGCGAGATGTTCCGTGTGCTGCGCCCGGACGGAGCAGCGATCGTGGTGCGACCGGGGCCGGACCACCTCGCCGAGCTGAAGGCGATCATCTACACCGCTCCCCGCCGGCACGGAGATGTGGCCGATCAGGACGACGCCGAGGGGTGGCCGAAGGCTGTGTCCACCCGAGCCGTGACGTTCGAGGTCGACCTCGCCGAACCTGTGTTGCGCACGGCGCTGCTGGAGATGACCCCCTTCTGGTGGTCGGCCACTGATGCCCAGCGCGCGGAGGTCGCGGATCAGGTTCTGCGGGTCACGGCCGACATGCGAATTGCCGTGTTCCGCTCCCAGGCGTGATGGGTACGGTGGCCGCATGGCCATCGCGAAGTTCTCCCTCATCGCCTTCGATTGTCCCGATCCTCACGCGCTGGCGCTGTTCTACGGTGCCATCACCGGGTGGCCGATCGAGCGCGAGTCCGAAGGGTGGGTGCGCCTGAAGAGCGACGGCGGCGCCACCATCGCGTTCCAGCTCGCACCCGACCACGTGCCACCGGTGTGGCCCAGCGCTGAGCACCCGCAGCAAGCCCACATCGACTTCGACATCGACGACCTGGAGCGGGGCGAGCGCGAGGTGCTCGCCCTTGGAGCCACCAAGGCGGCCGTGCAGCCCGGCGTGGACGAGGGGTTCACCGTGTTCATCGATCCGGCCGGGCATCCGTTCTGCCTCGTCCTGCGCAACTGACCACCCGACGTCTCGTCCTCTTCGTGAGCGGTACGGTGGCGCGGTGGAGGCATTGGCGGCGCACTCGGCGAATGCCCCGCAGCTGGGGCTCGTCCCGATCGACAGCTCCAACTGGCGGATGGCGATGGGCGTACGGGTCGACGACGCGCAGCTGCGCTTCGTGGCCGACCACCAGCCGATTGCGCTCGTGGTGCTGGCGAAGGCATACGTGCGGCCGGGCGGACTGATCTGGGAGCCGTTCGTGATCACCCACGAGCGCTCGATCATCGGGCTGGTCACGTTGGCGCACACATCCGAGCCGACGGAGTGCGAGCTGATGCATTTCGTGATCGACCACGGCTGGCAGGGCCGAGGGTTGGGCCGCGCGTCGTTCGCGATGATCATCGAATACGTTCAGGTCATGTACCCGACCCTCACCAGCCTCGTGCTCACCGTGGACCCGGAGAACGAGGTCGGCTCCCACCTGTACTCGCGCCTCGGATTCCGGCCGACGGGCGTCGAACGCATGGGCGAGCCGGTGCTCCGACTCGATCTCGGCCGCTGACATGGACGACAGCACCCACGAGCAGATCGACCACGATCGTGCGCGCTCGCGTTACGAGCTGACCGTCGACGGCGTCGTCGGCGCGTACGCGGAGTACGAGATCATCGGCGACACACAGGTCTTCACCCACACCGTGACGCTGCCGGCGATGCGCGGACGGGGGCTGGCCGGCAAGCTGGTCCGCCGCGCGCTGGACGATGCCAGAGCCGACGCACGCAGGGTCGTCCCGCAGTGCTGGTACGTGGCCCAGTTCATCGATCAACACCCCGAATACGCCGACCTCCTCGCAGCGGGAGCATGATGATCGCATGACTCGTGAAGCCTGGATCATCGATGCTGTCCGTTCGCCCCGGGGCAAGGGCAAGGAGACCGGCTCGCTGCACGATGTGCACCCGCAGCGGATCCTCGCCCAGGTGCTCGAGGCGCTGAGGGTCCGCAACGGCTTCGACACCGCCGAGGTCGACGATGTCGTGATGGGCTGCGGCGCCGGCAGCGGCGACCACGCGATGGACATCGCCCGGATGGCCGCGCTGGACGCGGGCTGGTCGCTCGATGCTCCCGGCGTCACGCTCAACCGGTTCTGCGGGTCCGGGCAGCAGGCCGTCAACTTCGCTGCGATGGGCGTGCTCTCCGGGTTCCAGGACCTCGTCGTGGGTGGTGGCGTCGAATCGATGTCCCGCCCGTCACCCATGCACGTCGACGGCTTCACGGCGAACAACCACCACCTACGCGATCAGTACAACATGGTGGCGCAGGGCATCTCTGCCGACCTGATCGCCACCGTCGAAGGCTTCTCGCGTGAGGAGTGCGACGCGTTGGCCGTCGACAGCCAGGACCGGGCGCACGTCGCGATCACCGAGGGCCGCTTCGAACGATCACTCGTGCCGATCCACCACGACGACGGCACGCTCGCGCTCGACCACGACGAGTTCCCCCGTCCCGGTACGTCGCTGGCCGACCTGGCCAAGCTGCAGCCCAGCTTCACCCCGATGGGGGCCGCGGTGAACCGCAGCGCCGGCGAGCAGCACCCGGGGATCACCGTCGACCAGACAGCGCTCCTCGCCTACCCGGCGTTCGACGAGATCCGTCACGTCCACCACGCCGGCAACTCCTCCGGTGTCGTCGACGGCGCCTCGGCCGTCCTCGTTGCGTCGCCCGAATACGCCACAGCGCACGGGCTCACCCCGCGGGCCAAGATCACGATGACTGCGGTTGCGGGCACGGATCCGGTGATCATGCTCACCGCGCCCGGGCCGGCAGCCACACGTTGCGTCGAGAAGGCCGGCATGACGTTCGACGACATCGATCTCTTCGAGGTCAACGAAGCCTTCGCCGCTGTGGTGCTGAAGTTCCTGAAGGACACCGGTGTCGACTGGTCCAAGGTCAACGTCAACGGTGGAGCGATGGCGCTGGGCCACCCCATCGGCGCCACCGGCGGCATGCTGATCGGCACCTTGCTCGACGAGCTGGAACGCCGCGACCTCAGCACCGGTCTGGTCACGATGTGCACCGGCGGCGGCATGGGCACGGCGACGATCATCGAGCGGATCTGAGGATGCCGACCGACTCCCCCACGGCGCCTGAACCGACGCCGACCACCGTCACCGACGCGGTGGCCTACCTGCGCACCAACGGGTACACCGACGACGTCGAGCTGGAGGGCACGAACGTGCTGTGCGCGCGGACGAACATGTCGTACGCGCTGGACAACGTCATCGTCGATCACACCTTCCGGTTCGAGGGCGACAGCGATCCCGGCGATGAAGCGATCGTCCTCGGCCTGCGCTACCCCGACACGGACGTGAAGGCCACGCTCGTGTCCGCGTTCGGACCCGGCGCCGATCCCGCCACGGCCGAGTTCTTCCGCCGGCTGCGCCTGTCGTGAGCACCAACACCCCGCAACGCATCCTCCTCGGCATCCTCGCCACCGCTGGGGTGGCGCACTTCGTGGTGCCGGCGGGGTTCGACTCGACCGTCCCGCGTGCACTTCCCGGCACGGCCAGGTTCTGGACGTACATCAGCGGAGTTGCGGAGCTCGCCGTCGCGATGGCCGTCGCCCGTCCGCGCACGCGCCGCCTCGGAGGCCTGGCTGCAGCGGCCCTGTTCGTCGCGGTCTTCCCGGCCAACGTCCAGATGGCCATCGACTTCTCCGACCGTCCGATCGGTCAACGGCTGCTCGCCTACGGACGCTTGCCGCTGCAGGTGCCGCTCGTGTGGCTGGCGATCACGGTCATGCGTCGCGCCTCTCGCCCAGGTGTGGCCGCTACCTAAGGGGTGTTGAACGCCCGGGAGTCGTGGCGCCGCACCGGCGTGATCGGCACGAACCGCAGCGGCGCTGCCGACGAGAAGGTGCCCTGCAGGTCCACCACGAGGTGGCTCGCCGCCGACAGGTACACGCAGAACGAGCCGTCCGCATCGAGCGGGACGACCGCGACGTTGGCAGCGATCGCGGAGGGTGACATGTTGCTGTTCGACTTGGTCTGCGGACCGGCGGTCAGCGCCGAGCACTGATCGGCAGTGGCGTAGCCGGCCTGCTTGGCGCCGGTGAGGGTGAGGTTGACCAACACCGCCGAGGCACCCGCTGGTCCCTGGATCCGCACGATCGAGCCGGCCGGGCTGAGTGGACACGCGACGGTCGGATCGGTGGAGCAGTTGCGGGTGTCGAGCAGACGCTGCGTCGGGACTGCGGAGAAGCCCCACCCTCCCGCTGACGCCGGCGCGAAGTAGCCCTGCACGTCGACGGCCTTCTGCGTCGTCGCGCTGGTGTAGGTGCAGATCTGAGCGCCCGCCGTGCCCGAGGTGATCGCCGTGGTCGGCACGACGGCGAGGTTGGCCACCGTTGCTCCAGCGACGAAGTTGGCGTTCGACCGGGTCTGCGGGCCGTTGACGAGGGTGTTGCAGGCATCGGCGGTGACGTAGCCGTCCGCCGTAGGTGCGGTGATCGTCAGGTTCGCCAGCATCGCGACCGCGGTGGCCGGGATCGCGCTCGTGCCGAGCATCACCTCGGTGTTCGCCGCCACCGGCCCCTTCTTGCCGCACGTGCCGCTCGGCGCGCAGAACGTCTGGGTGCGCGTGTCGATGATCCGCTGCGGCGCGACCGTGGTCAGCAGGTTGCCGCCCCCGGCTGCGGACGCGGCCGGCGCGAAGAAGCCCTGCACGTCGACGACCGTCTCCATGGCCTGGGACTGGTACAGGCAGAACCTGCCCGTGGCATCGACCGGGACCACCGAGAGGTTGGCCGTGGTGAGGCCGGGCGTGGCGTTGCCGTTCGAGGACGTGCGATCACCGGTGGCTGCCGTGCACGGCTCGGCAGTGACGTAGCCGGCTGCAGCCGCATCCGTGAGGGTGATGTTGACGACAGCCGCAGTGGCGCCCGCCGGCGCGCCGGTGGCGATCACCGTGCGGATCCCCGCGGCGGGGATCTCGTCGCCGGCCAGGCAGTGCGACGTGATCGCGCCCGTACCGTCGGCGAGGTTCAGACAGGTCTTGGTCGACGGGAGCGCTGTCGGCGTCTGGCTCCCGGTCGACGGGGTCGCGCCGCTCGCGTTGAACGCGGCGATCGACTTGGCCTGGGTCGGCGTCCCGCGGAACTCGAAGTGCATCACGTCACGCAGCACGCTGGTCTTGCTCTGCGTCGGCGTCTTGCAACCGCCGTTCCATCCGTAGCCACCCCAGTACAGCCCCCACCGCTCGGCAGCCCGGACGACCCACATGGGGATGTCCGACTTGAGCGGCGTGGCGCAGGCAGTCGCGCCGTCGACACCGCGGTAGGTCAGCTCCGGGTTCGCAGCGGTGTTGAGGTCC
The DNA here is from genome assembly GCA_025463415.1 of Acidimicrobiales bacterium. Lineage (GTDB taxonomy): Bacteria > Actinomycetota > Acidimicrobiia > Acidimicrobiales > Ilumatobacteraceae > WLMZ01. Next base: position 10,937 of record JAOBWO010000059.1, on the reverse strand, counting down.
AGCGCCAGGCCGTAGGCGTGGTTCGACATCTGGTCACGCGTCTGTCCGCTACAGTCCTTGCGGCTGTTCGACGTGCACCGGAAGGCGTAGGTGCCGACGTCGGTGATGGTGTATCCGCCGGCGACGATGTCGCGCACGAAGCCCTCGAACAGGGGCAGCGCGTCGGGGAGCGAGCGCAGTTGCTTGGCGACGACCTTGCCGATCGGCTTGGCGTTGCCGACGAGCAGGCTCTCCCAGTCGGCCAGCGCCGGTGAGCCGTTGTACGCCCAACCGATCCACGTCCACCCGGCGGGCGGATACGTGCCGCCGCCGGTCTCGAGGATGCCGAGCGCACCGGCCGTCGCCTGGTCGACGATGCCGGTCTCCGGTAGGCTCTGGTCGACCTGGAACCGGCGCACGATCGTGTCGGTCACGGGGCCGAACACGCCGTCAGGAGTGACGTTGTAGCCGGCGGTGACGAGGGCCTTCTGCAGCACGGTGACCCGCGAACCGGTCGCCCCCTGGGCGAGATCGACCCAAGCCAGGGTCGTCGCGTCGGTGGGCGTGGGATAGGGCGGGGTCGGCCAGCCGCGCGACTCGGGCCGTCCGTCGGGGCCGTCGAGCAGGCAGGTGGAGACGTCGCCGGCGGTCATCGCCGTGGTGGAGCAGAACGAGGGCATGGACGGCTGCGACCACGGTGTGTTGTCCGTCGTCGAGGCCTTCGCCGGCTGCGCGGCCGTGGGCTGCGCCGGTGCAGCACCGACATCGATCGAGCCGGCACCTCCCAGGATGCATGCGACCGCAATGGCCCAACTCCGCGCGCCCTTCACGGTGGAAGGTATCGGCCCCGGAACGGGCCGCCTTGAGCCGCCGCCCTAGCATGTTCAGTCGGTGTAGCGGCGGATGGTCGCCTTCTTGCCCTTCAACGTGGTGTTCTTCAGTGCCTCGATGACCTCGTCAGTGGCCCATTCCGGCACGCCCACCACGGCGAAGTGCTCGGCGAGCTTGATCGGCCCGATCTCGCGTCCGCTGAGGTTGGTCTCGTTGGCGATCGCGCCGACCAGGTCGCCGGGGCGGATGCCGTCCTTGCGACCGACGCCGACGTAGATGCGGGTCGTCTCCCCGTTCTCGCGCTGGCGGCTGCCCCCGGCCTCGGCGGCACGATCGGCGCCCTTGCGGGGTGCACCGGGTCGTTCGGGCTTGCCGCGATCGTTGTCGCGCGGACGCTCCACGCGATGCGACGCATCGGGGATCTCCTTGTCGTCGACCACGGCACCGCTGGCCTCGTGGGTGAGCTTCACCGCGGCGAGCGCGATCTGGCGCATGTCGAACTGCTGGGCCAGCGAGTCGACGACGTCGTCGTAGTTCTGCAGGTCGTCGGCCTCGAGCGCCTGCTGCAACGTGCCGAGCGTGAGCTCGATCTGGCGCGCGCGGAGGTCGGCCACGGACGGCACCTTCTCGACGGCGATCTTCTGCTTCGTCAGCCGTTCGATGTTCGCCAGCAGCCGCTGCTCGCGTGGCTCGGCCAACGTGATCGCGACGCCTTCGCGCCCGGCACGTCCGACACGACCGATGCGGTGCACGTAGGACTCGGGTGCAGCCGGCACGTCGTAGTTGACGACATGGGTGAGCTGGTCGATGTCCAGCCCGCGAGCCGCGACGTCGGTGGCCACCAGCAGCTCGGTGGTTCCGGCACGCAGACGGTTCATCACCCGGTCGCGAGACTCCTGGCTGAGACCGCCGTGCAACGCCTCGGCCCGGTAGCCCCGCCCGTTCAGGGTCTCGGTGAGCAGGTCGACCTCGGTGCGGGTGCGGCAGAAGACGATCGCCGCGGTGGGCGCCTCGACGTCGAGGATGCGACCCAGCGCCGCAGCCTTGTGGTTGCGCTGCACCACGTACACCGTCTGGCGGACGAGGGCCTTGCCCGGCTTGGTGTCGCCGAGGCCGATCTGGATCTTGACGGGATCGGTGAGGTGGCGCTTGGCGATCGCGTTGATGCGCGGCGGCAGGGTGGCCGAGAACAGCACGGTCTGGCGCGCCTTCGGCGTGGATTTGAGGATCTCCTCGATGTCTTCGGCGAAGCCCATGTCGAGCATCTCGTCGGCCTCGTCGAGCACCACCATCTGCACGTCCGCGAGGGGCAGGGTGTTGCGGGCGATGTGGTCGAGCGCCCGGCCCGGCGTGGCGACGACCACGTGGACGCCTGCCGACAAGGCCTGCAGCTGACGGAAGATCGGCTGGCCGCCGTAGATGGGCACGACACGTGCACCGAGGTCGCGGCCGTACCGGTACAGCGCTTCGGAGACCTGTACCGCCAGCTCCCGCGTCGGAACGAGCACGAGTGCCACGGGGACGATCGGCGCGCCGCGTTCGGGGATCCGCTGCAGGATGGGCAGGGCGAACGCGGCGGTCTTGCCGGTACCGGTGGCCGCCTGGCCGATGAGGTCGTGCCCGCTCAGCAGCAACGGGATCGTCTCGCGCTGGATCGGAGTCGGTTCCTCGTAGCCCATCGCGGCCAGGGCGCTCAACAGCTCCGGCCGCAGTCCCAGGGAGGAGAAGCCGGAGTCGGTGTCGCTGGTTTCCACGGCAGCACGCTATTGCACGGTGCGCCCGTTTCGGTGCGATGCGGCCGGGCCCACGTTGCGCGTGTGACCTACCAGGAGCCGGAGCTTCCCCCGCCGCCACCGCCACCGACGCTGCCGCCACCGGAGAACCCTCCCCCACCCGAACCCGAGCTCGATGGCGCGGTGTGGGTCGACGAGAACGAGGAGAACATGCTGTGCACCAGCAGCGGGTTGGCGGACACGTACTCGTTGGCCGGGACGTTGCTGTGCGCCAGTGCCTTGCCCCACGCGTCGGCAGCACCGAGCGACACCGCCCACGCGCTGTATTCGCGCAGCAGACCCTGCTGCCATGCCCACTCCACGTGCCGACCCTCGCTGGCCTCGAGGAAGCGGCGGAACGACTCGGTGAGCAACGCGAGCGCCGAACCGGTGCCGCTGCGAACGGGAAGCAGCGTCGCGTAGGCGCAGTAGGCCACGAAGGCCGGGACGCCAGCCGCGAACACCAGCGCCAGAGGCACCGTGCGGAACAGACCGAAGATCGCGGACGCGACCGATCCGCCGACGATGAAGAGCGCGATCGCCAGGATGACGACGATGGCCAACGCGCTGCGTGCGGGAGAGCTGTCGACCCTCGGCGGCCGCCGCTTCCACCAGCCGCTTGCCTCGATCGTCACCGCCTGCTGGGCCTTGATCGACGCCCACGCTCCGGCGAAGGAGGGGTCATACGTGCCGAGCGTGAGCTCGGTCCGGCCATGCATGAACTGGTTGACCAGCGCGGAGTTGGCCGGATCGAGCTCGCTGCGCCGGCGACCGATGCCGATCACGAGGTGCTTGTCGCGCTGCGTCAGGGTGAGGGCCTCGCTGGCGGCCAGCGCCGAGAACCAGGCAGCCACGGTGGAGTCGTCGATGCGCTCCTGGAGCAGGACCGAGCCCTGCCAGGGATCGATGCCCCGTGGCGGGGCGAACTCCGTCGTCGCCAATGATGCGAGCTTGGCGTCGCTGACGAGGTGGGTCGACGGCGGCATTTGCCGGTCGATCGGTTGGCCGAACGCGGCCTCGGCCGCACCTCCGCCACCGAACACCTCGTTGCGTCCGCGCACCTTGGCGATGACGAACACGATCAGTGCGGCAACCAGCCCGATCGGCACGAGCACGCGCGCCAGCTGCTTGCGATGGTCGACGCGGTAGACGGGCAGATCCGGCTCCGGAGGCAGCACCGCCTCTGAGAGTCCGACGACGGTGCCACTGACCGTCACGCCGTCGCCGGCGTGCAGGGGCGTGAACACCACGTGGTAGTCGGCGCCGTCGCTCGTGAGCGTGCACCCACCGACGGCATGCGTCGCGCCCACGCTGCACGTCGGATCGGCAAGCGTCATCCCGGCCAGGATCAATTCCAGCCGCTCCGTCTCGAGCGGCTCTCCCGCGGCGATGATGTCCAAGTGCAGCGAGCCACGCGAGATGCCCGTGTGCGGCAGCGTGTAGGAGAGCACGTAGCGGTGCTGGTTCTGATACGTCGTGGCCGGATCACCGAGCCGGATCCGAATCGCCGGTTGGTCGCCGAGGAACACGTCGGCGGTGCCGATCTGCGCGTTCGCGTTCGGTGACGACGCAGTGATCTCGGTCGGCACACCGAAGTCGGTGGGGATCGTCCGCTCGTAGCCATGGCGACGTTCAGTTCCGAAGTCCTCGTCGACCACCTCTCGGATCCGCAGCCCGTCTACGCCGGACGGCACGACCGTGATCTGCTTGGCGTCGAAGCGTTCGTCGCGGTTGCCGCCACCGATCAACCCGACGAACGCCAGCGTGGCGCATCCGCCGATCGCCATGAGCACGACGAGGTGCCGCCAGATCCCCAACCGTCCGAGCATTCATCCAGTCTTGCTGAGGCGCATCACTGCGCCAGTGCTTCTCCGGCGTGGACCGTCACTCCGCCGACGCGTCGGCGTCCAACTGCTGGCGGTGATCGTCGAGGCGTTCGGCCGGCACCTGACCGGAGTCCCGCTCGTCGTAGGTCCAATCGGGTTGCTTGCCGAGGAACGATTCATCGACCGTGGTGGTTCCGTCGTCGATCCCCAACAGCTCCGCGACGAGGTACGGCTCGACCGGCTCGGCGTTCACCTCGGCCTGCGCGCGCGTCGCCTCGGGGAACGCCTCGAAGATGCTGGTGACGACGACCTGGTGCTGCGTGGCGAGGCTGCACCGCGCACCGACGACGACGGTGTCCAGCCGCTTCTCGAGCTTGGCGAGGTCGCTCGGGTCGGCCGTTCCCGCCACCATCGAGGCCAACACGTCGGAGATGTCCAACCCGTCCCGCTTGCACGGCGAGCACTGGCCGCACGATTCGACCGCGAGGAACCGTGAGACGCCGGCTGCGACCGCGACGGGATGCGTCGAGTCGTCGACGACGATGAAGCTGGCTGACCCGAGGCCGGTGCCGCGTGCGCGCATGGCCTCGTAGCTGATCGGGAGGTCGAGCTCGTCAGGCGTCAGGATCGCGTTGGACACACCCATCAGCACGCAGAGGATGTTCCGCTCCTCGGTGGGCTCAGGGGCGTTGTCGCCGCGCATCGCGTCGTCGAGCACGGCGCGCAGAGGGGTCCCCATCGCGACTTCGATCACCGCGGGGTTCACTGCCCCTGTGATCGTGCAGACGATCGTGCCGGGCGACTCCTCGGTGCCGACCGAGCGGAACCAGCTCGCTCCGCGCGCCACGATGCCGGCGACGTTGGCGAAGGTCTCGACGTTGTCGACCAACACGGGTGGCGCGACGTTGTCGTCGGCTTCCACGGCGAGGTCCACCTTCGCGGGGAGGCCGCTCCCGGAATCGACCTGATCGTCCGCGACGACCTCGACGAGGCCGCGTCGCCACGGGGGTGCGATGCGCGGGAAGGGCTGGCGGCCGTCGAGCACCTCGAGCAGCGCGGTCTCCTCGCCGTAGAGGTACTCCCCCGGTCCCTCGACGACCGTCATCTCGATCTCGCCGACCGTCGGATCGTCCAGCCATCCCGCTGCCCGGATCTCCTCGACGGCCTGTCGGACGCGAGCCACGACGTCGGTGAAGCGTTGCTTCGTCGCGATCGTCACGGACCTGGCGCCGACGACGCGCGCGGCGATGAGCGCGCCCTCGAGGACGGCATACGGGTTGGCCAGCAGGATCGTGCGGTCCTTGAACGTGCCCGGCTCGCCCTCAGCCGCGTTGACCACCACCGACGTCGCCAGCGCTGTCGATTCGTAGGAGACCACGGTGCGCCACTTGGTGCCGGTCGGGAACCCAGCGCCACCACGGCCACGCAGGCCGGACGCCTCCATCTCGGCGATGACGACCTCGCGATCTACCAGTCGCGCGGCCCGCAGTCCCTCGCCACCCGTCGCCATCGCGAGGTAGTCAGCCAGCGTCGCGAACGGTGCGGGTGGGATGAGGCGTGCGGAGGAGACGGACGTGGTCGACATCCTCCTGCCATTCCCCTTTGGGGGCGGCTTCGAACGTCGCTCAGCCCGCCAGCCGGCGCGCATCGGTCACCAGAGCGACCATCGCCTGGCGCACCTGCAGGCCGTCGGTGCACGGCTCGGGGAACCCCAACCGAACCGCGTGACGCCCGGTCGGCGTGACCGCGATCATCTCGAAGCCGTATCGATCGACGGACGACATCGACGCCGACGTGGTGTCCGGGTGGCCGGCGAGGTGCCGGCAGTACAGCACCTGGGCCTCGGCATGATCCGCGTTCATGTGCTCGATGATGCCGACTGCGGCGTCGGCGAGCGGGTCGGGCTCGCTGGAGGCGTAGGCCTCGCTGTCGACCCAGCTCATCCGGCCGTAGCCGCCGACGTAGCGGATGCTCTCGACGGTCAACCGGTAGAAGACGAAGTCACCGAAGTCGATGTAGTACGCGGAGCTCGGGTTCGCCGCCAGGTAGACGTCCCGCACGGCCGCACGCCCCTCTTCGCCGATCGCGTCCAATCGGCCGATCAGTGTGGCCCGTCCACTGGCCAACGGGTCCGCTCCATCCGGAACCGGCTCGGTGACCAGCAGGCTCGCCCTGGGGTCGCGGATCGCGTTCTGGGTGTGCTCGGCCATCAGGCTGACGAAGAAGAGTGGGTTGCCACGCGCGTCGAGTGCGTAGCTGGCGACAGAGCCGTACGGGTAGCCCACGGGATCCGTCGTCAGGGTCGACAGCGCGCCGCGGCTGGACCCCGCGACGAGGGTGCGGCAACGCTCGGCGTGGGTCGGCTCGGGGGCCGGAGCCACGTCGGCGGGTGACGAGCCGCTGGCGTCGCCACTGGGAACCTGGTGCATCATCGGACGGTCGGCCATGCGGTCAAGATAGAGGCGTCTTCCAACTGGCGCCTGATTTGCACCGGCGTTCGTCGTGCGCAAGCCTGCAGACATGGTGTCTCGACGATCCGGCGACGGCTTCATGCGCTGCGGCGACGGCCATGTCCGGTGGGGTGTCTACGGCGCAGCGGGCGTGCTGTTCGTCCTGCACCACGAGGGCTCGCCGCACGTCATGCTCCAGAAGCGCTCGGCGATGGCGCACGAGGGCGGCACGTGGTCGTGTGCCGGCGGCGCGCTGGACGAGGGCGAATCCCCCTACGTCGGCGCGCTCCGAGAGGCCTCGGAGGAAGTCGGCGAGGTGCCGGTGCCGCACGATGTGCTCGGCGAGTTCGTGTTCGCCCCTGCGCACGACTGGCACTACACGACGGTGGTGATCTCGGTGCAGGACCGGTTCGGCTCGTCGATCAACTTCGAGACCGACGCTGTGGACTGGGTGCACGTCGACGAGGTCGATGGCAGGCCGCTCCATGCCGGCTTCGCCGCGGCGTGGCCGCACCTGCGCGAGATCATCGAGCGCGCCGCACCCTGACAGGGCGGAGTGCCGAGTCGATGAACCCGGCGCTGACGACGAGCAGTACGTTGGGGTGATGCCAGCTCCAGGAATGCACTCAGGTCTGCCCACCGATGATGCGCTCAACCTCGCCATGTCCGAGGGCGCCGTCGCGCTCTTCGATGCCGTCAAGACGTTCATCGCGACCGAGGTGGAGCCGATCACCGAGGAGTTCTACCGCCTCGGCGAAGGTCGAGCGCAGCACTGGGGTTACGGAGACGGACAGCTGGAGCTGCTGGATTCGGTGAAGGCCAAGGCCAAGGCCAACGGGCTGTGGAACTTCTTCCTCCCCAATGCCGAGACCGGCGAGGGCCTCTCCAACCTGGACTACGCCTACATCGCCGTCGAGCTGGGCAAGAACCCGCTGGCCTCGGAGTGCCTGAACTGCAGTGCTCCCGACACGGGCAACATGGAGGTGCTCGAGCGGGTCGGCACGCCGGAGCAGAAGAAGCAGTGGCTGGAGCCGTTGCTCAACGGCGAGATCCGCTCCGCGTTCGCGATGACCGAACCGGATGTCGCGTCGTCGGACGCCAAGAACATCCACACCTCGGCCGTGCTCGACGGCGACGAGTGGCTCATCAACGGCGAGAAGTACTACATCTCCGGTGCAGGCGATCCGCGCTGCAAGGTCATGATCGTGATGGTCCAGACCAGCCCCGACGGACCGCCGCACAAGCGCCAGTCGCAGATCCTCGTTCCGATGGACACTCCCGGTGTGGAGATCCTCGGACCGATGCACGTCTTCGGTGAGGACGACGCCCCGCACGGCCACATGCACCTGCGCTTCAACGACGTGCGCGTGCCGAAGGCCAACATCCTCTGGGGTGTCGGCCGCGGCTTCGAGATCTCCCAGGTGCGCCTCGGGCCCGGACGGATCCACCACTGCATGCGCTCGATCGGTGCGGCCGAACGTGCCCTGGAGCTGATGGTGCGCCGCGGCCTCAACCGCGAGGCCTTCGGCAAGCCGCTCGCCCGGCTGGGCAAGAACACCGAGATGATCGCCAAGGCACGCATCGAGATCGAGTGCATGCGCCTGATGGTGCTGCGTGCGGCGAAGGCGATGGACACCCTCGGCAACGCCGAGGCACGGGTCTGGGTCAGTGCGGTCAAGGCGATGGTGCCGGTGCGGGTCTGCCAGATCATCGACGATGCGATCCAGATCCACGGCGCGACGGGCGTGTCGCAGTGGACGCCACTGGCACGGATGTACGCGGGTCAGCGCACGCTGCGTCTGGCCGACGGGCCAGACGAGGTGCACTGGCACGTCGTCGGCCGCGCCGAGCTGACCCGGTACGAGGACGACCACGCCCCCGCGGTCGGGCCGAGCAGCGCCGACGGCGGCATGTTCTCCGGGCCGTCCTGAGTCGGGCCGCTCGGTTGACGTCATGCGCTCGGACGAGGCAGGACTCACGCAAGCCGTCGAGTCGCTGACGGGTCGCCGCGTCTCCGGATCCGAGCGCCTCACCGGCGGTGACTTCGCCCAGTCGTTCCGGTTCGACCTGGACGATGGCACCCGGCTGTTCGCCAAGACCCACCCGAACCCTCGCCCCGGCTTCTTCGCCACCGAAGCCGCCGGTCTGGCATGGCTGCGATGCGCGGACGCGGTCCCCGTGCCCGAGGTGCTCGCAGCCTCCGATGGCGGAGCAGACGGTTCGCTGGCGATGCTGATCATGGAGTGGATCCCTCCGGCGGCCGGCCGTCCGGCCGACGACCAGGCGTTCGGCGCGGCGCTGGCCCGTCTGCACGATGCCGGCGCACCGTCGTTCGGCCGCGCGGATCGACGTACGACGGGCAGCCTCGGGTTGCCCAACGATCCATGCGAGGACTGGGCCACGTTCTACGCGTCGTGCCGTCTCCTGCCGCTGGCCCGGCTTGCCGCAGATGCCAAGGCGCTGCCGGCCACCACCATCGGCCGCCTCGAGCGCCTTGCCCATTCGCTCGACGCGTTCGACGACGGCGAGCCGCCGGCACGCCTGCACGGCGACCTCTGGGCCGGCAACCGGATCGTGGATTCGACCGGACGGAGCTGGCTGATCGATCCCGCCGCGCACGGCGGCCACCGCGAGTTCGATCTCGCGATGATGCGGTTGTTCGGGGGCTTCGGGCAGGAGTGCTTCGCCGCCTACGCGCACGCGCACCCACTGCCGACCGGATGGCAGGACCGGGTCCAACTGCATCAGATCGCTCCGCTCGTGGTGCACGCGATCAAGTTCGGGCGCAGCTACGTGGACGCAGCCACCGCGGCGATCATGCGCTACTGAAGCGTCAGCGGGATCGAGGTCCGGGCGTGAAGCGCACCGGCATCGACTGCACGCCGGCGATGAAGCTCGAGTGCAGCCGCTCGCTCGGACCGTCGGGCATCACATCGGGAAGCCGGGTGACGATCTCGCGCAGCATCGCGATCGTCTCGATCCGGGCGACGTGCATGCCCAGGCACAGGTGCGGCCCGCCCGCACCGAAGGCGACGTGCGGATTCGGTGAGCGACCGACGTCGAAGGACTCCGCGTCGGCGAAGACGTCCTCGTCGCGGTTGGCCGAGCCGTAGAACATCACGACCCGCTCCCCCGCAGCGATCTTCTGCCCACGGATCTCGGTGTCCTCGAGCACGGTGCGCTGGAAGTGGGCGACGGGCGTGGTGTACCGCAGCATCTCCTCGACGGCAGAGGGAGCGAGACCTTCCGGATCTGCTGCCAGCCGGGCACGTTGGTCGGGGTGCTCGAAGAGCAGTTGCATCCCGCCTGACAGGAGGTTGCGGGTCGTGTCGCCGCCGGCGTTGACGAGCAGCAGGAAGAACCACTGGAACTCGGCGTCGGTGAGCCGGTCACCGTCGATCTCGGCGTTGACCAACTGGGTGGCGATGTCCTCGCCGGGGTCGGCGCGTTTGCGGTCGGCGACGGCTTGGGCGTAGCCGAGCATCTCCCCGATGGCCGCGAACTGCTTCTGCTGGAACTCCGGCGAGTCGTCGTGGGTGTGCATGATCTCGGTCAGCTCGTACAGGCGCTCGCCCTCCTCGCGCGGGATGCCCATCAGCTCGGCGATCAAGCCCGACGGGAGCCGACCGGCGATGTCGCGGACGAGGTCGCACGTGCCGGCCTCGACGATTTCGTCGATGATCTCCGTCGCCAGCTGCTGGACGCGGGGGCCGAGCAGCGGCGCGTTCTTCGGCGTGAAGCCCCGGCTGACGAGGAGCTTGAACCGGTCGTGCTGCGGCGGATCCATGTTCAGCATCATCAACCGCTGCACGCTCAGACCCGCTTCGTCGGGCTGGGCGACCATCACCCCGCCGGCCGCCGAGCTGAACACCTTCGGTTGGCGGCTGACGTTGCGGATGTCGTCGTACTTGGTCAGCGCCCAGAAGGACGGTCCGCCGTGCCCGGAGTCGAGGTGCGCGGTGTGACGGTGCACCGGATCGTTGGCGCGCAGCCAGGCGTACGAGTCCCAGGGGTGGCCCGTCCGGAACGTGTCTGCGGAGATGAGGTCGACGATCGGCCCGTCGGCGTGTACGACCACG
>JAOBWO010000050.1 GCA_025463415.1 Acidimicrobiales bacterium | reverse complement strand
CGGCTGTTGCGAAGCTGGGGAGCCAGGAATCGAACCCGGAATAACAGTACCAGAAACTGCTGTGTTGCCAGTTACACCACTCCCCATCACGGTCCCCGTGAGGGCACCGAAGTGTATCGGTCGGGCGCTGATGCCAACACCCGAAAACCGCCTGTCTCAGCCCGTGATCGAGAGCAGCCGATCGAACCCGATGATCCGGCCGAGCGAGATGCCGGCAGCCTCTTTGATCTCCTTGCCGAACACCGTCGTGCCCCGCACCGGGCTGGTGCGCGTGGGCGACACGTACGCGACGAAACCGAGCTGCTGGGCCATCAGCCGGATACGCAGCGAGTGGTACGGGTCGCTGACCAGCAGCACGGTGTGCGCGCCGCGCGCCCTGAGGATCGGAGCGACGGCATCGAGCGACTCCCAGCTCGAGTGACCGTGGTCCTCCTCGGCGATCGCCGCGGGATCGACGCCGTGCTCGGTCAGGTACGCCGCCGAGGTGCTCGCCTCGGTGAACCGGTCGCCCGGCTGGTTGCCACCCGTGACGATCACCAGTGGGGCGAGGCCCTCGTTCCACAGCTCGACGACGTGGTCCAGGCGGGCCTGGAGCTGTGGCGACGGGCGGCCGTCGTACTGGGCAGCACCCATCACGATGATCGCGTCGGCGGGTCGGGCCTGGTCGCTGCGGCCGACCTGCCAGACCTGGAACAGGTTGATCGCGTAGTAACCGACCAGCAACAGCAGGAGGGCGAGCACGACCCTGAGCACGAGCCGTCGCCGCCGGCGCGGCGGTGACGGTGGAATGGGCACACCTGCCGCGGGCGTGTCGCCCTGGTTCGGTCGGGCACCCGTGACCGAGGAGATGTCGAGCGCGGCGGGATCGACGACGATGCCGCCCGGCTCGACGTCGCTCATGCGGTCGTCGCTCCGATGCGATCCAGCGCAGCCCGCAGCCGACGCAGGGTCTCCTCGCGACCGAGCAGCACGATCGGCTCGAACAGCGGAGGGCCGACGGTGCGCCCCGTGATCGCAACACGGATCGGTGCCTGAGCCTTGCCCTTGGCGACGCCGTGGGCCTCGCCGATCGCGAAGCACGTCTCCTTCAGCGCCTCGGCGTCCCACTCCGCTGTCTCGTATGCATCGATGGTCTCGGCCAGCACGGCGACCGCGTCGGCACCAGCCATGGTCTTCGCGAACGCGGCCTCGTCGATCGGGGCGTCGGCGAGGAACAGGAAGTCGACGTAGTCGACGACCTCCGCGAGGGTGCCGACGCGCTCCTGCACGAGCGGCGCCATCTCCGAGAACACGACAGGGTTGAACTGCTCGCGAGGCCACGGCACGTCGTCGGATGTGAGGTACGGCGCGCACGCGGCGACGAAGTCGTCGATCGGCATCGCCTTGATGTACTCCTTGTTGAACGCACCGAGCTTCTTCAGGTCGAAGAACGCTGGCGAGTGCTTGACGTCTTCGAGGCGGAAGTGCTCGACGACCTCGGACCATGGCACGATCTCGGTGTCGCCGGCCGGCGCCCAACCGAGCGTCATGAGGTAGTTGACCATCGCCTCGGCAAGAATGCCTTCCTCGCGGTATTGCTCGACTGCGACCTTGTCCCTCCGCTTGGACAGCTTCTTGCGCTGCTCGTTGACGAGCACCGGCACATGGGCCCAGACCGGCGCGACCTCACCGAGTGCCTCCCACAACATCTGCTGCTTCGGCGTGTTCGGGAGGTGCTCCTCGGCCCGCACGACATGACTGATCTGCATCGTCACGTCGTCGACGACGTTGGCGAGCAGGAACATCGGCGAACCGTTGCCGCGCAACAGCACGAAGTCCTCGATGTTCGCGTTCTCGAACTCGACCTCGCCGCGCACGAGATCGTGCACGACCGTGGAGCCCTCGGGCACACGGAAGCGCAACACGCGCCCGGAACCCGGCTCCAGCCCACGGTCGCGAGAGGAGTTGTCATAACCCTGCTTGCCGCTGGCCTTGGCGCGCTCTTGGATCTGCTCACCGGTGAGATCGCAGTAGTACGCCATCCCGGCTTCGTAGAGGCGGTCGGCGGCGGCGATGTGCTGATCCGCGTAGGAGCTCTGGAAGTACGGACCCTCGAAGTGCGGATCATTCGCATCGATGCCGATCCAGGCCAGCGCGTCGATGATGCCCTGGGTCCACTCGGGCTGGTTGCGCGCCTCGTCGGTGTCCTCGATGCGCAGCACGAACGTGCCGCCCTCACGCTGCGCGATGGCCCAGTTGTAGAGCGCGGTGCGCGCGCCGCCGACGTGGAAGAAGCCCGTCGGCGACGGTGCGAAACGCAGCCGGAGCGAACGCGCTGATCGGCCTGCCGTCGCATCGGCGGGAGCGGTCCCCGATGTGGTGTCCGATGTGGTGTCCGATGTGGTGCCTGCTGCGAGGCCTGATGAGGTTGATGACATGACTCGGTCAGGTTACCGGCCGGGTGTGACGGGCTTGCTGCAGCGGAACCTTGCGCTGGGCAACCAGCAACGGTAGAGATGCAGGTGTGACGGACACATTGGACGGGTTGATCCAGCTGCCGCGCCCGATCGGGTTCGTGCTCGGTGGCGGGGGCAGCCTTGGCGCGGTGCAGGTCGGCATGCTCCGCGCGCTGCTCGAGCGCGGCATCGCACCCGACATCGTGGTGGGCACCTCGATCGGCGCGTTCAACGGGGCCGTGCTCGCCGCCGATCCGGTCCAGGCGGTCGAGAAGCTGGATCACTTCTGGCGCAGCTCCAAGCGCGGGGACGCGTTCCCGCTGCGTGGCATCAAGCCGTTCCTCTACTGGCGTCGGACCCGGCAGAGCTTCTTCCCCAACGACGGCCTCAGCAGGTCGATCAGATCGATGCTCGGCGAGTACCTCCGGATCGAGGATCTCCGCCTTCCCTTCGGCGCGGTTGCGATCGATGTCGAGCGCGGTACTCCCGTGCTGTTCCGCGAGGGCAACCTCGAGAGCGCGCTCCTGGCGAGCGCTGCGATCCCGGGGATCTTCCCGCCCGTCAGCCGCGACGGGCGGATGTTCTACGACGGCGGACTCGGCAACAACGTGCCGATGCGCGACGCGATCGGGATGGGTGCGCGGTCGTTGGTGGTCCTCGACACCACCAGCCCCACCGCCGACCTCCGAGCTCCCGACACGTTGCTCGACCTGTTCTCCTACGTCACCGAGGTGTACGCGCGGCAGATGGTGCTGCGCGACCTTGCCGAGCTCAGCGACGTACCGATCCTCTACCCGCCGAGTCCCGCACCCGGCACGATGTCGCCGCTCGACCTCGATCACACCGAGGAACTGCTCGAGTCGAGCTACGTGGACACGCTCGAGTACCTCA
>JAOBWO010000011.1 GCA_025463415.1 Acidimicrobiales bacterium | reverse complement strand
CCTGCGCCGGTGATGGCGACGACCTTGTCCTGCAGATAGCCCGACACGCTGAATCCTTCGTTCGTCATGCTGCGCTCGATCTGACGCAGCGTCAGGTCGCAACGTAGCACCCGACCCCTGGTCTGCCCTGAACCGACCCTGGGTGGCCCCCGGGGCCGCCCAGGGGCGAGAAAGCCTTGTCGGGCAAAGATTCTGACACAACGTCAGATTCGTCGGGAGGGTGAACTAGCGTCTGGTGGCGTATGCATCTCGCCGAAACCCACGAGCAAGAGTCCCTGCGTCAAGAGCTGCGCGCGTACTTCGATCGCCTGCTGACGCGCGAGGTCCGCGACGCGATGGGCGACAACGGCGAGGGCAACCCGGAGTTCCGCCGGATCGTGAAGCAGATGGGCACCGACGGATGGCTCGGGCTCGGCTGGCCGAAGCAGTTCGGTGGCCAGGGCCGCCCGGCCACGGACCAGTTCATCCTGTTCGACGAGGTGCAGCGCGCCCACGCACCGTTCCCGTTCGTGACCATCAACACCGTCGGGCCGACGATCATGGCCTACGGGACCGAGGAGCAGAAGGCCCGGTTCCTGCCCGGCATCCTCGCCGGCGACCTCAACTTCGCGATCGGCTACACCGAGCCGGAGTCGGGCACCGACCTCGCCTCCTTGCGCACCACCGCTGTGCTCGACGGCGAGGAGTGGGTCATCAACGGCAACAAGGTGTTCACCAGTGGCGCCAACCAGGCCGACTACATCTGGCTCGCGTGTCGCACCGATCAGGAAGCGCCCAAGCACAAGGGCATCTCCATCATCATCGTGCCCACGGACGCGCCAGGGTTCTCGTGGACGCCGATCGTGACGGTCGGCAACAACGTCACCACGGCCACGTACTACACCGATGTGCGCGTGCCGAAGGAGAACGTCGTCAGCGACGTCAACCGCGGCTGGCAGTTGATCACCACCCAGCTCAATCACGAGCGGGTCGGCCTCGCCGCACTGACCGCGCTCACGCACCGGCTGTTCGACGACGTCGTCGCCTGGGCAGCGGCTGAGCCGAGCGGCGGCCACTTGGCCGACGGAGCGTGCGAGCGGATGATCGAGCTGCCGTGGGTGCAGGCCGACTTCGCCAAGTGCAAGTGCATCCTCGAGGCGCTGAAGTTGATGAACTGGAAGCTCGTCCGCTCCGTCAACGACGGCACGCTCACCCCACAGGCTTCGAGCTCGGTCAAGGTCTTCGGCACCGAGCGCGCCGTCGAGGTCTACAAGCTGCTGCTGGGCGTCCTCGGCCCCGTCGGCCACCTCCGCCACGGTTCGCCGGGTGCCGTGCTGCACGGCGAGGTCGAACAAGCCGGGCGCCTGGCACAGATCAACACGTTCGGCGGCGGCGTCAACGAGATCCAGCGCGACATCGTCGCGACGGTGGGCCTGGGCATGACCCGGGCCAGCCGCTAGTCCGACGCATTCACGTTCGACACACCGACCAAAGGGGCGAGTCATGAAGTTCTGGTGCGCGACCGCGTTCATGAACACCACGGAGCTGGTGCACGTGTCCCGTCTGCTCGATCAAGCCGGCTATCACGGCCTGATGGTCAGCGATCACCTCTGCTACCCGCGGGAGCTGACGAGCAAGTACCCGTACTCGCCGCATGCCGACGGTCGCCCGATCTGGGAGCCCGAAGCCGCCTGGCCGGATCCGTGGGTGCTCATCGGCGCGATGAGCAGCGTGACGACCCAGCTGCACTTCACGACGAACGTGTACATCGCCGGCCATCGGCCGATCCTGCAGGTGGCCAAGGAGGTCGCCACCGCGGCAGTGCTCGCCGAGGGTCGGGTCGCCCTCGGTGTCGGAGCCGGATGGATGAAGGAGGAGTTCGACCTCCAGGGTCAGGACTACGGCACCCGCGGCAAGCGGTTGAACGAGATGATCCCCGCGCTGCGCGAGCTGTGGAAGGGTGGCTGGGTCGAGTGGCACGGCGAGCACTTCGACATCCCGGCGATGACGCTGGAGCCGCATCCGACGACGCCCGTGCCGATCTACACCGGCGGCCACACCGAGGCCGCCCTGCAGCGCGCAGCGAAGTACGCCGACGGCTGGATCGGCAACGCGTATCCGTGGGACGACGCCGCCAGGCACATCGGTCGCCTGCGCGAGCTGCTGGCGCAACAGGACCGCGACACGTCGAAGTTCGAGATCATCGCTGGCGTCTACGAGCGCCCCTCCGTCGACATCTACCGGCGCGCCGGCGAGGAACTGGGCATCACCGGGATGATGTGCATGCCGTGGGCGGTGGGCAACGTCAACAAGGGTTATCGGCGCAACCTCGATGACGTGGCCGCGGCGTACCAGCCCTCGATCGACCGCTTCGCCGAAGAGATCGTCCTGCCGCTTCAATAGGCGCGGGCTCACTCGGGCCCGATGATCGAGGGGGTACCGATGTCGGGGGACATCAACATCGAGGGCACGGTCGACGAACGGTTCGTCGCGGTGCGCGAGCAGTTCGAGCGGAACCTCGTGTCCGGCGACGATGTCGGCGCATCCGTGGCCGTCATTCACGACGGCGAGCTCGTCGTCGATCTCTGGGGCGGCACGATCACCGGCGACGACGGCGTGGAGAAGAACTGGCAGCGCGACACCCTGATCAACGTCTGGAGCACCACCAAGACGATGGCGGCGCTCAGCGCGCTCGTGTTGGCCGATCGGGGCGAGCTCGACGTCGACGCGCCGGTCGCCACCTACTGGCCGGAGTTCGCTGCGAACGGCAAGGCCGACGTGCTCGTCCGTCATCTGATGAGCCACTCGGCGGGCCTGTCCGGATGGCAGGAGCCGATCGCCGCCGACGATCTCTACGACTGGGAGAAGTGCACGTCGCTGCTCGCCGCGCAGGCACCGTGGTGGGAGCCCGGAACCGCCAGCGGCTACCACGCGATCACCCAGGGCTACCTCGTCGGCGAGGTCGTGCGCCGGGTCAGCGGAGCATCCGTCGGCACCTTCTTCGCGTCGGAGATCGCGGGTCCGCTGGACGCAGACTTCTTCATCGGGACGCCGGCGTCGGAGGACCACCGCGTCGCGCACGTCATCCCTCCCGACGTCGGTCTGGCCGGCGCCGACCCGCTGCCGCACGACTCGCTCATCTATCGCACGTTCTCCAACCCACCGCTCGATGCCGCTGCCTCGCAGACCGTCCCGTGGCGCCGGGCCGAGATCCCGGCCGCCGGTGGGCACGGCAACGCCCGCTCGGTGGCCACCGCGCAGTCGGTGGTCAGCCACGGCGGCGAGCGCAACGGGGTGCGGATCCTGTCCGAGGCCGGCGTCGAGCGGATCTTCCGCGAGCAGACCTACGGCAAGGATCTCATCCTGCCGGCCACGTTCAAGCTCGGCATCGGCTACGGCCTGGTCTGTCCGGAGGTGCCGATCAGCCCGAACCCGCGCGCGTGCTTCTGGGGCGGCTGGGGCGGCTCGCTGTGCGTCAACGACCTGGACTCACGCACCACG
>JAOBWO010000461.1 GCA_025463415.1 Acidimicrobiales bacterium | reverse complement strand
GGCTTGCGTCGGCGACGAAACGTTTCTGTCGTTCGACGGAGGTGTCGAGGCGGGCGAGTGTGTGGTTGACGGTTGTGGCCAGCTGACCGATCTCATCGCTCGTGACAGCTTGCGGCACCCGTCGGTGGAGATCGTGCGTCGTGATTTCTGCCATCGTCGTCGTGATCGCCCGGACGGGTCGGAGGGTGCGGCCGACTCCCCACCACGTCACACCGGCAACCACGGCCACGACGGCCGGAAGTCCGAAGAGGAGCGCCATCGTGATCGAGCTGACGGTCTCCTCCGCTCGCTCGAGGCTCTCGCCTGCGTACACGGTGACCGGCTGGCCGGCGACGGTGGCGCGGAGCGCGACGACGCGCATGTCGTTCGATTCGTTGAGCGCGGGGACCAGAGTGGTGAAGGCCATGGCTAGCGCGCCTGAGGGTCGACGGTTGAAGATTGCCGGTTCCCCGTCGATGTTTTCTGTCGACGCGATCACGGTGCCGTTGGCGTCGACGACCTGGACCAAGGCTGACTCCTCTCCTGGTAGTGCGAGACGTCGTGGCAGCGTGTCAGCGGTCGCGAGAGACGCGACGTCCCGAGCCCGGAGCGTGGCGGCGGTGGTGGCGGCATCATCGAGTCGCGATCGCAGCAGGGCGACCAACACGAATGCTCCGATCGCGAGCGCGAGCCCGACGGTCAGGGCGGCCACGATTGCGATGCGAGGGCGGAGTCCCATGCGTCGGGCGCGCATCTCAGCTGCGATCGTTGACGAGTCGATAGCCCGAGCCGCGCACGGTGCGAAGGCTTCGCGTACCGAACGGTCGGTCGAGCTTCCGGCGGATGTTGGAAATGTGGACCTCGATGACGCTCGGGTCGCCGTCGTACGCGAAGTCCCAGGCGTGCTCGAGCAATTCGGCTTTGGGTACGACGTCACCCAGGCGACGAGCGAGGAACTCGATGATCGCGAATTCCTTCGATGTCAGGACGATGTCGTGGCCGTCACGACGACAGGTTCGCGCGCCCGGGTCGATCACGAGGTCGCCGATGGTGATCTGTGAGGGCCGCTCTCCTGCGACGCGTCGCATCAGGGCTCTGATGTGGGCCACCAGCACGACGAACGAGAACGGCTTCGTGAGGTAGTCGTCTGCGCCGGTGTCAAGAGCTTCGGCCTCATCCAGTTCGCCGTCCTTGGCGGTCAGCATCAGGATCGGTGTCCAGTTGCCGCGCTCGCGGAGCTGTGCGCACACCTGGAAACCGTTGAGCTTCGGCAGCATGATGTCGAGCACGATCGCGTCGTATGCCGCCTCCGAGGCGAGCCACAGGCCTTGTTCGCCGTCGAGTGCGTTGTCGACCGAGAAGCCTTCGGCCTCGAGCCCGCGGCGGAGCGTGGCCGCCAGCCGTTTGTCGTCTTCGATGACGAGTATTCGCACGCTCTCAGCGTGCCAGACCGAACCTGTAGCGGACCTGAAGTACGGCTTCAGGTTGCTTCGGGTGTGCTCAAGGTGTCGGAGCGCACTGTGGCCGCATCGGTTGGAACGTCCAGCTGAGACACAGACAAGGACCCCCATGACATCACGATTGAAGAAGGCGACCTACGCCACCATCGCCGGCCTCGGCCTCTTCGCCGGTGCAGCGGGCATCGCATCCGCAGCGAGCGGCACCACTCCGACAACGCCAGCGCCGCCGGCTGTGGTCGCCGCTCCGACCGCCGACACGACCGGCACATCCGGCACATCCGGCACCGTGGACACTCCCGAGGCCAACGACACCGCTGACGCCAGCGGCACCGCCGACGCGCCCGACACCGCCGACGCCACCGGTGCAAACGACGCCACTGAAGCACCGGACGCCAACGA
This sequence comes from Acidimicrobiales bacterium, assembly GCA_025463415.1. GTDB lineage: Bacteria > Actinomycetota > Acidimicrobiia > Acidimicrobiales > Ilumatobacteraceae > WLMZ01. The sequence goes on along the minus strand of JAOBWO010000461.1, from coordinate 5,207 downwards.
CGCCGCCGACAGCGGCAAGCCCGACGAAGCCGACGGAGTCGATTGCGTCGATGGCATCGACGCCAAGACCGGCGCCAACTGCGACGGCGGACCGGCAGCCAACCAGGCCAACGACCCGACCGAGGCCGGCCAAACCGCCGAAGCCAACGGCTGACCGTCACACACCTGCAGGAAGCGGAGGGCCTTCGGGCCCTCCGCTTCCGCGCGCGCCGCTCGGTGCGCCGGGGCGACCAGGCCCTTTGATGCGCTACGGCGTCCAGCGTCAGCCTGGCGCGCGCGGCCCGTTGAGTTCGCCGATAGTGGCGTCCCCCTAACGACGCGAAGGCCGTTGAATCGCTCGTGTCAAGGGCTGGACTGACGACGGTGAGTCCTTGTGACCGTTGGCCGCAGCGCATGCAGCGATGCCGGCGACGATCGTGTCGAGACCCACGGCGAACGCCCAGCGATGGGGATCGATGTCCTCATCGGTGCGATCACGTGGTTCCCCGGCGCCGAGCGCCGCTCCGTGGACGAAGTCGACAATGAGCCAGACATTTGGCTCGACCAGATCGAGGGCGATGCCGCTGTCCACGAGTGCGCCGGCGAGTGGCGCGACGAGCGGCACGCCGCCGGCGGCAACGACCGGGTCGGCCAGCCTGGCAGCGACGAGGTCGCGGTTGGCCACGGCGACATCCCGATATGCCATTGCCCAACCCTGCACTCGCTCCTTCCATGGGGCGTCGGCTGCGGGCATCGGCATCGTCCGAATCACGCGAGCGGTGACAAGCGAGAGAAGGTCGCGCTTGTTCGGGACATGGTGATACACGGCCATCGGGTCGACGCCGAGCGCGGCGCCGAGTCGGCGCATCGACAACGCGGCCAGCCCCGTGTCGTTGATCAGCGCGCACGCCGCGTCGACGATCGCGTCGACGGTGAGCGGATCGGTTCGTTGCGTCGATTGGCGGCTCATCTCTACGCTGTAGACTACACGTGTTCTTCAGAGAAGAGATGGAGGGTGTCGCTATGCACGAACGTCCGGAAGACCTCGCCGACATGCAGGCAGTGATCGACGACAGCTATGCGACCGCCACTGGCCACTTGCTCAACATTCACGAGCCCGAACGGCGACTGGACGCCGTCGCCGTCGCATCCGAACTCGACGGCATGCGACTTCTTGTGCTCGCCACCACGACGCGCGATGGCCGGCCGATCACCAGCCCAGTCGATGGCGTCTTCTATCGCGGGCGCTTCCACTTCGGGTCGTCGCCCGAGTCCATGCGCTTTCGACACATCCGCGAGCGACCGCAGGTCAGTGCCACCCATCTTCCAGGCGAGCACCTTGCGATCACGGTGCACGGAACGGCGGAGGTGATCGATGTCGGCGCGCCCGAGCACGCCGAGTTCCGCCAGACGCTGCTCGACATCTATCTCCCCCGCTATGGCGACAGCTGGCTCCAGATCCTCGAGGGCGGCACGTTTGCCCGCATCCATCCGCGCCGGATGTTCACGTTCTCCATGCACGACCCCGCATGACCATCCACGGCGGCGCACCGGTGTCGAGGCTTCCGTCAGCCATCACCTTGCACGGCTCGGACCGGTGAACTGCCTCAACCGTCGGCCGCCGCTATTGCCCGCATCTGGGCGCGCACCCATACGGGCCGTCTCGATAGCTTGCTGTCGTGACAGATCACAAGCCGCCTCGGCTGACAGGCGACGAACGCGCCGTCGTCACCTCGCTGCTTGCGTACCAGCGGGCCTCGCTGCTGAAGAAGTTGGACGGCATCGACAACGCCCAGGCAGCTGCTTCGCCGATCGCTTCCGGCACGTCGCTTCTGTGGTTGATCAACCACGTAGCAGACGCCGAAGCCGCTTGGGTACTCCGGCGCTTCGCTGGACACGCCGAAACAGGCGTCGGCGACCACGAACCGACGATCGAAGCTGCGATCCGCCGTTACCGCGCCGTCTCCGACGAGTCCGACGTTCTGATCGCGCAGTCGTCGCTCGACGAGCTCTGTCGAGCTCCCGACAGTGAACCGGTCCCCGACCTACGGTGGGTCATCACCCATCTCCTCGAAGAAACTGCCCGCCACGCGGGCCACGCCGACATCCTTCGCGAACTCATCGACGGCTCGACCGGTCGGTAGCCCACAGTTGCTCGGCACGCTGCAGCGGAAGGCGAGCGGCCCAAACGATTGCGTCAAAAATTGGCCGAGCAGTGGCGAGCGCCGACGCGTCGCCTTGTGCTCGTTTGTTGCTCCGTGGAGAACGTCGTTCGGTGCGAGCATTCTGTGCTGGCCTATCGTCTCGCCGAAGAGCTCCGCATCGAGACATCAGGAGGAGCACCGTGCGACTACCCAACCGGCACATTCTTGAGGCGCTCGCGTCGCAATCATCGCGACCCGAGCGGGTCGTCGAACTCCTCCAGAGTTTCGAGGTTGCGCCGGACACGATGCTGACCATGATCGGCGCCGAGGTATGGACGACGTACTTCATCTTGCGTTGGGAGTTCAGAGCCGCCGGCGAAGATCCAGTGATCGATCGGCGGCTCACCGACGGACTCGCGTGGACTGCCACCGACGATCTTGGGACGGATTATGTCGGCGGTGACTTCGGCGGCGGCGGTGGCAACAGCCGGCAGTGGACCTACAGCAGCACATTCGCTCCAGCGCTCGATCCGATGGCGAGTCTCCTCGACGTTGTTCTCACCTCGCCGGTGAACGGCGAGCCGACGCCCATCCGATTGACGATTCCCACCTCCGGACGTTTGCTCTGATCTGAATACCGATGCGCCTGATGGAGAGTGATCGCAGACGTTGAGCGTGTCTTAGCGTCCGGGGTTCTGGTCGGTTGACTCTCGAAGCGCCTGCCGCTCGTTAAACCAGCGAGGCAACCGCGAGTTGAACCACGCGATCCACATGATCGCTGTCACCCAAGTCGGCCACGACACGCCCGGGCGCACCTGCCACCTGCACCGCCAGGCCGAGGAGAAGACCGCAAGAAGCCCTGCGCGCTGAAGCGAGGGATCTCCGACGCCGTCTGGCGGCAACTCCAGATCGACGCTCGCAACACGCAATGACCGGTGGGTCCGGGACGACAATCAGGGGCGACTCGAAGTCCTGCGCGGCCGGCTGAACCCTGAACACCGGCACTTCGGACAAGTCAGTTCCCGGACCCGACGCCAACAATATCCCGCTCCAGATCGGCCCGCCACGGGCCACCATCAACGCGCCTCGGGACCAGCCGAAATCCCCCTCGTCACAAAGAGGCTTCGTTCGGTGCGCGTCGCCATGCAGGCGCTCGGCGCGAATAGACGCCGCGGGTTCTGCGTCTTCTACCCGCACCTATGCCACGCTCCAGCGCGTGCCGACGGCCACTTCGGAGCCTCTGTTATGCGCTCTCCGAGATGGTGAGCCAGTGAGCGCCGAGCAATCAGTCTGTTCTGACGCAAGCGCGGGTGCTGAGTCGGCGCGGTGTGCTATCTCGTTCGTTCAGAAGAATCGATGCAGTGCAGCGCGCAGGCCGATCACTCCGGAGAGGTCGAGCAGGAAGTTGCGCTCCAACGAGGTCTCCAGCGCTTGGACCGATCCGAGACGGTCCGCTCGCTCGGGCCATCGCGGTGGCGCACGGTCAGCGTGTTGTCGATCAGCCCGAAGCGCCGATCCGGTGTCGGCCGGCCGGCCATCAGGTGCTGCACGAACAGGGAGGTCGGGAGCGTCGACACGTACCAGCTGGCCACCTCGTAGTCGATGCGCTGCTGTGGCTGGAGGTTGAACTGGTAGAGCGGACGCCATCGCTCATCGAGCGGCGCTTGCAGTTGCAACTCGCCGTCCGCCTGCGACGGGTCCGCGGCACGATCGGACACGACGGCGGCGGCGAGCCGGAACGGCTCATGCGGCGTGCGCTGTTGTGCATCGGTTTCGAGCCGTGGCACCCCGGTGAGCGTGAGGCCGCCGAACCCGGCGTCGACCACATAGGAGCCGTCGTCCAACTCAACCCGCACCAGCATGTGAGTCCGCGGCGGGTACCGAGCCCCTCTGGCCAGTTCCAGAGCACTCGCGCCGCCAGCCCGATGGTGCGGAACCCGAGCTGCTCGAGAGCATCACAGAGCAGGAGGTTGTGCTCGAAGCAATAGCCGCCGCGTCGGTCCGCGACCATCTTCTCCTCGAGCGCCGCTGACTCGAGCCGCACTGCGGCAGCAGTCAGTGGCGTCAGGTTCTCGAACGCTATCGCCTCGGTGTGACACGCCACGAGCGCCTGCAGCGTCGGAAATGTCGGTTCCCGAGAGCCGTCATACCCGATGCGCCCCAGATATCGATCGATGGATGACGCAGGGGTCCCGGGGGGCACCACCGAACATTAGCCAAGGCGAGCAAGGTGCTTCCGCTGGCATTTGATCCTCCACAGGGGCGAACCGCAACGCGATCGTGACACGAGCCCGACGAGCCTGTCCCATGCGTGCAGCACGGCCGGTCGCCGCGCAGATCGCTGCTGTTATGACTTCGTAGTACGATCCGGGCAACCGATCAGCCATCGTTCCGTGTGCGTACGCCGACATGGTCTTCGCGAAAGATGCACGCTCGACGCAACGAGTCGTCGACCTGAAGCGAAGGGATCACGTCATGCGGATCGTTCGGCTCGTCCTCGCATCGATTCTCGCCAGCGTCGTGGTCGTCAGCGCCGCCGACCACTCGCCCGCGCTGGCGACGTCGTCGATCGACGTTGTCGGACCGGTCGGCAGCGGCACGTTCGGCGGCCAAGTGCTGGTGCTCTCCAACGGCAACTTCGTCGTCGTCGACAAGTTGTTCGATTCACCCGGCGCCGTAGACGCCGGCGCCGTCTACCTGTACAACGGCGCGACGCGGACTCTGATCAGCACTCTCGCCGGTTCGGCGGCTGGCGACAAGGTCGGCCTCGACGGTGTGGTCGAGGTCGGTGCCAGCAACTTCGTCGTCCTCAGCAGCCAATGGCACAATGGCTCCGCCGCCGGCGCGGGCGCGGCAACGTGGGTCAGCGGCACCGTTGGCTTGAACGCAACCGTCAGCGGCGCCAACAGCCTTGTCGGCTCGAACCCGAACGATTTCGTCGGCCGCGAGGGAGCGATCAGGCTGACCAACGGCAACTACGTCGTGCCAAGTTCGCAATGGCTCAACGGTGCCTACAGCCAGGTCGGCGCGGTCACGTGGGGCAACGGCAACAGCGGCGTCTCCGGGCCGGTGGCCATCGGGAAC
>JAOBWO010000447.1 GCA_025463415.1 Acidimicrobiales bacterium | reverse complement strand
ACGAGAAGCAGTCGGCCAAACCTCGCGGTGGTCAGGCGCGTTTCGTCTTCGAACCCGATCTCGATGCACCGTCCAACCCGGCGCTGCTCCTCACCGAGCAGGGCACCGAGCGTCGTGCCGGCGTCTGGTGCGTACCGACCCTGACGGCGCTCGTCGATCTGCCGTTGAGCAAGCTCGGCCCGGAGGCGCTGGAGCTCGACATCGACGGTCTGACCCACCAGTTCGCCGCCCATCCCGGACGGCTGCACGGGTTCTTGCGTGACCAACGCTCGATCGCCGGCCTCGGCAGGATGCTGGCCAACGAGATCTGCCACCGAGCCAAGATCTCGCCGTTCGCGAACACCGCCAAGCTCAAGGCGGACGAGGTCGCGCGCGTGCGCGCCGCCATCCACGACTGCGTCCAGGACGGCCTCGACTACGAGCGGACCCGCACGGACATGAGCTCGTCGAAGGATCGTCCGGGTCGAGTCCACGGACGGGTCGGCGAGGCCTGCCCGGTGTGCGGCGACACGATCCGCTCGGTCAGCTACAGCAGCTACACCGTCGCCTACTGCCCCACCTGCCAGACCGGCGGCAAGGCGCTCGCCGACAACACCACCAGCAAGTTCCTGAAGTAGCCGCTCGCGAACTCGGCGATTTTTGGCCGCCCGCCACGGCGGATTCCCTCCAAGAAGGGCCGCGTCCCGAACCGCGTGAGCTGGATGTCGCCAGATTGGCGACATTCGGCTAACAGTTGGAGGCGGCCGCCGCAGCAGCGGTCAGCCGAAGCACCGCCCCCGCTTTTGCGGGTTGGAATTTTCGCGGTCGCGGTTTCATGGGTCGCCGTGGCCGGGGCGCGTACGCTGCTGGCATGCCCGTCCACCTCCGCGCCGAACCCGGCGACTACGCGTCTGCCGTGCTGGTGCCCGGCGATCCACGGCGCGCCCAGCACATCGCCGAGACCTTCTTCGACCCCGGCGCGCGCTGCGTGAACGAGGAGCGCGGGATGCTCGGTTTCACGGGCACGTTCCAGGGATCGCCGATCAGCGTCCAATCCGTGGGCATGGGCGGGCCGAGTGCAGCGATCTACTACGAGGAGCTGATCCAACTCGGCGCGCAGCGCATCGTGCGGGTCGGCACCGCCGGTGGGCTGAAGCCGGGACTGCGGATGGGCGACACGCTCGTGGCCGTCGCCGCGACGCCGGACGATGCCACCGTGGCCACGTTGCTGCAGGGCGAGCAGCATGCGCCGACGGCCACCTTCGAGCTGGCCGAGCTGGCCATCCGCCTGGCACGCGAACAGGGCGCGCGCGTGCACGCCGGCTCGGTGGTGACCAGCAGCCTCTTCTACGACAGCCGGCCGGGCATCATGCAGCGCTGGCGCGACCGTGGCCATCTCGGCGTGGAGATGGAGGTCGCCGTGCTCTACACGATCGCCGCGCTCCGCCGGGTCGAGGCCGTCGCGATGATGACCGTCAGCGACATCATCGCCAGCGAGACCGAGAGCGAGCGGATCAGCGATGACGAGCTGCGCGCCGGCGTCGATCAGATGATGCGGATCGCCTGTTCGGTGGCCGTCAGCCCTCCGATCGCCGGCTGAGCGCGAGCGGACACCGCCATGCACGATCGCCACCCGATCACCGAGAAGCGTCTCGAGCGCTTCCTGATGGAACGCATCCGTCCCGCCCGCTACGGCCGCACGGCGCCGTTCGCCGTCACCTCGTACAGCGTGCCGGGCGAGCCGATCTCGTTCGACGACGCGGTGCTGGCGTTGGCCGACGGCGAGTTCCGCCCGTTCGAGATCGGCGCCGCATACGGCCCGGCGTGGAGCACGACCTGGTTCCACTTCGTCGGCACCGTGCCACACGCGTGGAAGGGCGAGACGGTGGAGGCGCGCATCGACCTCGGCTTCGGCTTGGCTCCGGGCTTCCAGGCCGAGGGCCTGGGGTGGGGACCGCAGGGTCCGCTGCGCGCGCTCAACCCCCTCAACCACTCGATCCCGCTGATGCCACGAGCCGGTGGCGGCGAGCAGTTCGAGTTCCTCGTCGAGGCTGCGGCCAACCCGATGATCGGCGGGCCGACGTACCGTCCGACGCCACTGGGCGATCCGCAGACGTTGCCCGACACGCCGCTGTATGCGCTGAAGCGGGCCGAGCTGACCGTGTTCAACCCGGAGGTGTCCGCGCTCGTCCACGACCTCGACGTGCTCGGCGGGTTGATCCAAGAGCTTCCTCTCGATGCTCCGCGACGCCCGCAGATCACCGTCGCCATCAGTCGTGCCCTGGACGCGCTGGACCTCACCGACGTGCCCGCAACTGCGAGCGCCGCACGCTCCGAACTGGCCGACGTGCTCGCCCGTCCCGCGGTGCCGAGCGCACATCACATCAGCGCGATCGGCCACGCGCACATCGACACGGCATGGATGTGGCCACTGCGCGAGACGGTGCGCAAGTGCGCGCGAACGTTCAGCAACGTGCTCGATCTGATGACGCGCGAGCCGGAGCTGAAGTTCGTGTGCAGCCAGGCCCAGCAGCACGAATGGATGCGTGAGCGCTACCCGTCGATCTTCGCCGACATGCAGGAGCAGGCCGCGGCCGGTCGGTTCATCCCCGTCGGCGGGATGTGGGTGGAGGCAGACACCAACCTGCCGTCCGGCGAATCGCTGGCTCGCCAGTTCCTCCTCGGCCAACGCTTCTTCGAGGAGCACTACGGGATCACGTGCCCGGAAGTGTGGATCCCCGACGTGTTCGGGTACCCGGCCAGCCTCCCGCAGATCTTCCGCCTCGGCGGCGCCGAGTGGTTCCTGACCCAGAAGCTGAGCTGGAACAAGCAGAACCGGATGCCTCACCACTCGTTCTGGTGGGAGGGCATCGACGGCACGCGGATGTTCACCCACTTCCCGCCCGTCGACACGTACAACGTGTCGATGCAGCCGGCGCAGTTGGCGCACGCCGAGCGCAACTACGCCGACCACGGCGGAGGAACGATGTCGATGGCGCCGTTCGGATACGGCAACGGCGGCGGCGGACCGACGCGGGAGATGATGGAGCGCTATCGACGGATGCAGAACCTGGAGGGCCTGCCCACCGTGAGCATCGAATCTCCGGCCGACTTCTTCGCCGCGGCGGAGGCCGAATACGTCGACGCGGCGACGTGGGTCGGCGAGCTGTACTTCGAGATGCACCGAGGCACCTACACATCGCAGGCGAAGACGAAGGCGGGCAACCGGCGCAGCGAGGTCCTGCTCGGCGAGGTCGAGCTCTGGGGCACGCTGGCCGCATCGGTGGCCGGCGTGGACTACCCGTACGACGAGCTGGAGGCAGCGTGGCGCGAGGTGCTGACCTTGCAGTTCCACGACATCATCCCGGGCTCCTCGATCGCTTGGGTGCACGACGACGCCGAGGCCGCGTACGCGCGGCTCGATGCCGAGCTGTGCGCGCTGCGCGACGCAGCGCTGGGCGCGCTCGCACCCTCGGTCGGCGGGGACGTCGTCGTGGCGAACTCCGCGCCGCACGCCCGCGCCGAGGTGATCGTCCTCAGCCACGCGCTGGCGCCCCGCGAGGCGATCGAGGTCGAACAGAACGTCGTCCAACAACTCCACAGCGGCTCGTTCGCGCTGTGGGCCGAGATCGCACCGATGTCCGTCGGCTCGTTCGAGTGGAGCGGACTCGTCCCGGCGCCGGTGGGCGAGGTCATCGTCGACGCGGTCGGCGGCTCCATCGTCGTCGCCAACGGTCTCGTTCGGGTCACGATCGACCCGGACGGACTGATCACGTCATTGATCGATCTGCGCGTCGATCGCGAGGTCGTCCGCGCCGGCCACCGTGCGAACGTGCTCGAGCTGTCGGCGGATCACCCGGTGGAGTACGACGCCTGGGACCTCGACGAGTACTACGCCGCGAACACCGTCGAGTTGACCGACGTGGAATCGATCGAGGTCCTCGACAACGGACCGCTCGTCGCAACGGTGCGTGTCGTGCGCGCGTTCGGTCGATCGCGGGTCCAGCAGGACCTCGTCCTGCGCGCCGGGTCGGCTCGCCTGGACGTGGTCACCGACATCGAGTGGCACGAGGACGAGAAGGTGCTCAAGGTCGCGATGCCGGTCGATGTCCACGCCGCCACTGCCAACTGTGAGATCCAGTACGGCCACGTGGCCCGACCGACCCATGCGAGCACCAACTGGGACGCCGCCAAGTTCGAGGTCTGCGCGCATCGGTGGGTCGACGTCAGCGAAGCCGACTACGGCGTCGCGCTGCTCAACGACTGCAAGTACGGCCACGACGTGCACCGTGGTGCGCTGCGTCTCACGCTGTTGCGAGCCGCGAACTTCCCCGACCCGGATGCCGATCGCGGCGATCATCGCTTCACCTACTCGTTGCTCCCCCACCTCGACGATCTGGTGCGGTCGAACGTGGTCGCCGAAGCCGCCCTCCTCAACCAACCCGTCATCGCCGTCGCCGGCGCGGCCGGTGCGGCGGACTCGTTGACCGCGGTGTCGTCGTCGGACCAGGGCGTCGTGGTGACGGCACTGAAGCTGGCCGAGGACGGCAGCGGTGACGTCATCGTGCGCGCCTACGAATCGCGGGGTGCGCGGACGCGCACGACGATCACCACTGCGTTCGCGACGACGTCGGTCACGGTGTGCAACTTCTTGGAGATGCCACTCGATGCCGAGGCCGACGCCGCGCAGTTCGACGGCGATGACGTCACCCTGGAACTGCGACCGTTCCAGATCATCACCCTCCGCCTCGCATGATCCCGCACCTTCGTCACCGCATAGGGTCAGACCATGCACCTCGCCCAGCACGGCCTGTTCCGTCGGCTCGTCCTCGTCGGCGGGCTCACCGCGTTCGCCGCCGCCGGCGTCGCGTGCTCGTCCGGCTCGAAGTCGTCGGCGACGACGACCAAGCCGCTCACGTCGGTGGCCATCAGCGACGCCCAGACCGGCACCACATCCGGCACCACGCCGGGCTCGACGGCGGGCTCGTCCGGGGAGACGACGAGCGGTACCGGCACGCCCGCGACCGCCAGCGATGACCCGGGCACGAACCGGGCCATCGTCGTCAGCTACACCCTCGGGCAGGGCAAGCAGTTCGGGTACAACCTCGAGGAGTCCTGCGTCACCGGGGTGGTCTCGAAGCTGAGTGACGACGACGTCGCACTCCTTGCGGCCAGCACGCTGGACACCGCCCCGGGCGCCACCTCACCCCAGCTCAGCCCGGAGGGCGAGGCGCTCGGCAACAGCGTGCTCGACTGTGCGGTCATCAACACCAACACCGCGCTGATCGCGCAGGCCGCAGCCGTCGTGATGGGTTACCAGGGCGCGTCGACGCTCGACCCCGAATGCGTCACCAAGGCGCTCTCCCGGCTCAGCGACGACCAGCTCCAGCTCGCCGTCGACTCCGGCCCGCAATCCACCGATCCCCGGCTCCAGCCGGTCGGCTTCGCACTGTTCCAGTGCCTGCCGACGAGCACCACCTGAGATCCGGCCTGAAGCGAACCGACGAGGAGACGCGATGCGCACCAGCAACGAGACCGTGACCACCCCCGATGGAGAGTGCGCGGTGGTGGTCGTGACACCTGACGGTGACGGCCCATGGCCGGCGGTCATCCTGTTCTCCGATGCCGGCGGCGTCCGCCCGTCGATGATCGCGATGGCCGAGCAGCTGGCTGCGATGGGGTATGTGGGATTCGTGCCGAACATGTACTACCGCAGCGGCCCGTACGAGCCGTTCGACCTCGCGGTTGCCTTTAGCAACCCGGACGAGCGGGCACGGCTCGGCGTCCTGATGAGCGGTGTCACCAAGGCTGGCGCCGCCCGCGACACCGGCGCGTTCCTCGACTACCTCGCCGGGCGCGCCGACGTCGATGCCACCAAGGTCGGCACCACCGGATACTGCATGGGCGGCGGCCTGTCGCTCAACGCGGCCGGCCACTTCCCCGACCGCATCGCTGCCGCGGCCTCGTTCCACGGCGGCAACCTGGCCAGCGACGCGCCCGACAGCCCGCACCTGCTGGCCGGCTCGATGAGGGCCCGGGTCTACGTCGCGGCCGCGCAGAACGACGGCTCGTTCCCGCCGGAGCAGGAGGCGCGCCTCGAGGCAGCGCTCTCCGACGCCGGGGTCGAGCACACCATCGAGACCTACGCCGCGCTCCACGGGTTCGCAGTGACGGACATGCCCACGTATGACGCCGCAGCCGAAGCCCGCCACTGGCAGGCACTGACCGATCTCTACGCAGCCACGCTCGGCAGCTGAGCGAGTCTCGACGTGCCCTACGAGCAAGATGTGGCCGACCGCATCCGAGAGCTGCTCGGCACCGAGACGGGTGTCGAGGAGCGGCGGATGTTCGGTGGGTTGGCGTTCCTCGTCGACGGCCACATGGCCGTGGCGGCCAGCGGACGGGGCGGGCTGATGGTGCGTGTGGACCCGGCAGACGCCGACCGGCTCTTGGCCGGCGGCAAGGCCGAGCCGATGGTGATGAGCGGCAGGGAAATGCAGGGCTGGCTGCGTGTCGACACCGCGAACGTGCGCACGACGCGCGACCTCACCCGGTGGGTGGGAATCGGCGTCGCGTTCGTGCGCACGCTGCAGCCCAAGACGGAGCGCCGCAAGCGCTCCGCCGAGGGCTGACTGCGAGCCGGTTCGGACGCTTCAGA
>JAOBWO010000063.1 GCA_025463415.1 Acidimicrobiales bacterium | reverse complement strand
CGAGACGTCACGCCCACTCATGGACCTCCTTCCCCGCAAGCAGCGCACCAGCTCGGACGACGGCCTCGGCCGCGGTATGGAGTTTGCGATCCTCGTGCTCATGTTCCTGGGCGTCGGGTACCTCCTCGATCGCTGGTTCGGCACCACGCCGGTGTTCATGATCACGCTCGTCGTGATCGCGCTCATCGGCCAGTTCGCCAGCATGTGGTACAGCTACGACGCGCGGATGAAACAGCACGAGGAAGACCGCCTCCGCAACACCCGCACGGGCAAGGCGGCCAGCCGGTGATGACCGAACCGCACACACCTGGCCCGAACGCCCCCGGAACCTCCCAGCCCGGGCCAGCCATGACCGTGCGACTGGAGGGCGCATCGCCCGAGGTCGAGATCTCGCGCGACATGATCCGCCGCGGCCTCATCGTCGCCCCGGTGCTGATCGCGATCTGTGGCGCGGCGTGGGGCATGCACGGCGTCTGGTCGTCCGCCTATGGCGTTGCGCTGGTGCTCGTCAACTTCGCGATCGCTGCCGGCCTGATCGCCTTCACGGCCCGGATTTCACTCGGACTGATGATGGGTGCCATCCTCTTCGGGTACCTGATCCGCCTCGGATTGGTGTTGCTCGCCTTCGTCCTGGTCAAGGACGCGAGCTGGATGTCTCGTCCAGCGCTCGGACTGACCGTCATCGTGACGCACCTCGGTCTCCTCGTGTGGGAACTGAAGTACGTCGCTGCATCACTGGCCTACCCCGGCCTCAAGCCCTCCCGCTCGAACTGAATCGCCCGTCGGCAGAACGGAAAGAACTGTGCTCGCACTCGACTTCCCCAAGATCAACGAGATCCTGCGTTGGCAGGACATCTTCCCCTCGTTCAACAAGATCGCGCTGATCGCCGTCCTCGCTGCCGTCATCGGCTCCGGCATCTTCCTGCTCGCCGGCTCGAAGGACTCCTCGGTCGCCCCCACCGGCATCCGCAACCTGGCCGAGATCATCGTCGAGTTCATCGAGGAGAGCGTGGTCATGCAGACCATGGGCAAGAAGGGGCTGAAGTGGACGCCGTTCCTGCTGAGCCTGTTCGTGTTCATCTACCTCTGCAACGTGCCCGGCATCATCCCGCTGTTCCAGATGCCGGCCACGGCTCGCATCGCGATCCCGCTGTTCTTGTCCCTGCTCGTCTGGATCGTGTTCATCGGCACCGGCCTCAAGCACCAGAAGGGCGCCTACTTCGGCCACCTCCTGTGGCCTCCTGGTGTGCCGATCGCGCTCAAGCCGCTCGTCGGCCTGATCGAGTTCTTCTCGACGATCATCGTCCGGCCCCTGTCGCTCACGGTGCGACTGTTCGCGAACATGCTCGCCGGTCACATCCTCCTCGTGACCTTCGCCCTCCTCAGCGAGGCGATGTTCCAGGCCAAGACCCACCAGCCGTTCTTGAACATCGGCGGCATCCTCCCGTTCTTCATGCTGGTGTTCCTCACCGGCTTCGAGGTCCTGGTCGGCTTCTTGCAGGCCTACATCTTCGCCATCCTCACCGCGGTGTACATCGGCACCTCGATCGAGGGCCACGGCGACGAAGCCAACGAAGCGCACGCCCACTGATCCCGAGCGTTCTGCTCACCCGTTCGTACATCCGTACATCGCAAGATCTCCCAACCGAGAGCCCAACACAGGAGAAATACCCAACATGGAAGCAATGAGCCACCTCGTCAAGGCCGCTGGTGCGACGACGAGCACCCCGACGGAACTGAAGGCCCAAGCTGCCGCGTCGAGCGCCGGTTTCGCGTACGGCCTCGCGGCCATCGGACCTGGCATCGGCATCGGCTACCTCGTCGGCAAGTCCGTCGAAGCCATGGCTCGTCAGCCCGAAGCAGCCGGCATGGTGCGCACCACCATGTTCCTCGGCATCGCGTTCACCGAAGCCCTGGCCCTCATCGGCTTCGTGGTCTTCATCCTCATCGGTCTCTGATCCATCCGTCCACGTCCCTCACGGGCCACTCCCACAAGGAGCTGACGTGCTGACAGCAGTCGTCACCCGGGTCGGTGAGGCGTTCACGGTGCACCTGAGCACCGTGCCGCCCACCACACCACCTGCGCAAGAGACAACCACAACCAACGCGAACACCACCCTCAGCACCGATGGGGTCGTCGCCAAGGACGGCACCGCCACCGCCACGAAGGACACCGCTGCGCCCGGGCCCAACCCGATCGTGCCCGAGCTCAAAGAGGTCGTGTGGGGTGCCGGCGCGTTCATCGTGTTCGCGCTGATCATGCGCTACCTCGCCTTCCCGAGGCTGAAGCGGGGCATGGACGCCCGCTACTCCGGCATCCGGGCGGACCACGAGCAGGCCGACGCGACCCGCATCGCAGCGAAGACCGACGTCGCCGCCTACCAGTCGCAGCTTGCTGCGGCCAAGGCCGAAGCGGCGGCAACCGTCGACGTGGCACGTCAGCAGCTCGAAGCCAAGCGCACCGAGCGGATCGCTGCGGCGAACGCCGAGATCGCCACGATGCGTGCGGCCGCCGCGGCTGACAACGACGCCGCTCGGGCGGCTGTGCAGGGTCAGATCCAGGGCGCCGTCGCCGACGTCAGCTCCAACGCGATCACCTTGGCCGTCGGCAAAGCACCCGACACGGCAGTCGTCAGCCGGGTCGTCGACGAGGTCATGAGCGCAGGAGCGAACCGATGAGCATCCACACCGTCATCCACGCCGGCATCGGGCACCTGCTGATGGACGACACCGTCACGGTCGACAGCAACGGCATCGTCACCCACAGCGCCTTCCTCCCCGAGACGGCCGAGATCATCTACGGCGGTCTCGCCTCGATCCTCATCTTCGTCATCCTCGCCAAGTTCGCCGGGCCGGCGCTCACGAAGGGTCTCGCGGCTCGTACGGCCAAGATCCAGAAGGAGCTCGACAGCGCAGCCGACGACAAGTCGGCATCGGCCACCGAGGCCGCGGACATCCGTCAGGCGCTCGGCGACATCGGTGCCGAGCGCGGACGCCTCCTGGCCGAAGCAGCTGCGCAGGCCGAAGCGCTCGTCGCCGACTTCAACACGAGGCTGGACGACGAGATCGCCGAGCTCCACGCTCGTGCGGCCGCCGACATCGAGACCGCCAAGGGCCGTCAGAGCGACGAGCTCCGGGCTGAGATCTCCCGGCTGTCGTCCGCCGCTGCAGAGCGCGCGGTCGCCGAGTCGATCGACGACGCAACCCATCAGCAGCTGATCGAGAGCTTCATCCAGAGGGCCGGTTCGATGGCAGGGAGCGCATCCGCATGAACGACGCACGCATCGAGGGCTACGCCAAGGCGCTCTTCGAGATCGCTCGGGCCGAGGGCTCGCTCGACGAGGTCGAAGACGAGCTGTTCCGCTTCGCCCGCAGCTACGAGAGCAGTGATGCGCTCCGCAACGCGCTCACCGACGACATGATCCCTGCCGCCAAGCGCCAGGCGATCGTCGAGGACCTCCTCGGCGGCAAGGCGACCCCCACCACCACCCAGCTCGTCAGCATGGTGGTCGGCTCCGGCCGCGGCAGCGACCTGCCCGCGATCATCGACGTGCTGGTGGCTCGGGCCAGCAGCTCGAAGAACCTCGAAGTGGCCGAGGCCCGCACCGCAGTCGCGCTCACGCCCGACCAGGAGGACCGCCTCCGTGCTGCCCTGGCCAACGCCACCGGCAAGCAGGTCAACCTCAAAGTGGTCGTCGACCCCTCCGTCCTCGGTGGGATCATCGCCACCGTGGGCGACACCGTCATCGACGGCAGCGTCCGTACCCGCCTCGACCAGTTGAAGGCCCGGCTCTAAGCCGCGCACACCAGAACGGAAACGACATGGCAGAGCTCACACTCAG
>JAOBWO010000061.1 GCA_025463415.1 Acidimicrobiales bacterium | reverse complement strand
CTCGCATGCCTTCGACGAACCCGCGCTCATCGTGATGATGCCGGCCTCGTTGGACAGCTTCACGACTGCCTCGTGGGCGCCACCGAGGTACGGCCAGATCGCGCCGACCCCTTGGTCCTTGAGGTTGGTGAACGCTTCGGTGGCTGCCGCGACGTCGTTGAACGAGTTCGTGGCCACGGAGGTCCACTCGTACGACGGGTCGATCGATGCCAGGCCGAGCTTGAACGACTCGAACGCCTCGATCTCGAAGTTGAAGTTGTTGTTGCCGATCATCGCGGCCTTGGTGACGCCCTTGGCCTGCATCAGCAGACCGGTGGCGACGCCGGCCGAGTAGCCCATCTCCGAGCCGTCGTCACCGGACTGGATCAGGTTCGGCAGCGCCTCGTGGCCGGCACCGCAGTTGCAGTACCAGACGATCTTCGGGTATTTGGCGGTGAGGTCGGCGAGCGGATCGCCGAGCTCGCCGGCACCCACGGCGATCATGTCCACGTTCTGGCGGGCGAGGGCGTCGAGCTGGCTCGAGGCCTCCTCGGCCTTGATGTTGTCGACGATGATCGGGTCGGCGAAGTTGTGCGCCTTGGAGAACGCCGTCACGCCGTCGACCAACGCCTGGTAGTACGCGCCATCGTTGCGCGGGCCAGGGGTGGCGACGCCGATGACGACCTTGCCGTCGCCGTTTGTGTCGAGGTCGAACGCAGTCGCCGCACCCGTGTCGGCGGTGGAGCCACCGGTCGAATCGGCGGTCGTGTCAGCCGTTGTGTCGGCCGTCGAGCCTGCTGTCGTGTCGGCCGTGGATGCCGCCGTCGTGTCGCCGGAGGATGCCGCCGTCGTGTCAGCGGTGGTGTCGGCCGTCGATGCTGCGGTGGTGTCGGCGGTGCTGGCCGCAGTGCTGCCGGCAGTCGTGGCCGCAGAAGCAGCGGTGGTCGACGGCGACGCGGCCTTGTCGCTGCCACAGGCGGCGGCGAGGAAGCTCAGTGCGCTGAGGGCGCCGATCGCGGACATGGTCCGTCGATGACGTCTGCCGGGCGGGTTCTGGTTGAGGTTGGTCGTGATCATGGTGTCTCCCCCTTGGAGATGTGGTGGTTCAGTCATTCGGTTCATTGCGTTTGGTCGCCGAGGCGGTCCGCACGGAGGCGGGTCAGGTCTGGTGCCGGGTCACCTCCTCAGCTCGTCGACAACGGTCTTCTTGTGGAGGTACGCGCTCGTCAGCGGCTCACCGGCCGCGAGCGCGTGCACCACCCGGTCCTCGGCAGCGGCGTAGCGCAGGGATGCCTCGAGCACTTCGTCGAGGTGCGCGTGCGGGATGCGCACGCAGCCCGTCGCATCCGCGGCGACGGAGTCCAGGGGATGGATGCCGACTCCGCCGATGCTGATCGTGCCGTCGACCTCGACTGCGTGCGCCGTGCCGTTCGGGCCGACGACGCAGCTCGCCGACGCGTAGGTCGGCAATCCGATCGCTGCCATCGTCGGCAGGTCGCGGACCAGTCCGTCGACGAGCACGCCGCCGGCGTGGTTGGCTGCCGCAGCCGTCGCCATGATCTCGCCCCACACTGCGCCGTCGACGTTCGTGCCGCCGGCGATGACCACGAATCGACCGGACAGCTCGCTGGACAGGATGGAGTACAGCGGCGCCAGGCCGGGGCCGGCAGAGCCGGAGAGGATCGAGACCGTCATCACTTGGCCGATCATCGGCGCGTCTGCCGCGACGACCGGCGCCAGCGGCGGCGTGAGCCAACCGTCGATGCCCCACAACCGAAGCACATCGGCGATCGCCGACACGGGCGGCACCGCGGCGGCGATCACGACAGCACCGCCGCGACGTTCGCGACATCGGACGCGGCCGCTGTCGGCCAGTGCTTGCGGTAGCGGTTGACGAGCCAGCGGTTGAACTGCACGTGGCACTCCTCCTGCCAGGAGTACCGACCGCGCGCCGCGTAGCGGCTGTGCATCCCGCGCTGCACCTTGGTGGTGGCGTCCTGGTCCTGCTTGACGAACACCTGCACGCCCGTGTCGCTGATCGCGAACAGGTGATCGAACATCGGGTGCTCGAGCGCCGACGGGTCAAAGAGGTAGCCGATCTCGACATCGATGGTGTCGGCGGTCTTGGGCCGGATGATGAAGAAGAACGCTTGATCCGGGGCGGTGCCGAAGCACAGCGACGGTGGCATCATCGCGAACGTCGATCGCCAGCGCTCCTCCTCGGTGAGGTTCGGGAAGATCGGCATCAGCGCCTTGGTGGTGGCGTTGAACCCGCCGTCGATGTGGGTGTAGCCGTTGGTACGGAACATCACGTTCGCGGCGTCCGAGTACGGCACGGGGAACGCCGCCAACTCGCTCGGACAGAAGTCCTGGATCGTGTGATGCAAGCGGTTGGCGTGGTAGCCGTCGTTGAAGTTCTCGAACATCACCTTCCAGTTCCAGGGCAGGTCCGTCAGCGTGAACGTGCCCGGGCACACGGCGGTCTCGAGGTCGTAGTTGGCGAGGTACGGCGTGTACGTCTCCAGCGTCGGGGCCAGCGGAGCGGCGTCGAGGTCGAAGTGGACGAAGACGAACCCCTGCCACAGCTCCACCTTCAACGGCGGAAGCGGGTAGTCCTTCTTGTCGAAGGCCTCGGTGCGCTCCATCGCCGGCGCGCCCAGCAGGCGACCGGTGAGGTCGTAGGTCCAC
>JAOBWO010000424.1 GCA_025463415.1 Acidimicrobiales bacterium | reverse complement strand
ATCGGTGGCCTGCTCGCCGATCGCTACGACCGTCGCCGGGTGTTCGCAGGGGCGCTCTGCCTCCAGGCCGCCGCGACGGCGGTGCTTGCGGTCGTTCTCGCCGCCGGGGTGCGCAATCCGCTGGCGCTCTCCGCGATCATCGTGTTCTCCAGCGCCGGCGGGGCGCTCGGCCAGCCTGCGTACTCGGCGATGCTTCCCGACCTCGTGCCGCCCGAGGAGTTGATGGCGATGGTCGCCCTCGGCATCTACTCGTGGAACGGCGGACGCATCCTCGGTCCGCTGCTCGGCACCGCACTCGTCGCCGTCGTCGGTCCGGCATGGACAGTGGGGTTCAACGCGATCTCGTTCGCCGGCATGGCGGTCGCCGTGTCGATGCTGCGCCGCGCGTTCATGCCCCACGATTCCGAAGCAGAGGGCGTCGTCGAGCGGATGCGCGAGGGATGGCGAGAGGTGCGCCGCGCCGCTGGGTGCCGCTACGGCATCGTCATGATCATGATCCTCAACCTGTGCGTCGGCCCGTTCATGGGGCTGATCCCGATCTACGCCCGCGAGGTGTTCGGCGGCGGCACGGGCATGGCCGGAACCTTCAGCGCGGTGCAGGGCGTCGGCGCGATCATCGGCGGCCTGCTGTTCACCATCCTCGCTGCCCGACACGGCCGCGGCCACACCGTGTCTGTGGCAGCCACCGGGCTGGTCGTCGCATATGGGGTCTACGCGTTGGCGCCGACGACGATCGTCGCGGGCGTCGCTGTGCTGTGCCTCGGCGCGGGCTCGGCGAGCATCTTCACCAGCGCCATGGCCATCGTGCAGCGCGACGCCCCTGCCGGCCAGCGCGGGCGAGTGCTGTCGATCACCCAGGCGGCGATGGGCTTCTGCTACGGCATCGGTGTGCTGTGGATCAGCATCATCGGCGACTGGGTCAACATGCGCGTGGCGTTCTTGGCGGCGTGCGTGGCGGTGGCGGTGATGGCATCGGTGGTGATGTTCCGCACCCGGGGCTGGCGCGAGGTGCTCGACGGCGATCACGCCCGCGCCGACGCGGCCGGCGTGGCCGGCCTGCTCAATGCCTGAACGCCGCAGCGCGGGGATCGTGCTGGTCCGTCTCGTCGACGGTCGACCCGAGGTGCTGCTCGTCCATCCCGGCGGGCCGTTCTGGGCCAAGAAGGACCTGGGCGCCTGGTCGATACCCAAGGGCGAGATCGACGATGGACAGGACCCGCTCGAGGTCGCGCGGCGGGAGTTTCGCGAGGAGCTCGGCACGGACTGCCCGGACGCGGGGCTGATCCCGATCGGCGACGTCGTTCAGAAGGCGGGCAAGCGGGTGACCGCGTGGTGCGGTCTCGGCGAGATCGACACGGCCGCCGTCGTCAGCAACACGTTCGAGTTGGTCTGGCCGCCGAGGTCCGGTGTCGTGCGCGCCTTTCCAGAGGTCGACCGGGCCGAGTACTTCCCGCTCGACCTCGCCGCGACGAAGATCCTCGCGACGCAGCAACCGCTCCTGGACCTGGCCGTCGCCGCGCTCGTGGGATCCGGGAAGCTGCCGCCTCAGCCCTGAAGTGCAGCCCTGGGTTCGGAGTGATCCCAGTCCGCGAGCAGGGTGCGCAGCGCGGTGAGCAGGATCAGCGGCTGATCGAGCATCGGGTGGTGTCCCGCCTGGGGCAGCTCGATCACCGGTGCGTTGCGCCCGAGGTCCTCGTACATCTCGGCGCCGATGGTGGGCGTGACGAGGCCGTACTGGGAACGAAGGAGCGCGAACCGGCACGTCAGCTTCGACAGGTGGGGCTTGGCGATCGATCGCATGCCGTCCTGGAACGAGTCGAAGATCCGCCGGTCGAACTTCCACTGCCAGCCACCCGGCGTGCTGCGCAACGAGCGTCGGGCGATGTGGTCGATCACAAAGTCGAGGTCGTTGCGCTGGCTGGGCACGGTGCGGAACCGGGCCAGCGCTTCTTCGATGGTGGCGTAGGTGCGCGGATGTCCGAACGCGTCCTTCGTGCGATGCGCGCTCACCTCGGGGTCCGGCGAGGTGACCGGGGAGTCGCAGATGATCACGCCCTCGACGAGGCCTGGGTGCAACGCGGCCGTTGCGATCGTCACCATTCCGCCCATGCTGTGCCCGATCACGACCGGTAGCTCGTCGATGCCGGCAGCGGCGGTGACGGCGACGACCTCGTCCGTCCACCACTCGAGCGTGTACTCGTCGCGGTGATCGCTGTCGCCGTGGCCGGACAGGTCGATCGCAACGACGCGGAAGTCGTTGGCGAACGTCGCGGCGACGTGCGACCACCAGTGCGCGTGGGCTGCGCCGCCGTGGACGAACACCAACCCGCGGCGACCCCGCTGACCCCATGCGACGTAGTGGATCGTTGCGCCTGCCACGCTGACCGTGCCGTCCTCGTAGGGCACCGCCAGCGCACGGCGGAACCATCCCGGGGCGTTCGGCAGGAGTGGCAGAGGTGCTGGCGTCACGACTGCTCACCGTACTCTGGGGTGGTGGCTGCGACGTCGGGCGAAGGTTTCGAACTGGAGGGAGCGGCAGCGTGGCCGACCCACGACGGCGAGCCGGTGTTCGCCGAGCCGTGGCAGGGCCGGGCGTTCGGGCTGGCGTTCGACCTCGTCCGCCGCGCGGGCCTCGACTGGAGTGCGTTTCGTGACCGGCTGATCGCGGCGCTCGCCGAGGACCCGGACCGCGCCTACTACGAGTCGTGGGTGGTGGCACTGGAGCGGACGGTGGTCGAGAGCGTCGATGTGGACGCCGAGGATCTCCGCACGACCGGCACCGAGGCTGCCACCTATCGCTACGTCGAGCGCGGTCAGCCGATCGAGGTGATGCCGGTCGCGACCGACGAGCGCACCCTCGACCGGATCACGCGCGTCATCGTCGAACACGTCGGCGACGACGCCGGGTTCGTTGCCGGAGCCCACGTCGAGCTGCGCCGTTCATCACTCGGTGACGGCATCCGATCGTTCGACGCATCCGGTGTCCTGCTCGCCGACGTCGATGTCACGAGTGCGTGCTGGGACGAGCTGATCGAGATCCTCCTGCCCGTACGGACGTGAGCGTCCGAGCTCAGATGGGCCAGCGGGCGCAGGTCAGGCGACGGGTGGGGTCGTGGCCACGCCGACGCCGATCATCGAGTCGCGTGTGACGAGCGCGGCCAGCGCGGTCTCGTCGAGGGCTTCCGTGCCCGCCGGACGTTCGGGCAGCACGAGGTAGCGCACCTCGGCGCTGGAGTCCCAGACCTTCACGGCCACCGCTGGATCGATCTCCAGCCCGAACTCGCGCATCACCGCCCGAGGCTCGGCCACTGCCCGCGACCGGTAGGCGAAGCTCTTGTACCAGATCGGCGGCGCGCCCAGCACCGGCCAGGGATAGCACGAGCACAGCGTGCACACGACCAGGTGATGGACATCGGCGGTGTTCTCGAGGACCCGGATGTTGTCGCCCTCCGCGCCGCCGATGCCGAGCTCGGCCAGCGCGGCGGTGCCGTCGGCGAGCAGCCGCTCCTTGAAGCCCGGATCCACCCACGCCCTGGCGACGGCACGCGCGCCGTGGTGCGGACCCATCTGGTGCTCGAGGTGATCGACGAAGCTGTCGATCGAGTCCGTGCTCACCAGGCCGCGTTCGGTCAGCGCTGCCTCCAGGGCCATCGTGCGCAGCTCGAACTCGGACCGTGGCCGGCGCGAGTGAGGCGTGGCGTAGTGGTCGTGCCCATCGTGGTCGTGGTCGTGGTCGTGGTCGTGGTCGTGGTCGTGGTCGTGGTCGTGGTCGTGGTCGGTCATGCCGACTCCTCGACGGGCTCCAGGTAGTCCTCGAACAGGTCGACGAGCACGCTGAACGGTGGCTCGGTGCCGGTGCCCCACAGATCGGTGGAGCGGAACTCGACCGTGTAGACGACATCCGTGAGATCCCGCGCGCCGGGGACGCGATCGTCACCGCAGACCGACTCGATCCGTCCGAC
>JAOBWO010000423.1 GCA_025463415.1 Acidimicrobiales bacterium | reverse complement strand
GCGCGGTGCGGATCGTGTAGCAATCGAGCAAGGCCTGGGTCGGGTGCTCATGCCACCCATCTCCGGCGTTGATCACGCTCGCCTCCGTCCAGCGCGAGATCTGCCACGGCACACCGCTGCTCTTGTGGCGCACGACGAACGCGTCGACCCCCATCGCGGCGACGGTCTCGATCGTGTCGCGCAGGCTCTCGCCCTTGTTGACGCTGCTCGTGCCGACGCTGAACGTCATCGTGTCCGCGCTCAACCGCTTGGCGGCCGTCTCGAAGCTGAGCCGGGTCCGGGTGCTGTCCTCGAAGAACAGGCTGACCACCGTCTTGCCGCGCAGCGCGGGCACCTTCGGGATCGGGCGGCGATTGATCTCCGCCATGTGGTCGCTGAGGTCGAGGAGGTGGCGCAGACCGTCCGGGCCCAGCTCGTCGATCGAGCGGAGGTGCTTCATCGTGCTGCTCCCCGCTCGGCGATGGTGACCCCGTCGGGGCTCACGCGCACGTCTTCCTCGCTGCTGCTCGGCAGGTTCTTGCCGACGAAGTCCGGTCGGATCGGCAGCTCCCGGTGCCCGCGATCGACGAGGACGGCGAGTTGGACCATGCGCGGGCGTCCGTACTCGTTGACCGCGTCGAGCGCGGCACGCACGGTTCGGCCGGTGTACAGCACGTCGTCGACGAGCACGACGACGGCGTCATCGAGGGCGACCGGGATCTCGGTGACCGAACCGGGCGAGATCGGCCGCAGCCCGATGTCGTCGCGGAACATGGACACGTCGACGGAGCCGACCGGCACCGTCGCCGACTCGATGCGTGAGATGGCTTCGGCCAACTGCTCGGCGATCCAGACGCCCCCGCGCTGCAGCCCGATCAGCACGACGCCACCGAGGCCGCGGTTGCGCTCGATGATCTCGTGAGCGATCCGCGTGATCGCCCGGCGCACGTCGTCCGCGCTGAGCACGAGCTTCTCAGCGGTTGGCTTCTCAGGGGCTGGCTGCTCAGGTGCCGGCTGGTCGGCCGCCGGCACCGACCCGGGCTGGGAAAAGGAAAAGCCCCCGGGCGGGGGCGTCGCGCCATTCAGGTTCGAATCGGGCATGCGTTCATGGTCTCCTCCGTACGAGCCTCTCGGGACACGTTTCACGGCTGTCAGAACACTAGCAGTTCACCCGCTCAGCCGCAGCCGCTGTTCGGTGGTGGAGAGCCCTGCCGGAGGTCACCCAGCTGCACTCCGCCGGCGCGTACCTCGAGCGAGACCTTGGTCTGCTCGGTGATCCGTACCGCGGCGTGGATCGCGCCATCGATGACCAGCGCTGCCGAATCCTTGCCGATGACCAGCGCGAAGTGGTGGGTGGCGACGTCCGCGGCGCCGGTGTCGTTCGAACCCACGGCGGCATCGGGTGCGGACGTGTCGGCCGTGGCGGGAGCCGTGATGACCGTGCGGTCCGGCAGCGGCGTCTCGGCGTCCGGCGCGAGCACCGTGTCGTCCGGGCCCAACGCCGTGTCGGCAGTGGAGTCGATCGCGTCCGGCTCGTCGAGGTACGTGGTGTCGAACACCGCCGCGTCGTCACCGGAGAAGATCTGCCGATCGGCGATGTTCAGGCGCATGTTCGGCACCGTTGGATCAGCAGCGTCGAAGCGGAAGGAGAGGAACGACCCTCCGACGCCTGGCGTGGAGGCGTAGGTGCCGGATATCCGTGTGCACAACGTGTTGCTCAACGCGAGCACGTCGGTCAGCGACGGTGACGATGCGGCCAGGGTTGCCGTGCCGCGACCGACGGTCCACTTCGATGCCGAGCCGGCGGGCCGGCTGGGCGTGAGCGTGGTGCCAGGATCGCCACGGAGCATCTCCCCTGCTGCGTCCGTGCGGAGGTAGACGTTGTAGTCCGTTCCCGCGTAGGCCTGCTCGAAGTCGTGCTGCACGTACGCGGAGAACGGGGTGCCCCCGGTCAGCGGCAGCGCTGTCTCCTCGAGGAACGCGGCCGGCTTGGACTCGGCCATGTCATCGGCGAACCACTGCCACGTGGTCGGCAGCACGTAGTCCGGGCTGCTGCGGCCGAGGTAGATCTGGCCGAGCATGAAGCTCTTCCAGATCCAGCGCGTCGCGGCGACACGGTGGAACTGCAGGTACTCCCACGGGAACTCGGTCCAGACGAGCAACGGATCGTCGGGCCGGGAGACGAGGTCGAGGATCGCGCGCACCGTGCGCTGGGTGCCCGGTTGGGTCGCGGCACGTTCGACAGCTGTCTGGTGCACCGACGAGTAGCTGCTGGCCGCTTCGAGGCCGAGCGTGAAGTGGCCGCCGCCGCCCGCCGCCACCGCGAGAAGGGCCGCAACGAGCGG
The DNA here is from genome assembly GCA_025463415.1 of Acidimicrobiales bacterium. GTDB lineage: Bacteria > Actinomycetota > Acidimicrobiia > Acidimicrobiales > Ilumatobacteraceae > WLMZ01. Next base: position 14,852 of record JAOBWO010000423.1, on the reverse strand, counting down.
CCACGCGACCGCCGATCGGAAGTCACCGCGTTGAGCCGCGATCAGGCGATACATGTGCCCCACGACGGAAGCGGCCATCAGCGCTGTCGGCAGGGCGAGGATCGAGAAGTAGTGGGTCGAGTACCGCTGCCCGACAACAAGCTCTGCCCATGCACCCACGAACCACACGGTGAGCGCGAGGTGGGTGCAGCGCTCGCGACGCGACATCGCCCGCCACAGCCCCAGCGTGATGGCGACGAACGCGATCACGATCACGAACGACACCGGCCAGGCGCGGTAGTACCGCAGCGCGACGTCTCGGCCGTAGACCAGCTGGTTGGCGAAGCTTCGACCGGTGGCAACGTTCTGGTACACGTTGTAGGTCCAGTAGCTGCTCCAGAACTCGTCGAACCGGCCCCGGATCGCGTAGTACACCGGCGCGAGGAGGAAGACCGCGATCGGCGTGATGACGAGGAGCCGCCGGCTCGCGCGGTATTCATCGTCGTCGTCCACCGTGTCGATCGAGGACAATGCCAGCAACCCGACCCCGATCGCGGCGATGGTGCCGACGAAGAGCGTCTGGATCCCGAGGCCGAGGAGGACCCCGACCGCAACCGCTGCCCACCTCGCGCGGCCCGGCAACCACCAGCGCGGTGACAACCCGATCAGCCACGCGCCCGCATAGAGGCCGATGATCATGTTGCGGCTGTAGAGCACGCCCGCGTAGTCCGCGTTGCCGAGCGCGAAGTGGTAGAACACGCCGATCCCGACGGCGATGCCGAGCATCCGGTGACCGCCGAAGAACTGCGTCGTGCGGTTCGCCGCCCAGCCCAGCACGCCGCTGACGACGAGCACGATCGCCGAGATCGCGTACCAGAAACCGTCCCATGACGTGACCGCGGCAGCGAGGCGGTAGACGAACGGCTCGAGCGGTCCCTTGTTGACCAGTCCGTTCTCGTAAAACGTCCCCCCGAACCGAATCGTGCGGTCCACGTAGACCCGGGTCTGCATCGGATCCCAGTTCTGCGATCGAAATTCGTTGTGGAAGAACGCGGCCACCACCATCGCACCGACGAGGAACACGGTCGCCAACAGGCAGAGGCGTCGCCAACCGCGAGTGACGGTCACCCGTGCACCTCGTCGAGGTCGGGCTCGACGACATCGACGAACTCGACGTGTTCTGCGTCGATGTCGCGTGAGGCAACGCGACGGACGCGGATCGACTCGACCAAGGAGTCGGCACCGACGCCGAGGCACAGCACCATCACCAGCGCCATCCGTGACAGCGGCCCGACCATGTGCCGCTGCACCTCCACGGAGTCGCCGACGTACGCCATGTACAGATCGACGAACGTGGAGGCCAGCAGCAACCCGAGCACGCTCGCCTGCGCCCCGCGTCCGCGCTTCGCAGCGAGGACGAGCCCGGCGACTGCCAGCACGGTCCAGATCAGCAGACCCTTGCGCGTTGTGGGCCCGTTGATCTGCGCCGGCGCGGCGTCGGGCAGGCGCTTCGCGACGGTGAAGGCGTCGTAGCTGCTCTGGTCGGCACGCAACAGGATCGGCAGGTCGCCGTACAGCTGGTTGATCCAGTGCGGGGCGAACCTCGCGTACGACTCCAACATGACCCGCTGACCGCTGCTGCCCGCCCACGACCGGAACGTGGTCAGGTCCGGGCTGGTGAGCATGTCCCAATTGTCGTTGAAGCTGTTCGAGCCGGTGCGCTCCAGCAACGCATCGTCGACCGGCATGCCCTGGTCGGCGAACCACTTGGTGATCTCGTGGTCGGGCAGCACGCGGCTGCCGACGTTGTTGATGGTGGCGTAGCGGTTCCGACCGTTCGCGGACTGGGTCAGCGTGACGCCGACGCACACGACGAGCGTGACCACTCCCCAGATCCGCATCGCGCGGCGCAGGTCCCGGTCGGCGCTTCGCCACCAGAACGATGCGATCAAGAGCGCCGGCACACCGACGGCGAGCCAGGGTGGCACATTGCTGTCCCGCACGGTGAGCCACGCGATCGTGGCGATCCCCGCGAGGTGCAGGCGGCGACGGCCGGGCTGGGCCGAGAACCACCACCAGGCCAGCACCGAGGCCACCGCCAGCGTCATGCCCAGCGACTCGCTGAGGATGTGCGTGGTCCACAGCGCGAAGCGCGGCTCGATCCCGATGCTCAGCACGAGGAGCGCGATCATGATCCGGGTTTCGCGCTGGCGCAGCACGGTGAACACCGTGGTTGCCGCGAGCAGGTACACGAGCCCGTAGAGGAACGTCTGCACGACGACCGTGACCAGCGTGCTCCTCCCCAGCAGGAACAGCACCGTCGGGAACGCGATCGGCCGCTCGGCGGCATAGAAGGCAGGCGAGAACGGGGTCAACTTGGCGGCGTGGATGAACGAGAACGAATCGGGGAAGAAGATTGCGAACCGCTTGGGCCAGCCGGCGGCCAGGACTCGCACCATGAAGACCATCAGCCCCAGCGCGGCCGCCAGCGACAGCGCCTGGCCGCGCCAGGCTTCGTCGCGCAGCCGCGGCGCGAGCGCTCTGCGCGAGAAGCGCCGCGCAGCAGTCCGGAGTCGAGTCGTCGCGCCGCCGATCGTGGCGAACATGTTCTCTGGCACTGGCAGGTTCTCTGGCACCTTCGCTGTCACGGTTGCCGTCACTGGCCCGTTCGGCGACGCAGGGTGCTCGCCCATCGGTGCGACGCTAGCAACCGGCGTGGGTGCCGAGGGGTGCACTCAGCGCGGGGCGCGAACCTTGGCCGACACGGCCGAGAGCACCCCGTTGACGAACTTGCCCGAATCGTCGGTCGAGAAGCGCTTGGCCAGTTCGACGGCTTCGTCGATGATCACCGCGACCGGCACGTCGGGACGGCCGAGCAGCTCGAACGTACCGATCCGGAGGATGTTGCGATCCAGCGTCGGCATGCGCTGCAGCGTCCATCCCTTGGAGTGGGACGCGATCAGATCGTCGATCTCACGACCTCGGCTCTGCACGCCCACGACGAGGCTCTTGGTCAGCTCGTCGGGACGCAGGACCTGACCCTCGACGACATCGCTCGGGGCAATCGACTTCGACTCTGCTTCGTAGAGCAGGATCAGGGCACGCTCACGCGCGTCGGACCGTTCGTCTTCCTCGCCGAGTGGGCGGGCACGGCGAGCCACGGCTCAGACCCTCGTCATGTACTCACCGGTGCGCGTGTCGACCTTGACACGATCACCGATGTTGATGAACAGCGGCACCTGCACGACCTTGCCGGTCTGCAGCGTGGCCGGCTTGCGGCCACCGGTGGAACGGTCGCCCTGCAGACCGGGTTCGGTCTCGGTGATCTCGAGCTCGACCGATGCCGCGATATCGACCGACACGATCTCACCCTGGTAGATGGCGATCTGGGCCATCATCGACTCGATCATGTAGTCGGCCGCGTCGCCGAGCGCGATGGGGCGCACCGACATCTGCTCGTACGACTCGGTGTCCATGAACACGTAGTCGTCGCCGTCCTTGTACAGGAACTGCATGTCCGCGCGCTCGAGGATCGCCTGCTCCACACGGATGCCTGCGTTGAACGTGCGCTCGAGCATGTTTCCGCTCTTCAGGTTGCGCAGCTTGGTGCGCACGAAGGCACCACCCTTGCCCGGCTTCACGTGCTGGAACTCGACGACCTGGAAGAGGCCGTTGTCCAGTTCGAGCGTGATCCCGTTCTTCAGGTCGTTGGTGGTGATTGCAGGCATGGTGAATCCTTGGGCGTCTTGGTGAGTGGCAGGCATCCATCGATGGTGACAACCACCATGTCTTCGATCCGGACGCCGCCGAAGTCCTCACGATAGACGCCGGGCTCGACAGTTACGACGTCCGCGACCCGAAGTGTGTCGTCGTAGGACTGCGTCAACCAGGGCGATTCGTGGATCTGCAGGCCCACCCCGTGGCCCGTGCCGTGGGTGAACCACTCGCCCCAACCCGCGCCGGCGATGCTGTCGCGGCACACGCCGTCGAGTGCTCGACCTCCTTCGCCCGCACGCACACCGGCGACACCGGCCCGCTGCGCCTCGAGCACGACGGCGTACACCTCGGCCTGCAACGGCGAGGGGTCGCCGATCGTGAACGTGCGCGTCATGTCGCTGTGGTAGCCGTCGTACAGCGCACCGAAGTCGATGACGACGGTCATCCCCTCGACGATGCGGGTGTCATCGGGGTGGTGGTGCGGTAGCGCAGCGTTGCGGCCCGCGGCGATGATCGTGTCGAAGCTGGGGCCGTCGGCGCCGTGCTGGCGCATCGCCGCCTCGAGGGTGTCGCGGAACTGGGCCTCCGTCGGTTCGCTGTCGAGGAACGGCAGAGAGACGGCCAGCGCGATGTCGGCGATGTCCGACGCACGTTCCATCCGCTCGGTCTCGCCGCGGTCCTTGGTGCGCCGACGCTCTTCGACGACACCGGACGTCGCGATCCACTCCACGTCCACCGCTTCGGTGAGCGAGGCGTGCTCGGCGTAGGAGATGTGGGCGCCCTCGAACCCGAGCCTCGAGCCCGGCCGGCGGCCGCTACCGGCCGCGTTGGCGAGGTGGTCGGTCATCGCCCGACGAGTGCTCCCGACATCGATCCGTCCGTCGAGGCCGGCCGCTGCTAGTTGTGCTGCAGCCTGGTCGCCGTAGCGCCCGTCGGTGATCACGGCGAGATCATCGGGGGTGACGACCACCCAACCGTTGGAGCCGCTGAAACCGGTCAACCAGCGGATGTTCTCGCGTCCGGTGAGCAGCAGCCGGTCGAACGGCGCCTCCTGCAGATCGCGACGGATCGCCGCGAGTCGCGATGGGTGGTCGAGCGGCGTCATGCGCGAGTTGCGACGTCCAGGCGGCGGGCGATCGCCTGGACCGCGAGCTCGTAGCCGTGCACGCCCAGACCGGCGATCGTGCCGGTGGCGACCGGGGAGACGACGCTGGTGTGCCGCCACGCCTCACGCGCGTTCGGGTTGGAGATGTGCACCTCGATGACGGGACCGCTGAACGCCGCCAGCGCGTCGTGCAGGCTCCACGCGTAGTGGGTGAACGCTCCGGGGTTGATGATGATGGCCGCCGCCCGCACGCGCGCCGCGTGGATCGCGTCGACGAGCGCGCCTTCGTGGTTGGTCTGGAACGCCTCGAGCTCGAGGCCCACGGCCGCAGCTGCGGTGGTGGCAGCGGCCACGTAGTCGTCGATGGTGGCGGTGCCGTAGATGTGTGGCTCGCGCTGGCCGAGCAGGTTGAGGTTCGGCCCGTGGAGCAGTGCGATCAGGGTCATCGGTCCTTCCCCGGGCGCCTGGTGTGCTCGGCTCGTGGATCTCCGGTGTACCCCGACGGCAGGGTCGCGGCCAGCTCGGCGTCGGTGGGCTCGTACCGCCGTCGCGCCTCAGGGGGCAGGAGGGCAGTGATGGACTTCATCAACTTCTTGGTGTCCGCATCCTCGCTCGCGTGCTTGAGGTTGACCGCAGGGCCGACGCGAACCGTCACGAGAGGCGGATCGGCGAGGTTGAGCACGTTCGGCAGCTTCGCGTTGCGGGACCACACCTTCTCCGTGCCCCAGAGCCCGATCGGGATCACGGGGGCTCCGGTCATCGTGGCCAGCCGCGCGGCACCCCAACGCCCCTTCAGCACGGGATCGAAGAAGGCCATCCCCCGCGGGATCGTGCCCTGCGGCATCATCGCCACGACCTCCCCGGCAGCCAAGGCCTCGGCAGCGGCACGCAGCGGCTCGTCGCTTCCCGTGCCACGCTCGACGCGGATGCCGCCCATCGCAGCGGCGATCTGACCGACGATCGGCGCGTCGAACACCTCCTTCTTGCCCAGGAAGCGCACGGTGCGGCCCGTCTTGGCGATCGTCAGCGCAATGGCGGCGACGTCGAAGTAGCTGCGGTGGTTGCCGCACAGCAGCGCCGGACCGGACGCCGGGATGTTCTCGACGCCGCTGATGTCGAAGCGCGCGTAGGGGAAGAACAACGGTCGGGTGAACGCGAGCGCGAGCCGCTGCAGTTCGAGGCCCACGACGGGGACCTTTCCGACGCCCGGCGGGACGTCGAGGTGCAGCACCGGCCAGCGTCGCGCGGCCGCGAGGAGCTGCAGCCGCGGATCGGGGTTGACCGCGAACGGATGACCGACGGCGGCCAGCAACGGCGTGTCGTACACGCTGTCGCTGTACGCATAGCTCGCCGCCATGTCGGTGCCATGACGGTCGGCCCATTCGCGCACGGCGGCCAACTTCCCGGCGCTCCACACGAACGGGCCCGACAGCGTGCCGTCGTAGCTGCCGTCGGAGTTCACGCCGTATCGCGTCGCGACGACGTCGTCGAGGCCGAGGAGGTCGGCGAACGGCTTGACGAGGTCGTAGGGCGTGGTGGTGGCGAGCACGATCGGCCGGCCCGCAGCCCGATGCTCCGCGAAGAGGCCAGCTGCGAAGGGTTGCACCCGCTCGACCAGCTGGGCTGCGACGGCAGCGGCGGCCTCCTGCACGACGTGCTGCTGGCGGCCCTTGGCGAGCGTGACCGCCTGCCGCGCGAGCGCCATGCTGGGCAGCGTCTCACCGATGGTGTTGAACAGGTTGTAGAGGAACTTCTCGCCCGGGATCGTCCGGCTGACCAGCCCTGCGGTGCGCATCGCGCCGCTGAACACCTCACCCGATGCTCCGGCCAGCAGTGTGCGATCCAGATCGAAGAACGCCGCACCGGAGGTCATGCGGGCATCCTACGCAGCCGACGACCAGCACCCCGGACGAGATCCGGCCCGAAAACGGGAAAGGTCCCGCTTGGGGGAAGCGGGACCTCTCAACCTTGGAACCCAGATGTTGGGGGAACATCTGTGGGTTCTTGTCGAGCAGCTCGTTGGGGGAAACGAGCCGCTTCGATGTATGTGAAAGTATGCACGTGAACGAGTGATCTTGCAAGAAGAACGTGAAGATACTTGGTATCTTTTTTGGAGATGGATCTGCGCCAACTCTCCGCCCTCGTCGCGATCGCCGACCACGGGTCGTTCTCGTCGGCTGCTCGCGCGCTCTACACGGTGCAATCCAACGTGTCCGGGCACATCGCTCGGCTCGAGAAAGAGCTCGGCGTCACGCTGGTCGACCGCCAGCGCGGCGGGCTGACCGAAGACGGCGGCCAGGTCGTGGAACGGGCGCGACGAATCCTGCGCGAGATGGACGACATCTCGGCGGACATGGCCAGCCGCGGCGATTCGGTCAGCGGTGACTCACGCCTGGGAGTGATCGGTACGACTGCGCGTTGGCTGATGCCGCAGTTCCTGCCGATGGTCGGCCACGACCACCCCCTCGTCCACGTCACCATCTTCGAAGGCAGCACCACCAACCTGCTCCCCCGGCTCGCCGCCGGTCACCTCGACGCCTGCATCGTGCACCTCCCGGTCGAAGATCCCGAGCTGACCATCGAGCCCCTCTTCGCCGAGGACCTGATCGTGCTGGTCCACAACGGCCATCCGTGGGCGCAGGAGAGCGAGCTGTCCCTGGCGCGCGTTGCCGCTGAGCCGCTGCTGATCCCGCCGAAGGGCACCGTCATGCGACGCATCCTCGACCGTGCTGCGGTCGCGGCGGGCACCACGTTGCGCGCCCAGGCCGAGATCGACGGGGTGCGCCTGCTGACCTCGTTGGCGATGGAGGGCTACGGACCCGCCATCGTCCCGTCCACCGCCGTGCCGCGTTGGCTGAAGGGCGACTTCACCCGCATCATCGTGCCGGAGCTGCCGCGACGCGTCGTCGGTTGGGTGCAGCGCCGTCGTCCGGCTCCCGGAGCGCCGACGCGGGCGATGCTGAAGACGATGCGCGAGACGCTCGAGACCCGAGGCGCCCTGCAGCACGGGGTCTACGTCGGCACCGACGCGTTCCCGCTGGGCAAGCTGAACTGACCGAACCGATCCGGAAGCTGCGGCCCCCGGCCGGCAGACCTACAGTCGTGGCCATGGCGTCACCCGGCCTCAGCGCTCCCCTGCCGATCCGAGCCCAGGTGCCGGGCGCGGCGAGAGTCGACGTGCGCGAGCTCGGTGGCCGTTTGGTGGTGTGGTTGGACGTCGACGCCGCGGTGCGCAAGGGTGCGCTGTCCTCGGCTGCATCGTCGATGATCGAGGCCGCGGCGTGGACGGCGCGCACGAAGGGCTACCCGCTCGTCGCGACGATGGACTCCTCCGGTGCCGACATTGCAGAGGGCTTCAGCGCACTGCACGGGTGGGGACTGGCGGCCAAGGCGCTCACCGATTGCAGTGGCGTCGTTCCGACGATCATCATCGTCGACGGTCCAGCCGTTTCGGGTCCGGCGCTGCTGCTCGGCATCGCCGACTTCGTCGTGATGACCGATGCGGCCTACGCCTTCGTCAGCGGGCCGACGATGGTGGCCGAGTTCACGGGCGTCGTGATGGACAACGAAGAGCTCGGCGGTGCCGCGAGCCATGCTCGCTACAGCGGAGCGACGAGCCTCGTCGCACCCGACATCGCCACCGCCATCTCGCTCGTCGAGTCGCTCCTCTCCTACCTGCCCGACAACAACGACGAAGAAGCGCCGCGGTTCGCCACCGACGACGATCCGCACCGGCTCACCCCCGAGGCCGGCGACCTGATCCCGCCGACCTCGACCGGCTCCTACGACGTTCGCAGCGTGATCCGTGCCCTGGCTGACGACGGCGACATGTTCGAGGTCCGCGCCCGCTGGGCTGCCAACGTCGTCACCGCGTTCGCCACGTTCGCCGGTCAACCGGTCGGCATCGTCGCCAACCAGCCGATCTCGCTGGCCGGCACGCTGGACATCCCGGCCTCGCAGAAGGCCGCCCGGTTCGTCGCGTTCTGCGACGCGTTCAACATCCCGATCCTGACGCTGGTCGACACCCCGGGCTTCTATCCCGGCAAGGACCTGGAGTGGCGGGGCATGATCCGTCACGGGGCGCAGCTGGTGTTCGCCTACGGGCGCGCCACGGTGCCGCGCATCTGCGTCGTGCTGCGCAAGAGCTACGGCGGCGCCTACATCTTGATGGACAGCAAGCGGATGGGCAACGACCTCTGCATCGCCTGGCCGTGGGCCGAGCTCGCCGTGATGGGGGCGGGCCAGGCCGCCGCGATCCTGCAGCGCCGGGCGACGCCTGAGCAGAAGGCCGCGTTCGAGGCCGACTACGCGGAGCGCCTGCTCAACCCGTACATCGCCGCCGAGCGCGGGTACATCGACGGCGTGATCGAGCCGGCCGACACACGGGCAACGATCTGCGACGCGCTGGCGGCACTGGTCGACAAGCGAGAGCGCCTCGTCTCGCGCAAGCACGGCAACACGCCGCTCTGATCGACCTCGGCACAGACCACCCGCCGACCTTGGCCAGGAGGCGTGAGCCTTGTGATCATCAGCCCGAGCGACCAGAATCGCAGTCTGCCCCCACAGACCCATCGAGAAAGGCCGAACAATGAACGACCTCAACGACCTCAACGACCGCATCAGCCGCCTGGAAGCAGAGCTCAGCTCGCTGAAAGCAGAGGTTGCCGAGCCCGAGATCGCTGCGCCCTCGAGTCGTCGCGACCTCCTCCGCAAGGTCAGCATCGGAGCCGCCGGAGCGGCGCTTGGTGCCACCGTGCTCGCCCGTCCCGCAGCGGCAGCCAACACTGATTTCATCAAGATCGGCACCGACGTCAGCACGTTGGGCGCGCCCACGCAGAACACGGGGACGACCCCGACAGGCGTGTCGTTCACGGGCACAGATGCCACGGGTGTGGCCTTCCTCTTCGAGGACGGCACCACATGGACCGCGACCAGCGCGAGTACGAGGTACCCAGCTGCGCTCGGAGGCTTCGCCTCGGACACAGGCAAAGCACGAAACGGCGTCTACGCCTACACGCAATGGCCGGATCACGCCGGTGTGGTCGGATACGGAAGTCTCAGCAGCCCAGGAACGATCGGCGGCCGCTTCGAGGGCGCCCGCGCAGCCATCAACGTGCTCACCAGTGGGCCTGCCGCAACATTCGCGACGATCGCCCACAAGGTCGGCGACATCGTGTCCACCGACGAGGGCGACGTCTACTACGTCGTCGCCGATGGCACGCCCGGGACGCTGCGCAAGTTGAGTGGACCCACGACGGCCGGTCAGTTCCACCTCCTTGCCGCACCCGTGCGGGTGTACGACTCCCGCTCCGGCAAGGCCCCGGTCGTGGGGGGCGACGGTGTCCTCACCAACTCGACCCGCACTGTGTCCCTGTCCTCCGGCTTCGTTGGCACCACGGCGACACCGGCAGTCCCTGCCGGTGCTACCGGCGCGCTGATCAGCCTCACGATCGACAGCACGGTCAATGGTGGGTTCCTGGCCGTGTTCTCGAACGCAGTGGCTGATGTGAGCAGCTCGAACCTCAACTGGTCCGCGACAGGACAGACGGTCGCGGTCACCACGGTCAGCGCCGTCGATGCGACGGGGAAGATCAAGGTCAAGGCCGGCGGTGGCGGAAGCACCCAGGTGATCGTCGACGTGATCGGCTACTACCGCTGATCTCGGGCCCGAACAGGACGTTCCGATCTCGGGTGCACACGGAATAGGCGGGTCACGAGCACACCGGATTAGTGTCTCGGCTCGGGGAGCAAGCCCCGACGATCCATCCGTGTCACCCGAGGGAGCAACGTGCCCGACACCATCACCATCACCGATGACCGCACCGGCAAGACGGTCACGGTACCGATCACGGGCGGCGTGTTCCCGGCGTCCGCGGTCCGCGAGCTCGACCCGTCGCTGTTCATCTACGACCCCGCGTTCATGCAGACGGCGGCGTGCAAGAGCGCGATCACGTACCTCGACGGCGACGCCGGCATCCTCCGCTACCGCGGCTATCCGATCGAGCAGCTGGCCGAGAAGAGCACCTACCTCGAGGTCGCGTACCTGCTCCTGAACGGTGCGCTGCCGAACGCCGAGCAGCTGACGACGTGGACCCACGACGTCACCCACCACACGTTCATCCACGAGAACATGCGCAAGCGCTTCGTCGACGGTTTCCACTACGACGCGCACCCGATGGGCATGTTCATCAGCGCTGTGTCGGCGCTCGGAACCTTCTACAACGACGCCAAGGACATCGAGAGCAAGGAGAGCCGCGACAAGCAGATCCTGCGCCTCGTCGCGAAGATGCCGACCCTGGCATCGATGTGCTACCGCTTCTCGGCCGGTCTGCCGTTCGTCTACCCGGACAACGACATCAGCTTCCCCGCGAACTTCTTGCAGATGATGTGGAAGATCGGCGACTACGAGCTCGACCCTCGCCTCGAGCGGGCGATGGACGTGCTGTTCATCCTCCACGCCGACCACGAACAGAACTGCGGCACCACCGCGATGCGCGTGGTCGGCTCCAGCCACGTCGATCCGTACTCGTCGTGTGCCGCTGCCGCGGCAGCGCTCTACGGTCCCCTGCACGGCGGCGCCAATGAAGCCGTCATCCGGATGCTGACCGAGATCGGCCACGTCGACAACGTGCCGGCCTTCATCGAAGAGGTCAAGAGCGGCAAGGGCAGCCGGCTGATGGGCTTCGGCCACCGCGTCTACAAGAACTTCGACCCGCGGGCCACGATCATCAAGAAGACCGCGTACGACGTCTTCGAGGTCACCGGCACCAACCCGCTGCTCGACATCGCCCTGAAGCTCGAAGAGGTCGCCCTCGCCGACGACTACTTCATCAGCCGCAAGCTGTACCCGAACGTCGACTTCTACTCGGGCCTGATCTACCAGGCGATGGGCTTCCCGGTGGCGATGTTCACCGTGCTGTTCGCGATCCCGCGCACCGTCGGCTGGCTCGCGCACTGGCAGGAGCTCCTGGCCGACAAGGACCAGAAGATCAGCCGCCCCCGTCAGTGGTACGCGGGCGAAGACGCTCGCGACTACGTCGACCTCAGCGCGCGGTAGGCCAGAGAGGCGCCGGCGACGGCGCGCGAGACGATCAAACGACGTCGACCAGGATCTTGCCGGTGTTGGCGTTCGTCGCCATGTAGCGGTGCGCGTCGGCGATGCGCTCGAGCGGGAACCGGGAGTCGATGATCGGCCGCAACGCGCCGGTGTCGAACAGGGGCAGCACCTCGCGGACGAACCGTTGGGTCAGCGCTGCCTTCTGCTCGAGCGGCCGCCCGCGCAGCGTCGTCCCGATGATGCCGGCCCGCTTGCCGAGCAACATCCCGACGTTGACCTCGGTCGCGCCGCCACCCATCAGGCCGACCTGGATGATCCGTCCCTGGGTCGCGATGGAGCGGATGTTGCGGTCGACGTAGTCGCCGCCGATCACGTCGAGGATGACGTCGGCGCCGGCACCGTTCGTGACCGCCATCGTCTCCGCGACGAAGTCCTGGGCGCCGTAGTCGATGACCGCGTCGGCGCCGAGCTCCCGGCACGCAGCGACCTTGCCAGCGCTGCAGGTGACAGCGATCCGCGCCCCGATCGCCTTGGCGATCAGGATGCCGGCGGTGCCGACACCCGAGCCGCCGGCGTGCACGAGCGCCCATCGACCGCTGGTGAGCCCGCCCTGCACGACCAGCGCGTCCCAGGCCGTGAGGTAGACCTCGGGGATCGCCGCAGCGTCACCGACGTCCACGGAAGCCGGCACCGACATCAGCTGGCGTTCGTGCACCGCGATCCGCTCGGCGTAGGCGCCTCCGGCGTCGATCGCCATGACCGCGTCGCCCGCCTTCCATCCCCGGACACGGCTGCCCACTGATGCCACGTGGCCCGAGAACTCCATGCCGGGTATCTCTGGCGTCGTGCCACGCGGGTCCGGATAGAGCCCCATCGTCTGCATCATGTCGGCGCGGTTCAGCGCAGCCGCACGGATGTCGACCAACACCTCGTCCGGGCCGACGATCGGGTCGGGGACGTCCTCGATCACGAGCGAGTCCGGACCGGTGTGTGTTCGAAGCACGACAGCACGCATGCGGCCAGTCTCACAGGTGCGCGAACGAGCGCGCCTACGCTGCACGGATGGTCTTCGATCCAACGCACATCGTCGCCGACGTGCAGCAGCTGCGCACGCTGTACCGGATGCCGCACCAGCTCGTCATCGACAAGGAGCGACCGCTCATCGACGACGCGACGCGCGAGTTCATCGTCCGCTCGCCCTTCGTGCTGGTCGCAACGGTGGGCGGCGACGGCACCGCCGACGTCTCGCCGCGGGGCGGCCCCAGCGGCTTCGTCCAAGTGCTCGATGACACGCACGTCGCGATTGCCGACCTGTCCGGGAACAACCGACTCGACACCTTGGAGAACATCGTCACGAACGGCGAGGTCGGCCTGTTGTTCGTGATGCCGGGCCATGGCGAGACCGTGCGGCTCAACGGACGCGCGTGCCTGTCCACCGAGCCGACGATCCTCCAAGGGTTCACCGTCGGGCTCAAGCCGCCGAAGGTCGCCATCGTCGTCGAGGTCACGGGGACCTACATCCATTGCGCGAAGGCGATGCAGCGCAGCCGGATCTGGGACCCGGCCAGCTGGGACACCTATGCAGACGCTCCCGACGGTGCCGAGATCCTCGTCGCCCAGCAGGTGGTCGCCTCGGGTGTCACCGCCGAGATGGTACGGGCCGATCTCGACACCGGGTACGCGCGCGACCTCGCCAACGAGCGCGCCTGACCGCTGCTATCCGTCGATCAGATCGGCGACTGCCCACAGGCCGCGCGGCGAACCGCTCGGCACAGCCGGCAGCAGCAACGTACGGATGCCGATCTCGACAGCGGCACCGTCATTGGCCGCGTTGTCACCGACCATCAGCACCTCGTCCGGTTCCACGCCCACGGTCTGCAGGGCGATGCGGAACAGCTCCAACTCGGGTTTGATCGTGCCGTGCTCGCCGCTGAGCACGAACGAGTGCACCAGCCCGTCGAGGCCGTAGTGGGCCAGGATCGGACGCAGGTCGAAGGGCACATCGCTGACGATCACGACGGGCATGTTGCGCTCGTGGAGGTCGCGCAGCACTTCCTCGGTGTCGACGTAGGGCGTCCAGCCGGCGGCGGAGGTCTCGAACTCGTAGAGCGCGGCGGCCACCCCGGGCCAGCGCGCGTCGAGCTCGGACCACAGCGCGAGCCAGCACTCGCGGTGCATCGCCGCGCTCTTGTCGCGTCCCTTGACGATCTCCTCCGGTGTTCGCGAACGTCGGCGGGCGTGATCCCAGAGGGCACGTACGTCGGCGGGGTCCGGACCGGCCGACGGACCATCGGTGACGCCACCGTTGCGCAGCGTCCAGTCGACGACGAACTCCACGCTGCCGGCCGTGTCGAACAGGGTGTGACCCCAGTCGAAGAAGACCGCCCGGACGGTCACGCCATCTTTTCTTGGAGGCGACGATCGAGCGCGTCGAGGAAGTCCTCGGTGCTCAGCCAGGGAGCGTCTTTGGAGATCAGCAGAGCGAGGTCCTTGGTCATCTCGCCGGCTTCCACTGCGTCGATGCAGACGGCTTCCAGCGCCTCGGCGAACGCGACCACTTCGGGGGTGCCGTCCATCTTGCCGCGGTAGCTGAGACCCTGGGTCCACGCATAGATCGAGGCGATCGGGTTCGTGGACGTCTTGTTGCCCTTCTGGTGCTCGCGGTAGTGGCGGGTGACCGTGCCGTGCGCGGCTTCGGCCTCCACGGTCTTGCCGTCGGGTGTCATCAGCACGGAGGTCATCAGGCCGAGCGAGCCGAAGCCCTGGGCCACGGTGTCGGACTGCACGTCGCCGTCGTAGTTCTTGCAGGCCCAGACATAGCCGCCCTCCCACTTCATCGCACACGCCACCATGTCGTCGATCAGGCGGTGCTCGTAGGTGAGGCCGGCGGCGTCCATCTCCGCCTTGAACTCGGTCTGGTAGACCTCTTCGAAGATGTCCTTGAACGACCCGTCGTAGGCCTTGAGGATCGTGTTCTTGGTGGACAGGTACACC
>JAOBWO010000412.1 GCA_025463415.1 Acidimicrobiales bacterium | reverse complement strand
AGGCCGCGCAGGAAGCCGGCATCGGGGTCGATCGCGACACAGGGTTGCTCACCGAAGAGTTGGTGCGCGCCCATCACGGCTCGCTGGCGCGCGAGCAGCGGATCGTGATCGAGGACCAACTCAAGCGCGGCACCTTGCGCGCCATCGTCGCGACGAGCAGCCTCGAGCTGGGCATCGACATGGGCGCGGTCGACCTCGTCATCCAGGTCGAGTCGCCGGGCTCGGTCAGCCGAGGTCTGCAACGCATCGGCCGAGCCGGCCACCAGGTCGGTGAGCCGAGCAAGGGCAAGCTGTTCCCCAAGCACCGTGGCGACCTGCTCGAGGCAGCGATCGTGACCCGGCGGATGATCGACGGCGACATCGAGGTCACTCGGTACCTCCGCAACCCGCTCGACGTGATGGCGCAACAGATCGTCGCCTACGCGGCTGCCGCGCCCGACGAGGTCTCCGTCGACGCAGTGGCGGCGATGGTGAGGCGTTGCGCGTGCTTCGCCGACATCTCCGACGAGCTGCTCCACAACACGCTGGATCTGCTGGCCGGTCGCTATCCGAGTGAGGAGTTCAACGAGCTCCGCCCGCGCATCGTGTGGGACCGGATCAACCACACGATCCGTGCCCGGGATGGCTCCAAGCGGCTGGCCGTCACCAGCGGCGGCACCATCCCCGATCGCGGTCTGTTCGGCGTGTTCCTGCCCGACGGCACACGCGTCGGCGAGCTGGATGAGGAGATGGTGTACGAGTCGCGGCCGGGTGAGACCTTCCTGCTCGGCGCGTCGACCTGGCGGATCGAGGACATCACCTTCGAGCGCGTCGTTGTCACGCCCGCGCCGGGACAGCCGGGCAAGATGCCGTTCTGGCACGGCGACCGACCCGGCCGACCGCTGGAGCTCGGGCGTGCGCTGGGCGCGTTCGTGCGCGAGATCCGTGGGCTGCCGGAGGTCGAGGCCGCCGGCCGGTTGGTGAGCCACTACAACCTCGACCCGCTCGCAGCCAACAACGTGATCATGTACCTCAGCGAGCAAGCCGAGGCCACGGGAGTCGTACCCGACGATCGCACCGTGGTCGTCGAGCGGTTCCGCGACGAGATCGGCGACTGGCGGGTGTGCATCCTCAGCCCGTTCGGCACTCCGGTGCATGCGCCGTGGGCGATGGCGATCGAGCGCCGGCTGATCGACCGCTACGACATGGCGGTGGAGACGATGTGGGGCGACGACGGCATCGTCATCCGCTTGCCCGAAGCCGCCGACGAGCTGCCGCTCGCGGAGTTGATGATCGACCCCGAGGACATCGACGAGCTGGTGATGTCCACCTTGCCCCAGACGTCGCTGTTCTCGGCCAGGTTCCGCGAGTGCGCGGCGCGGGCGCTGCTGCTGCCGCGACGGCGGCCCGATCGGCGCACGCCGCTCTGGCAGCAGCGTCAGCGGGCCGCCGACCTCCTTGCAGTCGCGGCGAAGTACCCGAGCTTCCCGATCCTGCTCGAGACGAGTCGAGAGTGCCTGCAGGACGTCTTCGACGTGCCGGCACTGCGCGAGGTCCTCGGCCAGCTGCGCAGTCGCACGGTGCGCACGGTCAGCGTCGACACCCAGAAGGCGTCGCCGTTCGCATCGAGCCTGCTGTTCAACTGGATTGCCGCGTACATGTACGAGGGCGACGCGCCGCTCGCGGAGCGGCGCGCGGCAGCGCTGGCGCTCGACCGCGATCTGCTCCGCGACCTGCTCGGCGCCGAGGAGCTGCGCGAGCTCCTCGATCCCGGCGTGCTGGCGGACCTCGAGCTCGAGCTGCAGTGCCTCGCCGACGGGCGTCGCGCCCGCTCCGCCGACGAACTGCACGACGTGCTGCGCCGTCTCGGCGATCTCACCGCGGCAGAAGCCGATCTGCGCAGCGAGGGCGACGCAGGCCCCTGGTTGGGCACCCTGCTGCAGGAACGGCGCGTGATCGAGGTCGGGGTGGGCGAGGAGCAGCGCTTCATCGCTGCCGAGGACGCAGCCCGCTATCGCGATGCGCTGGGTTGTTCGCTGCCCATGGGCCTGCCGATGGCGTTCACCGATCCCGTCGCCCGTCCGCTCGAGGAGTTGCTGCGACGGTACGCACGCACACACGGGCCGTTCCTCGCGATCGATCCAGCGCGCCGCTTCGGGCTGCCGATGGAGCGGGTCGTCGGCGCTCTCAATGCGCTGGAGGCCGAGGAGCGGATCGTCCTCGGCGAGTTCCGACCCGACGGCGTGGCCCGTGAGTGGTGTGACGCCGAAATCCTGCGCCAGCTGCGCCGGCGATCGCTCGCCACGTTGCGGCGCGAGGTCGAGCCGGTCGAACAGGAGGCCTTGGCCCGGTTCCTCGCGCTGTGGCACGGCATACCGGGCGAGCGACGCGGCCTCGACGCGCTGGTCGAGACCCTGGGAGTGCTGCAGGGATCGGCCCTCGTCGCCTCCACCCTCGAGACCGAGATACTTCCGATCCGGATCCGTGGCTACCGGCCCACCGATCTCGATGAGCTCTGCACCAGCGGCGAGGTCGTGTGGGTCGGCGCCGGCTCCATCGGTTCCGGCGACGGCAGGGTCCGGCTCTACTTCGCGGATCAGCTCCCGCTGCTCGCCAACGCGCTGGAGCCGGTCGATCCACCGACCGGCGCACTGCATGAAGCGATCCGCGGCAGGCTGCGCGAGTCCGGTGCGATCTTCTGGGGTCAGATCCGCACCGCGGATCTCGCCGCCACCGACACCGAGCTGTTGACGGCGCTGTGGGACCTCGTCTGGGCCGGTGAGGTCACCAACGATTCACTGGCGCCATTGCGCGCCGCCATCAGTGGAGGCACCAAGCGCTCGTCGGCGGCCAAGACACGGGGACGTCCGCGTCCCGGTCGGCTGACCCGGCTCGGTCCGCCGGCAGGTGCGGGGCGTTGGAGCCTCGTCGCCCCACTGCTGGTGCCCCGCCCGACCCCGACGGCCATCGCTCACGCCAGTGCGCTGCAGTTGCTCGAGCGCCACGGCGTGCTGACCCGCGAGGCGGTCGCGGCCGAGGGTGTGGTCGGCGGGTTCAGCGCGGTGTACGGGGTGTTGAAGGTGCTCGAAGAGCGTGGACAGGTTCGCCGTGGCTACTTCGTCAACGGTCTCGGCGCGGCTCAGTTCAGCCTGCCGGGCGCTGTCGATCGGTTGCGCAGCCTCCGCGAGGGACCCGACGGGCTGCATCCGGAGACCGAGCCACAACCGATCGTGCTGGCCGCCACCGATCCCGCCCAGCCATACGGCGGCACCTTGGCGTGGCCCGACCACGCCGGTCGTCCGGCGCGGTCGGCGGGCGCAATGGTGGTGCTCGCCGCTGGACAGGCGCTCGCCTGGTTCGATCGACGCAGCCACCACCTGCTCCTGTTCCCCGCGGCCGCCGGCAATGGCGGCTGGGCGGACGCCCTTGCCATCTTGGTGAAGGACGGCCGGGCACGTTCGCTCGAGGTGCGCAAGATCGACGGTGAACCCGCCGGCACGGGGCCTGTCGTCGAGCAGCTGAAGCGGGTCGGCTTCGTCGATGGCTACCGCGGGCTGACCCTTCGTCAGTGATGGGCGTGCTGGCCCTCTCACCTGGGGCGACGTGTACAAAATGTCAAATTGCGTGACCTGCCCTCGCAGGGGCGTCTGGTTACAGTCACGCCATGTTCGTCATCCTCCCGATCGTCATCTCGGTCGTTGTCATCGTCATCGTCGTGGTGTCGCTCAAGTCGAGCGGGGCGTTCGGTCCTTCCAAGGCCAAGCGTGAGCTGGCCCAGCAACTGATCGCCACCGGCGAGAAGGCGCGGGCCACGATCCTGGCGATCCAGCCCACGGGCACAGTGGTCAACAACATCAACATCCAGTGTCGGTTGCAGTTCAGGATCGAGCCGCTCCGCGGCGGACAGCCGTTCGCCGGTGAGAAGAAGAGCCTGATCCCGCAGACGTCGATGCCGCGCATCGGCGACGTGTGGCCGTGCTGGTTCAACCCGGCCAACCCGGCAGAGTTCGCCGTCGGCCAGCCGACGCAGATCACGCCGGAGCAGATCGCGCTCTTCCACGAGTTCGGCATCCGGCACCCGCTCGACCCCCAGCAGCAATACCAGCAGCAGTATCAGCAGCAGCCCCAGCAGGGCTATCCGCAGCAGGGATATCCGCAGCAGGGCTATCCCCAGCAGGGCTACCCACAACAGTCACAACCCGGCTACCCGCCGCAGCAGTAGCCCGTTCTTTGCGCTGCGTGGGCCTCAGGGGGGTCCACGGCGTGCAGAGGAACGGGGTGTCGGTCAGGACCCGGCGGGGCGGCCGACCGCGCGGAGGCCGGCCCAGGCGAGATCACTGATCTGGCGGGAGATCACGTTCGGGTCGAACTGATCACCGTTGTCGACGAGTCGGCGGCTCACGCCTTCGGCCAGTCCGACCAGAGCGTGGGCAAGTGTTCGCTGATGCTCGGCGTCGATGTCCGCCGCGATCAACGGCTTGATCGCCTCGGCCACCTGTGCGGTGACCTTGCGGACGGCGTCGTTGAACTCCTCGTCACGGCGCGCCCCGCTGCCGAACAGCAGCAGGAAGGCATCGTGATCGTCGGCAACCCAGCGGAAGTACGCGGTGAAGCCGAGCTCGGTCTGGTGCTTGCCGTCGGTGGCGCCGGCGGTTGCCTTCGCGATCGCGGTCAACAGACGCGCACCGACCTCGTCGAGCAGGGCGAGGTAGAGCTCGCGCTTGGAATCGAAGTGCTGGTACACGACTGGCTTGGTGACGCCGGCCGCCTCGGCGACATCGTTCATCGACGCGCCGTGATAGCCCTGACGGGCGAACACCTGCAGCGCGACATCGAGCAGTTGTTCGCGCCGAGCTGAGGCGGAGAGGCGGATCGACATAGGAGTTACCTCAGAGTAATGAGCGAGGGGACGTTCTCCACGGCGCGGTCACAAGCCGCGTGCGACATCGTCCTTCTCGGCGGCTTTGACCGCGTACCCGATCACGATCGCCGGAGCCAGGAGCACGGATCCGATGATCATCGACGTCGTGATGATCGTGACCTTGCCCTGCGAGAACGTCGTGGCGAGGGCGACGAAGAACATCACGACCGCGATGAGGAACATCACATAGCCGACCCGCGACGCGATTCCGTTCCACTTCGCAACGGCCGCGCGCCGGACTCGGACGGCGTCCACGACAGGGGCGGCCGGCGGTTCGGCCGAGGAGGATGCGGGGTCGTCGGGAGTCATACAGTCTCTCGGCATGGTAGAGCGGAGTCGGCAATGACGGTGCATCTCGAACGCCGCGAGCGGGTCGCGCTGGTCACGATCGACCGTCCTGAGCGCCGCAACGCCGTCGACCACCCGACGCTCCTCGAGCTCGTCCGCGTCCAGGGCGAGGTGGCCCGCTCCGATGCTCGATGCCTGGTGCTGACGGGGGCGCCGCCGGCGTTCTGCGCGGGCGCCGACCTCACGGGCGTCGAGAGCGGTGCGTTCCTCGACGCCCTGAGTGCCGTGCTGCGCGGGTTCACCGCGCTGACGATCCCGACCATCGCGGCGATCGATGGCCCGGCCTTGGGCGCCGGTACCCAGCTCGCGATCGCGTGCGATCTGCGCGTCGCGACCGAGCGCAGCGTGTTCGGCATCCCAGCGGCCAAGCTCGGCCTCGTCGTCGACCACTGGACCGTCGAGCGCTTGACCCGTGAGATGGGCTGGCCGGTCGCGCGAGCGATGCTCGTGGCGGCGCAGACCTACACGGCCGAGCAGCTGCTGGCCACCGGTTCGATCCATCGCAGCGGCGGACTGGAGGAGGCGCTCGCCTGGGCCGACGAGGTGTCGCGCCTGGCGCCACTGACCATCGCCACCCACAAGCTCGCCCTGGAGACGTCGGGACCGCCGCCCGCGCAGGACGACGCTGTCGAGTCGGCCCGCCTCGCGACGTGGGCCAGTGCCGACGCGGAGGAAGGGCGTGTCGCCTTCCTCGAGAAGCGTCCGCCGAAGTTCACGGGCAGCTGACGCGAGGCTCGCCGGTCAGATCGCGGCGGGCAGCAGGCGGTTGATGTTCTCGTACATGAAGTACAGGACGACGATGCCCGGGATGATCGCGGCAGCGATGCCGATCCACGAGTTGCGCAGCCGCTTGGCGAGCCGGTAGCACCCGTACCAGACCAGACCGAACAGCAGTGCCCAGATCGCGACCTGTGGGAACGCTGCGGCGTCGTCGAACCAGCCGGCATCGAACGCATCGTCGGAGAAGAGGCTGGCGGGGTCGACCGACGTGGTGGGCCCGTCAGTGGCGACGGGCGCTGCACCGGCCACGGTGGACGTCGCACTCGTGTCCGGCAGCGAACCGCCGGGATCCGTCACTCCCGGGGCGCCGGTGGTGGCGCTGCCGTCGGCGGGCAGGGTGCCTTCGTCGGGCAGCACCGTGTCGCTCGTGTCGAACGTGCCGTTGTCGGCGCCCTCGCCGTAGTAGGTGCTGGTCGCGCCGACCGGTGCGCTGCGGGTCGGGTCGAGGGCTGCGTGCACGACGAGGCGATGCGACGAAGTGCCGATCGGTGTGCAGGTGATCAGCGTCAGCGTGGCCGTGGTCGGGTCCGAGTCGGTGACGACGTGGTAGTCGCCGGGGCTGACGATCTCGGAGCTGGTCACGATGTAGGAGTAGGCGTTGCCGAGGATCGTGGTGACGTCCACCTCGTCACCCGGCTGGAGGTGATCGAGGTCGTAGAACGGCGCGAGGTGGGTGGTGCGGTGACCCGCCAGCACGGCGTTGCCGAGCTGCCCTGGGATCGGTGTGTTCGGGAAGTGACCGACGCCGGCCGCGAGGTTGTCCTTGCTGACGCCGGCCACGATGTAGAAGCGCAGGTCGATCTTCGGGATGCGGATGATGCCGAGGCTGTCGCCGGGCTGGATGTTGCCCAGGATCTGCTCGACCGGCGCGATCGACGTGGTGGTCGTCTCTGCCGGCAGCGTGGCGGTGGCTGCGGGATCGGTGACGACGGCCGGGTCAACGGTGGTGGTCGCGGCCGGGAGCGTGCTGGTGGGGGCCGCCGGCGGCACGGTGACGTCGGTGACGCCGCGATCGGCCAGCTGCTGCTCGAACTCGCTCTGGAGGTGATCCTGGGCGCGGGCGGTCTGGATGCCGGTTCCCCACAGCTGGTAGGCGACGAATCCGAACATCAGCATGCCGAGGGTGATGAGGGCTCGCCCGATGTGGCCGACGACCCAACGCCAGTCGCGTGGTTCCTTGGGGCGATCCCATCGGCTGATCCGCTTGCGGCGGCGTTTCCCACTCGGGCGGGGTTCGGTGGCGGCTGCACCGATCGATGTGCCGACGATCGAGACGTGCGGTGAGGTCGGCGCGGCCAAGGGCGCGCCGGCCGGCGGAGCGAAGCCCGAGCCAGGTGTGTGGCCGGGTTCGTGCAATGAAGGGGTGTCCGCCACCCCGTGGAGAATAGCGGCGCAGCGCCTGGAACTCGGGGCACGCTGGGCACTTGGATGCTCCGATGAGTAGCGTCGGGGTCGCTTGGAAACCGTGGTGCAACTCTCGAACGCAGTGGCCGTGCTCGGGCAGTTCCCGGTCCTCGCCGGAGCCGACCTCACGGTGCATCGGGGCGAGATCGTGCTGCTCCAGGGTCCCAACGGTGCCGGCAAGACGTCGTTGTTGCGGCTCTTCGCGGGCCTGCTCCCGCTCGCCCGCGGCGAGGGCACCGTGCTCGGATGTGATCTGCGCACGAATCGGGAGAGCATCCGCAAACGGGTCGGCCTGCTCGGTCACGCCAACGGCCTGTACGCCGACCTCACGGTCACCGAGAACGTCCGCTTCTGGGGCGCCACCGTCGGCGCCACCTCGGCGGAAGTCGACGCCGCGATGGTGCGGATGGGGTTGGCCCAGCGCCTGGCGAAGGTGCCGGTCAGCAAGCTGTCCGCCGGCCAGAAGCGGCGCACCGCCTTGGCCTGCCTGGTCGCTCGGCGAGCCGAACTGTGGCTGCTCGACGAGCCACATGCGGGCCTCGATGCCACCGGGCGCGACGAGCTCGATGCAACGCTGCGCGAGGCGACGGCGGTGGGTGCGACGATCATCGTCGCCAGCCATGAGCTGGAGCGCGCCGGCGCGCTGGCCACTCGACTGGTCGAAGTCGTGGGCGGCCAGATCCGCGAGAAGGCGGGATCCGGTGGGTCATCTGCGTCGGCCGCGATCGACGAGTCGGCCTGATGTTCCGCACGGCGCGGCTCGTCGCCGCCAAGGACCTCCGCATCGAGCTGCGGAGTCGCGTCGTCACCAATCAGGTGCTTCCGTTTGCAGCGATCGTGATGGTGATGTTCGCCTTCGCGTTGAACACCGACGCCGTCGTCGAACGGGTGGCCCCCGGGCTGGTGTGGCTGGCGACCCTGTTCAGCCTGCTGATCCTCGTCCAGCGCTCCTTCGCGATCGAGACGGCCGACGGCGCCACCGATGCGATGCGCGCCGCCGGCATCGATCCGGCAGGCATCTTCCTCGGCAAGGCACTGGCGCTCGCCGCAGAGCTGGCCGTGCTGGAGATCGTGCTGCTGGCCACCGCGGTGATCCTCTACCGGCAGGACCTCCGTGCGAGCGGCGTCGTGCTCTTGGTCTCCACGTTCCTGGCCGCGACCATTGGACTCGCGCTCGTCGGTACGCTCTATGGCGGCCTTGCTGCCGGTGTTCGTGGTCGGGAAACGCTTCTCCCGCTCCTCCTGCTCCCGGTGGTGGCGCCCGTGCTGATCGGTGCCACTCGAGCGACAGAAGCTGCGCTCGGCACCGCAGGCGCTGTGGTTGCAGATGGTTGGCCGTGGTTGGGTCTGCTCGGTGTCTTCGTTGCGTTGTTCAGCGTCGGTGGCACCTTGGCGTTCGGCCCCCTGATCGAGGAGTGAGGCATGACGGACAACGCAGTCACCCATCAACAGGTCATCGCCGCAGCGGCCAGCCCGGCTCCCACCGTCGCCGGCACTGGGCAGCGCCGCGCGTCGGCCTCCGGCACCCCGTTCACCCGCGCTCTCGGCATCGCAACGATCATCGCGATGGCCGTCCTCTTGCTGTTCGGCCTGTTCCTCTCGCCCGCCGACGTCGTACAGGGTGAGAGCGTGCGCATCCTCTACATCCACGTCGGCACGGTGTGGGTTGCGTACGTGGCGTTCGGCATGACGGCGATCTCATCGGCCGCGTTCTTGTGGAAGCGCACGACCTCGCTGACGTGGGACCGCATCGCCGGAGCCAGCGCCGAGGTCGGTGTGCTGTTCATGGCGCTCACCCTGTTCGCCGGTGCGCTGTGGGGCCGGCTGGCGTGGGGCAAGTTCTGGGTGTGGGATGCGCGGGTCACCACGACGGCGTTCCTCTTCATCTCCTACATCGGCTACCTCGCCGTGCGCGGGCTGGGCGGGAGCCACCAACAGCGGGGCCGGCGCTCGGCCGTCGTGGCGCTGCTCGCCGTGCTGGAGATCCCGCTCGTCCACTTCAGCGTGAAGCTGTGGCGTGGCCTGCACCAGGACTCCAGCGTCGCCGACACCACCCACGTCAAGCTGCACGACCTGATGCTCTTCTCGCTGTTCCTCGCGCTGGTCGCGTTCACGTTGTTGTACGCCTGGCTGGTGATCCACCGCCAACGGGTGATGGCGATGCAGGACGCTCTCGATGACAAGGGCCTCGACTACGCGCTGCAGCAGCGGCGCCGAGAGGGCGATCTCTGATGGACGACATCGGCTTCATCCTCGCCACGTACATCGCCACCTTCGCCGGTTCGGTCCTGCTCGCCACGTACTACCTCCGCCGCGCGCGTCGGTTGGCGGCACAGCTGCCTCCGGAAGACAAACCGTGGATCTGAGCCCGCGGATCCCTCCGCAGACGCCGAGCGCACCACGCGTGCGAAACCGTCGCAAGTGGGTCTCGATCGCACTGCTGGTGATGGTCCTCGCTGCCGGCGGCGTGGTGCTGACCAAGTTCCTCACCAACTCGCTCGACTACTACTGCAACGTCGACGAGGTCAACCACAAGAGCGGCTGCGAGGCCGGTCACCAGATGCGCATCCAGGGTGTGGTCGACAAGGGTTCGCTCAAGCAGGGCAGCGTGACCACGTTCAGCATCACCTTCAACAAGGCCACCGTGCCGGTGGTGTACGACGGTGATCCGGGAGGGCTGTTCCAGGAGTGCATCCCGGTGGTGATCCACGGCGTGCTCGACGACAAGGGCGTGTTCGACGGCGACGAGCTCGAGGTCAAGCACAGCAACCAGTACGAAGCCGCCAACCCGACCCGCATCAACACCTCGAACCAGGAATCGGCAGCGTGCTCGGAGCAACCGTGAACGGCACGCTCGGTCACTCCGTCCTCCTGGTCGGATTGATCTGCGCGACCTTCGGCGCACTCGCAACGGTGTACGGCATCCGCACGGGCGATGCGCGTCTGTTGCGGACCACGCAGCGCTACGCGTTCGGCGTTGCGCTGGCGGGTGTCGCCGCGTTCGGGATCATGGAGCGCGCCCTCGTCGACCGCGACTTCACCCTCGCCTACGTGCAGCAGGTCGGCTCGGCGGACACACCGTTCCTGTTCAACATCACCGCGATCTGGAGTGCGCTCGAAGGCAGCATCCTGCTCTGGTTGCTGATCCTGGTCGGGTACACGGCCGTCATCGCGCGCCGGTTCCGCAAACGGCTGGCCGACCCACTGGTGGCCTGGGCCCTCGTGGTGATGTTCGTGGTCTGCATCTTCTTCTTCGTGCTCACCCTCGGCCCCGCGGACGCGTTCAGGGCCGGCGCGGTCGGCGTCACCAAGGGAACCGGGCCGAACCCGCTGCTGCAGAACCACATCCTCGTCCTGTTCCACCCCCCGATCCTCTACCTGGGCTACGTCGGCATGACCGTGCCGTTCGCCTTCGCGATCGCGGCGCTGATCACCGGACGCGTCGGCGAGCGTTGGCTCACCGAGACGCGTCGCTTCGCGCTGTTCGCATGGGGGTTCCTGACGATCGGCATCCTGCTCGGCGGCTGGTGGAGCTACGAGGTGCTCGGCTGGAGTGGTGTCTGGGGATGGGATCCGGTCGAGAACGCCAGCTTGCTGCCGTGGCTGACCGGCACGGCGTACATCCACTCGGTGCTCGTCCAGGAGCGGCGCGGCATGCTGCGCGTCTGGAACCTGACCCTGCTCGTCTCGACGTTCGCGCTGACGATCCTCGGGACGTTCCTGACCCGCTCCGGTGTGATCAAGAGCGTCCACGCGTTCAGCAACGGCACGATTGGGCCGTACCTGCTCTCGTTCTTCGGCATCATCGCAGTCGTCTCGCTGGGGCTCATCGCGTGGCGCGGCGATCGCCTGCGCTCGCCCGGCGCGATCGACTCGCCGATGTCGCGTGAGGGCGCCTTCTTGGCCAACAACGTCCTCTTCACCGTGTTCGCGTTCGTCGTGCTGCTCGTCACCGTCTTTCCGCTCATCGTGGAGGCCCTGCAGAACCGCACGATCAAGGTCGGCTCGCCGTACTTCGAGAGCATGGTGGTGCCGTTCGGACTCGTCCTCCTCTTCCTGATGGCGGTGGCGCCGGTCCTTCCCTGGCGCAAGGCCAGCACCGAGCTCCTCCGCGACCGCTTGTTCTGGCCGGCGTGGGTCGGCGTGATCGCGATCCTTGTGCCTCTCGTCGTCGGGGCCACCGGGTTCGCTGCGCTGCTCGCGTTCGGCCTCGGCGGGTTCGCCGCCGGTGCGGCCTCGCGTCAGCTGATCCTCGCCACCCGGCGTCAGGGACTGCGCGGGCTCGTCGGGCGGGCCAACGGCGGGATGGTGGTGCACATCGGCGTGATCATCGTTGCCGTTGCGCTCGTGGCCTCGACCACGTACACCCACTCGTCGGTGATCGAGCTCTCGGTCGGCAAGCAGGCCAGCTACGGCGGGCACACCTTCGAGCTCGTCGCGGTCGAAGGCTTCACCACGGCGCGCAGCAACGGCGTGCGCGCCAAGGTGCGGGTCGACAACGCGAAGGACTATTCGCCGGCGATCACCACCTACACGGCGTTCGGCAGCAACGTGCCCACGCCGTCGGTCCGCAACGGCGTGCTCGACGACATCTACCTGACGATCGAACCCGGGGCAGCGCCGGGCGACAAGACGGCCACGATCAAGGTGTTCATCAAGCCACTCGTCGTCTGGTTGTGGATCGGTGGGCTGCTGATGGTCGTCGGCACCGGGCTGTCCGGGTTCCCCGGCAAGCGACGCCGGCGCCCGACCGATCCGACATCCGCGCCGATCCCCGTCGACGGTGCCGGACCGGATCCTGTCAGCCAGGAGCCGGTCAGTGTCTGACGCCCCGTCCTTCGTAAAGCCGGCGGCGGCTGGCGGCGACGGTCCGACGCGGAGCCGTCGGGTGGCACCGATCATCGTGCTCGTGGTGACCCTGGTGATCGCCGCGTTCTTCTGGATCCTCGTGCGCGCCAAGGCCGATTCCGCCGACACCGCCTATTCGCCGCTGATCGGCAAACCCGCGCCCTCCGTGCAGGCCACCACGCTCGACGGCAAGGCGTTCGACCTGCAGCACCGCAAGGGCAGCTGGGTGGTGCTCAACTTCTTCAATGCGACGTGCGGCCCATGCGTGCAGGAGCACCCCGAGCTCGTCAAGTTCGCGGCCGATCAGAAGGCCCTCGGCGGCAGTGGCGCCGAGCTCTACAGCGTGGTCTGGAACGACCTCGACGGTGGCACGGCCGACTTCTTCAGGACCAACAAGGTGTCGTGGCCGGTGTTGATCGACAAGGACGCCAACATCGCCGTGAAGTTCGGCGTCGCCAAGGTGCCCGAGACATGGATCATCGACCCCAACGGGTACGTCGTGCGGCGGGTGATCAGCAACCTCACCGACGACGAGCTGACCCGCTACCTCTCGATCGACCAAGCCATCGCTGCGGGTGACGCGGCCAACGGCACGGTGACGAGCAACACGGCCACAGGGAACTCGTGAGCACGGCCGCGGCGTCCGCGCCGGTGCCGCTCAACCGCCGCCTGAAGCGCTGGCCGGGATGGGTGGTGCTGCTCGGTGTCGTCATCGTCGCGCTGCTCATCGGCGCGACCCGCTCGACGGGACCGCTCACCGACGAGGACCGCCTCGATGGCATCGCCCAGCACATCGCGTGCCCCGAGTGCGAGGGCGAGAGCGTCTACGAATCGCAATCGCCGGCGGCGCAGAACATCCGGATCCAGATCAAGTCGCTGATCTCCCAGGGCACGTACTCCGACGACCAGATCATCGCCTATGTGGAAACCAACTTCGGGACCAAGACCCAGCTCGTGCCGAAGGCCACCGGCTTCGATGCCGTGGTGTGGGCGCTCCCGGTCTTCGCCGGAGTGTGCGCCATCGCCGGTCTCACGGTCGCGTTCCGGCGATGGCGCACGGCCGCCGACACCGTGCCGACCGAATCGGATCGGGCGCTCGTCGATGCCGCGCTGGCCGAGCAGGACGATGAGCACTGAAGAGTCGCGCCCTTCGGTCAGCCCGGATCGCTTGGCGGAGTTGGAGGAGGAGCGCCGATTCCTCTTGCGTTCGATCGGCGACCTCGAGCGGGAACGTGCTGCGGGTGACGTCGAGGCCGGCGATTACCACGCTCTGCGCGACGGCTACACGGCCCGCGCGGCAGCGGTCCTGCGCGCGATCGACGAGGGCCGCACCGGACTGCCGCCGAAGCAGCCCCGGAACTGGAAGCGGCTGATCGCAGTCACCCTCGCGGCGATCCTCGTCGGTGTCGGCGCCGGCATCCTCGTGGCTCGCGCGTCAGGACAACGAGACCCCGGCGACACGATCACCGGCGGCACGTCACCCGACCAGGTCGCCGCGCTGCTGAGCGAGGGCCGCTCGCTGCTGTCCGCCAGCGACTTCGGTGAGGCGAGCAAACGCTTCCTCGCCGTGCTCGACATCCAGCCGGACAACGTCGAGGCCAACACCTATGCCGGGTGGGTCCTCGCAGTGTCCTCCCAGGCCCAGACGGATCCGGCCGTGGTCGCCAACCTGCTCGACCAGAGCGGGCGCTTCCTCGACCACGCGATCGAGCTCGATTCGACCTACGCCGATCCACACTGCTTCAAGGCGATCATCGCTGTCGTGTTCAAGAACGATCTCATCGCTGCCGCGTCGAACCGCACCGCGTGCGTGGCCGACAACCCGTCCGGCGACATGGTCGGCTTGATCGAGACGATCGTCGATCCAGCGCTGGGCATCACGACCGGCACCGCCGAGACGTCGGTGGCGCAGGGCACCGGCACGCCCGGGTCAGACGGCGCGGCGACGCCGACTTCTTGATCCGAGCACCCTTCGGCGCATGACTAGTGTGCACGTCGTGAGCACACCTCCACCCGACGGCAATCCTCCTCCGTATCAGCCCGCTGGCGGTTTCCCCAACCCGCCCCAGGGCTATCCACCGCAGGGTTTTCCGCAGCAGGGTTTCCCGCAGCAGGGTTTCCCGAGTGCGCCGCCGCCGGGGTACCAGCCGTACGGTCAGCCGCCTGCGCCTCAGCGCGCCAACGGGATGAGCATCGCCAGCCTCGTGCTCAGCCTCGTCAACATCATCCCGTGCTTCTGGATCTTCCCGTTGCCGGCCCTGCTCGGCGTCATCTTCGGGTTCGTGGGCCGCAGCCAGCTCGGCCGCGCGGAGAACGGCCGCGGCAAGGGACTCGCCACGGCCGGCATCATCGTCGGGCTGGTCTTCATCGCGCTCGGTGCGATCTTCTGGATCTACGTCTCGACGAGCTCGAACTGCTACCGCGACGGCAGCTCGTTCCACTGCGGAAACACCACCCGCTGACCCGCCCGGGCGCGAGGTTCAACTCGGCGGTGGCCACGCCTCCGCGGAGACGAACGACGAGTCGTCCGCGCGTTCGAGCATCCAGACCGAGGCCTTCTTCCACTGCGGGTGGGTGGTGATCACGCAGCCCCTGCGCTCCAGTCCGGCGATCATGTCCGGGATCATGTCGCCGTGGCTGCATAGCACTGACCCGCCAGGGGTCTGCTCCATCAGCGACAGCATCGGCTGGAACGGTTGTGCTTCGGCCAGGCACGCGTCGCGGAGGACGGGAAGGCCGAGCCGCTTGGCGAGTGGTTCCAGCGTCTGCCGGCAACGCACGAACGGGCTGGCCAGCAGCGGGCCGGTGGCGCCGGCGGCGACCAGCGAATCCGTCAGGGCCTCGGCCTGGACCCAGCCGGGTTTGGAGAGCGGACGCTTCCGATCGACGTGCGAGTTGTGCAGACGATCGCCGGCCTTGGCATGGCGGACGAGAAAGATCTTCACGCTTCGTTCGTGACCCGCTTGTGGCGCGCGCTGAGCTGCCGGACCAGTACGAGGTAGGCGGCCGCTGCGGCGATCTGCACCATGCTCGACGCGAGCGTGATGCCGAACTTGCTGTCGATCTCCTTCGCCGCGGCGATGGCCGATCGGTCGAGCTGGAACGACGAGAACGTCACGCCGATGAAGAGGATCGGCGCGAGTCCGTACAGCACCCACCACACGTTGACGATCGGTGCGACGCGGTTCGTGCGCCAGTCCGCGGCGCTGTCCGGATCCGAGGCCTTCCAGAGATCGCGGAGCATGAGGAACGGCACGACGTAGAGCACGATCGGCGGCACGAACCAGCCGCCGATGGCCCAGCCCGGCGTCCACGTGCCGATCCGCCTCATCGTCTGGCTGTTCTTGGCCATGCGGTACATCCAGATGATCGTCAACACCGCGACCGCGGCGAACACTGCGAACGAGAGCAGACCCAGGACTCCGGACAGCGCGACCGACCTGGTGTAGTCGTCCTCGGAGATCTTGCCGCTGATGAAGTCGCGTGCCTTCGACCGGTCGCTCGCCGACTTCAACAGCGCCAACGCTTGCACGGGGATGAGGACCATCAGCGCGATGCCGAGCCACTTGCTCAGTCCGCCGGTGCGCTGGAACGCGCCGTACGCACCCTGGTTCGCGCCGCCGTAGAGCACGTATCCGGGAGGTGGCGCGAGGTTGCCGGGAGGCGGTGGCATCGGGGGAGTGGGTGTCGGTTCCGGCGGCGGTGAGGGAAACCCGCCGGAGCCGCCGCCGTTGATGTCGCTCACGGCCGAGATGTTAGTGGCATCGGCCTCTGCGGTCCTCGGTCGGTGCTGGGTCGGTGCTGGGTCGGCAACGTGGAACCGCGACAGTGATCGTGCTGCCAGAATGGGGCATGAGTTTTTTCGAGCGGAATCGCAAGGAACTCGTCGAGAAGGGCATCGACCCGTCTCGGCTCCCACCGGGTCAGTACCTCACCGACCGCTTCCCGGTCCTCCACGTGGGTGATGTGCCGACGTACGCGCCGGGTGAGTGGACGCTCTCGATCTTCGGGATGGTCGACACGCCGTTCACCCTCACGATGGACGAGCTCAAGGCGATGACGCCGGTGACGCCGACGTTCGACATCCACTGCGTCACCAAGTGGTCCAAGTTCGACACGACGTGGACCGGCGTCCGAGTCCGCGACCTGTTCGATCGCGCCGGCGTCCAGAAGGGCGCCAAGTTCGTGATGGAGCACGCCGAGTTCGGCTACACCACCAACATCCCGCTGCCGGACATCACCACCGACGACGCGATCGTCGCCTACCAATTCGAGGGTGAGGACATCGAGCCGATCCACGGTGGCCCGGTCCGCAT
>JAOBWO010000369.1 GCA_025463415.1 Acidimicrobiales bacterium | reverse complement strand
CTTCGACGGACACGATGTCGCGGTGCCGCTGCTCGCCGATGCGGAGCCGCCCGACGTGCCCCGCCGCGTCAACGTCCGCACCTTCGACGACGTCGCCACCATCGTGGGTTCGGCGATCGGGTCATTCGCGTTGGTGTGGCTCGTCTACGAGCGCCTGTTCGCGTTGGCCGGGCGGCTCGGATTCGTGCTGCTCTGGTACGTCGTGTTCCTGGCGCTCGACGTGATCGTCAGCCGGCTCGCCAACCCTGGCCCCGTCGTCGTCGATCGATTGATGTCGGCGATCGTGCACGGCGGCACGTTGGTGGTCGGCGCGATCGTGGCATGGGCGGCCGGATTCGTGTTCGTGCGCGGCTGGCCGGCCCTGCACCACGTCAACTTCTACACCGAGGACATGTCCGGTGTGCGGCCGACTTCGCCGCTGACCCAGGGCGGGATCAAGCATGCGCTGGTCGGCACGGCCATCCAGGTCGGGCTCGCCGTCGCGATGGCGCTGCCGCTCGGCCTGGGAACGGCCATCTATCTCGCCGAGATCGGTGGCCGGCTCGCGACGGTCGTGCGCACGGTGGTCGAGGCGATGACCGCCCTGCCCGCGGTGCTGGCCGGTCTGTTCGTCTATGCGGTCCTGATCATCGGGCTGCACTGGGAGCGCGACGGGTTCGCCGTTTCCGTCGCGATGGCGACGACGATGATCCCGGTGCTCGCGCGTTCGTCCGAGGTCGCTCTCCGGATCGTCTCCGGCGCGCTGCGCGAAGCCGGGCTGGCGCTCGGTGCGTCGCGCTGGCAGACCGTGCGACGGGTCGTGCTGCCGACCGCACGCTCGGGTCTGGCCACGTCGTTGATCGTCGGCATCGCCCGGATCACCGGCGAGACGGCGCCGTTGCTGATCGTGTCCGGAGCGTCCACCTTCTACAACTCGAACCCGTTCCACAACCCGATGAACTCGCTGCCGCTCTTCGTCTTCACCGGAGTGCGCAGTGGCGAGCCGAGCTATGCGACCCGCGCCTACGGCGCGGCGGCGGTGCTCGTCGTCTTCGTGCTCGCGCTGTTCGTCGTGACCCGGATCCTGTCGCGCAAGCGGGCGGGCTTCCGATGACACTGCGATCGGGCACTGCGAGCCGAGGTCAGGTGTGGTCGGCGGTCCTGCTGGTCGGCGCCTCGATCCTGAGTGGTGCGCTGACCAGCGCGCCCGTGCACGCCGCCAACGCCCACTCGCTGATCCAGGGTTCCGGATCGAGCTGGAGCTCGAACGCGATCAACCAGTGGGTCGCCGACGTGCAGCCGAACGGGATCCAGGTCGTGTACACGGCCAGCGGCTCGGCGCAGGGCCGCAACGACTACGCGAACGGCACCACCGACTTCGCCGTCACGGAGATCGGCTACCAGCAGAACGACGAGCTCACCGGCCAGGAAGACACCTCGCACGGCCGCGAGTACGCCTATCTGCCGATCGCCGCCGGCGGTACGTCGTTCCCGTACCAGATCCGCGTGAGCGGCCAACTGGTGCGCGACCTCCGCCTGTCCGGCCTGACCCTTGCCAAGATCTTTACGAACCAGATCACGAACTGGGCTGATCCGGCCATCACAGCGGACAACAATGGACGCGTGCTGCCGTCGTTGCCGATCATCCCTGTCGTGCACTCCGAGGGTTCCGGCACGTCTGCGCACTTCACGGACTACCTCGCCCACCAGTTCCCCGACCTCTGGACTGAGTTCAACGGGAACCCGGCGCTCACCGAGTACTACCCGCGTCATGGCAACACGATCGCCCAGAGCGGATCGGAGGGGGTCATGAACTTCCTCACCTCGAGCGCTGCCAACGGGGCCATCGGCTACGACGAGTACTCGTACCCGCTCGGCAAGGACTACCCCGTTGCCAAGATCCAGAATGCTGCCGGTTACTTCACCCTGCCCACGCAGTACAACGTCGCAGTGGCGCTGACCCAGGCCGACATCAACCGCGACAGCACCTCCAAGGACTACCTCCTCCAGGACCTGGCCCGGGTGTACACCTACAGCGACCCGCGGACGTACACGTTGTCGTCGTACTCGTACATGGTGATCCCCACCGGCGCGCAGGACCGTCGGATGACCACGGCCAAGCGCCAGACCATCGCCGACTTCCTCTACTACTCGATCTGCGACGGTCAGCGCGAGATCGGCCCGATCGGCTACTCACCGCTGCCGGTCAACCTCGTCCAGGCGGGGTTCGAACAGGTGGCCCGGCTGCGGGATGCCGATGCGGGCGTCGACCTCACCCAGCGTGACGTGTCCACGTGCAACAACCCGACGTTCGACGCCACCGATCTGAACCGCAACCGGCTGGCCGAGATCGCACCGCAGCCGCTCGCGTGCGACCAAGCTGGGCAAGCGCTCTGTGCGCCCGATGCCGTCGCGCCAGTGTCGAACACGGTGCCTGCAACGACGGCCACGACGGTGCCGGCAGGGACGACACCGCCGACGACGGTTCCGCCGGTGGGCTCAACCGCCCCCGCGACGTCCTCGACCGTCACCCCGAACTCGGCAGACATCCCCGTGGTCGGCACCCAGGGATCGTCGGACATCCCGGTGATCGTCACCCCGGATTCCTCGGATCTTCCGGCCGTCACGCAGACCATCCCTCCGGTGCCGGTTTCGACCGCCGCGACCGTGCCGTCACCCGTCACCTCGCCGGTCACGTCGTCCACGCTGGTGCTTGCAGGGACCGGCCGCGGCCCGACGCCGACCACCGGGCCGGCGGCACCGGGCGCTGCTCTCGGTTCGGCCGACCAGCCCGAGCACGTCGACCAATCGGCATCCAACGGAATCCTCACCCCCATCGTCATCGGTCTCGTCGCGCTGCTGGTCCTCGCGCCTGCGATGCAGATCCGCACGGTCCGTCGCCGCCGCACGGGTGTCGCCTGATGCGCCGGATCTTCCGCGTCCTCCTGCCGATCGTGCTGTCGCTCCTGGTCGTCGCGCCGGTGGCCACCTCGGCGCCCACGGCCACCGCTGGCACGTCCGCCGACCCCGAGTTCATCGGTGAGAAGGCGCTCGGCCGGAACCATCTGGAGAACGGCGCCGACAACGTCGTCGACTCGCGCACCTTCACGGTGTCGGTCGGCCAGACAACGCAGCTGCACGGGCACCAGGCTGTCGACGTGCTGTGGACCGGCGCGCACCCCACCGGCGGCATCGTCGCCGACCAGAACTCCGGCGATGCGATGAACGAGGAGTACCCGGTGGTCGTGATGGAGTGCCGCGGGGTCGATCCGACGCCCAGCACGGATCCGTCCACACCGGCCACGGTGCCGGTCGGAGCGACGGCGCTCGATCCCACGACGTGCTGGACCGCCACCAGCGCGGAGCGGTTCCAGGACTCGCAGAACACGGCGTTTCCTCCGTGGCGGATCGACCGGTACGCGCCGGCGGCCGCTCGCCAGGCGGTGTTCGGACAACCGAGCCCCCGGCCGGTCTCGTGCTTCGCGCAGCCGTCACCGTCGGAGCACTGGGTGCCGTTCGTCGCCGCCTCGGGCATCAGCTACGCCGGCGGGGCCAACGGCTGCGGGGGACAGGCGCCGGAGGCGTCCAACGTCGGCGGCCTGAACCTGCCCAGCAACACCACGTACGGCGTCACCGGTACCGACGGAGCCGGGCACGTCACCTTCGACATGTGGAGCACCGCCGAGAACACCTCGCTCGGCTGCTCCGACACCGTGCGCTGCTCGCTGGTCATCGTCCCGATCATGGGCATCAGCTGCGACGCCGCCGGCGCCTCGCTGCCCGCCGCAGACCAGCCCGGTGCAGCGGGGACGGACGCCGACACGCTGTGCCGCGCCGCCGGGCAGTACCAGCCGGGAGCACTCGTCGACACCGGGCTGCGGTCGGACATCGCGGTCAGCGGCGCGCTGTGGTGGTCCGCCTCGAACTGGCGGAACCGCATCTCCGTGCCGCTCTCGTTCGCGCCATCGGCCGACGCCTGCAACGTGGTCGACGGCAAGCCGGAGATCGATCTGTACGGCTCCGAGC
>JAOBWO010000366.1 GCA_025463415.1 Acidimicrobiales bacterium | reverse complement strand
CCGTAGAACGGCGGGTTCTTCATGTCACGGATCGCACCGATGATCAGGTCCTCGCCCAGCTTCCACTTCGTGGACGGCATATCTGCAGGCGTGATGTTCGCCTGGTCGATGAACTCACCCATCACATCGGACATCGATTCGTTGATCGCCCCAGATGCGCCGTAGTAGAAGAGACCGGACGTGTACTGAGTCACGCCGTGAGTCAGCTCATGGCCGACCACGTCGTCAGCGTTCGCGAAACCGTCGCCGTACACCATCTGTGATCCGTCCCAGAACGCATTTGCGTAGGGACACGCCAGTCCCGTCGAAGCGGGGTAGCAGAACCGAACCGTGGACTTCAACGGCAGACCGGCGCCATCCACGCTGTCACGGCCGAAGTGGCTCATGTAGAAGCCGTACGTGATGCCGGACAGGTCGTATGCGTTGTCGACGTCCGTCGCGCCCGTCGGCCCCTGTCCTTCGGACCGCACGACAGGTGCGGTGCATGTCTCGGACAGAGCGCGGTTGTTGGCGTTGTCGCAGACCGACCGGTTGAGGACCGCCTCGTGCTGGTCGAACTGCAGGGCCACAGTGCCCTGTTGGGCATCGATCAGGACGTAGTAGTCGACCGTGCCGAGGCCGCCGTCGGTGACGTTCAGCTGCCAGACGAGGCGGGGTCCCAGCGTGTCCGGCGCGCCGAGGAGGGTGGGGTCATAGATCGAGAGCACAGGCGCATCTGCGGACAGCGTGGTGGGGTCGACGGCGGCCCGGCGTGCGACTCCGGCGACGCTCGACGTCACAGCCTGCTCGACGCTGATGGCCGGAGTGGTGTCGATCGACAGGTCGGACGATGCCTCCCCCGTCGCAGAGAGCACAGCACCTGACGCGGCAACTTGGATGGCGAGCACGCCGGCGATGACCGGGATGCCGTTGTACGTCTGCTGGAACTTGACGGCTCCGCCGGTGCCGTCGGACCCGACGAAGCTCTGCGTCTGCAGGAGGTTGGTCTTGGTGTCGGTTACGCCGAACAGCGAGGCGTAGGCATCGACGAACTGTCGCGCCGCGTCGTCCTGTCCACCCCGTGTCTTGGCCTGCAGCGGATGAGCAGCGGAGCCGCCGATGTAGGTGACGTCGCCCGTCGCTTCGCGGATGCCGAAGGTTGCCTGTCCGCTGGTGTCGGTCCTCAGCTGTGACTCCAATGCGCTGTTCGACGCGCCGCCGTCGTCATCGCGTTTGTCGCTGCTCGCACCGGCCGAGGTGGCCGATGTCGAGACAACCTCGATGGACATGCTGGCCAGCCCCGCCAGGAGGACGACGATAGTGCCGAGTGTTCTGCTTCCGCGCTTCATTGCCCGACAGCTTGACACGTCTCGGATCCCGCTCCGTTTGCCGAGCCGTGACTCGCCGGGGTCCGAATGCGGCCGGTTAACAATCGGCGGGATCGGTGTCGACGTGACTCGCTACGATCGCAACGTGGCTGTCATCCGTACCATCGCCGAGCTCGAGGCGCTGTACGGCGAGCCTGTCTCGAGCTCGTTGACCAAAGAGATCGACCACCTCACCGATCTCCACGCCGAGTACATCCACGCGTCGCCGTTCGTGCTCGTCGCCACGTGCGGGCCGGGCGGGATGGACTGCTCGCCTCGCGGTGATCCAGCGGGCTTCGTGCGCGTCGCCGACGAACGCACGCTGCAGATGCCGGACCGTCGCGGCAACAATCGGCTGGACACGCTGCGCAACCTCGTCGCCGATCCGCGCATCGGGTTGCTCTTCCTCGTCCCCGGAATCGGGGTGACGCTCCGCGTCAACGGCACGGCCGAGCTCTCCACCGACCTCGCCCTGCGGGAGAGCTTCGCAATGGGCGACAAGCTGCCGGCGACGGTGATCGTGGTCGCCATCTCGTCCGTCTACACGCAGTGCCCGAAGGCGCTGATCCGCTCAAGCCTCTGGGATCCGGAGCAGTTCCGCACGGCTGACGAGCTGCCGACGGTGGGGCAGATCAACACCGCGATCACCAACGGCGAGTTCAACGGAGCGGCGTACGACGCTGCGTACCCGGAACGGGTTCGCCAGACCATCTACTGAGACGCTGGCTGCCGAGACACCCTGGCGAACGAGACGCGGTCAGCTCCAGTCGTCGCCGGGACGACTGGAGCGGACAGCGTCAGTTCAGGTGATCAGGTCGACGCGGTGGAGTCGCCGGTCGACACGCACCCCTCGAGCTGCTTGCCGATCGCCTCGCCGGCCGGGCTGGCCGTGACGGTTGCCGGCGGCACCTGCGCCAGGATCAGGTCGGCGTCCGCGTCGCTCAGCTGGCCGATGAGACCGCTGAGGCAGTCCGCGTCGTACGTCGCGCCGGCCGCCGTGATCTCGGCTTCCGTCTTGGCCAGCACAGCGGCCTGCTTGGTGCCGAGCGCCCCGGAGGCACCAGCGGAGACGGCAGTGCTGTCGCCGCTCGCCGCTGCCGTGGTGGTGGTGGCCGTCTTGCTGTCGCTGCTGCATGCGACGGCTCCGAAGGACAAAGCAACAGCCATCGAGCCGATGATCAACTTGTTCATTTCCACTCCTGGTTTCGAGAA
Source organism: Acidimicrobiales bacterium (assembly GCA_025463415.1). Taxonomy (GTDB): domain Bacteria; phylum Actinomycetota; class Acidimicrobiia; order Acidimicrobiales; family Ilumatobacteraceae; genus WLMZ01. The sequence goes on along the minus strand of JAOBWO010000366.1, from coordinate 6,931 downwards.
ACCATCCACGCTAACCGTCGGCCGCAGTGCGATCCGGGATGCCTGACCCACACGACGACACGGCGGCACCACCACGCGGTCAGATGATCCCGCACAGCTCGAGGATCCGATGGGGCGGGAGGTGCTACTCGCGGATCTTGACGCCGAACGGCACCAGCGCGTCCTCGATCGCGTTGGTGAGCGCGGCCGGCGCTCCGATCGCGCCACCCTCCCCGACGCCGCGGAACGGCACAGCATCGTCGGGATCGGAGTGATGGTGGACGACCTCGATGTGGGGCAGATCGTTGGCCGTGGCGATCAGGTAGTCGGTCAACGACGTGGCGAGGTAGCGGCCGTCCGGACCGTAGGCCGAGTGCTCGAACAGCACCGCGCTGATCCCCTGCGCGACGCCGCCGCGCACCTGCCCGTCGACGATGGCCGGATTGATCATCCGCCCGCAGTCCTCCACGACCAGGAACCGCAGCACCTTCACCTGCCCGGTCTCGACGTCGACCTCGACGACGCAGCAGTGGGTCGACTGCGACCACGTGCCCTCGTAGGAGATGTATGCGTGGTGCTCGTCGATGCCGAGCGAGCCGTCGTCGTTGGCCAGACCAGGCCGGGTGTAGGCCAGCACACCGACCATCGGCATCGGCAGCGTGCGGCTGGGCACGCCGATGGCCACCACCGCGCCGTCGACGATGTCGAGGTCGGCGACGTCGATCTCCCACAGCTCCGCGGCCATGCGCAGGATCCGGTCACGCACCTGGCGCGCCGCACCCATCACCGCCCCGCTCGCCAACGTCGCCGCACGCGAACCACCGGTGCCGACGAAGTTGAACGGCGTCACCTGCGTGTCGCCGTGGACGACCCGCACCCTCGCGATGTCGATGCCGATCTCGTCGGCAACGAGCTGGGCCAGCGTGGTCTCGTGACCTTGGCCGTGCGGCTGCTGGCTGGTGAACAGCGTGACCGAGCCGTCCGGCTCAACGCGGATGTGCGCCTCCTGCGGGGTGCGCGGTGCCGCCATGAACCCGATCGCCTTGATCAGGCTCGGCATGAACGGCGCCGGCTCGATGAAGTTGCAGAAGCCGATCCCGAGATGCCGACCGTTGCGGCGCGCCTCGACCTGTTCAGCGCGGAACGCGTCGTAACCGATGCGGTCGCGCGCGTCGAGCAAGGTGTCGCGCTGGGTCATCTTGATCAGCTCGACTCCGGTCACGCTCTGGCGGGGCAGCTCGTCATCGGTCCACAGGTTGCGGAGGCGCAGTTCGACTGGGTCGATGCCGGCCGTGCGAGCCAGCACGTCGAACAACCGCTCGCGCACCCACGTCTCGACCTCCCACGGACCGCGATACGGCACATAGGTTCCCTTGTTCGTCGTCACCGCGATCGCGTCGAAGTCGTAGTGCTCCAGGCGGTACGGGCCCGGGAACAGCGAACGGACGACGTTCGTGTAGCCACTGGCCGGGAAGCCCAACTGCGGGTAGGCGCCGGTGTCCATGACCATCTTCAGGCGCACCGCGAGAAGGTGGCCCTCGGCGTCGATCGCAGCCTCGACGTCGAGCCGTTCCTCGCGCGCCTGACCGCCGACCGCAAGGTTCTCGGCGCGGTCCTCGATCCACTTGACCGGCCGACCGAGCATGCGCGAAGCGGCGCAGACGGCGATGTCCTCGCGTCCGATGCCACCCTTCTGGCCGAAGCTGCCACCGATGTCGCCGCAGCGAACGCGCAGCAGGTGCGCCGGCTGACGCAGGATCATCGACAGCTGGAAGCGCATCGCGTGCGGCGCCTGGTGCGAGGTGTGGTACTCGAGCGCACCCGTGGCCGGTGAGCAGTCGGCGACGCCACCACGTGTCTCCATCGGCACGTTGGCGTGGCGGTGCTGCAGGAAGCGCTCGTGCACAACGTGCGCCGCGTCGGCAAATGCGGCAGCAGTGTCGCCGTACCGGTGCTCGGTGCGATAGATCACGTTGCTGCGGTGGTCCGGGTACAGCAGCGCGGCGTCGTCGCGCATCGCGGCATCCATGTCGATTACCGGGTCGAGCACGTCGAACCGCACGACGACGCGGTCGACCGCGTCCTCGGCGAGTGCGCGTGAATCGGCCACCACCATCGCGATCGGCTCACCGACCAGTCGCACCACGTCGCGAGCCAACGCGGAGTAGGTGGCCACGAAGAGCCCGGCGGACCCGTTGGCCGTCATGTCACCGATGAGCGGGCGGAGGTCGGCGTCGGAGAGCACGAGCCGCACGCCCGGCATCACCTTCGCCTCGCTCGTGTCGATCGAGACGATGCGCGCGTGGGCGTGGGGGCTGCGCACGAACGCAGCGTGCAGCATGCCGGGCAGCACGACATCGTCGACGTAGCGCCCGCGCCCGGTGAGGATGCGCGGATCCTCGACCCGTTGCACGCTCGTGCCCGTCAGCCGCTGGATCGTCATGACGCAGCTCCGTCGACGGTAGGCCTCAGCCGTTCAGCCGCGTGCAGCACAGCCGCGACGATGCTGTCGTAGCCGGTGCACCGACACAGGTTGCCCGACAGCGCTTCGCGCACCTCGGCCTCGGATGGATCGTCGCGCTCGGCCAGGAGCTCGGCGGCGACGATCAGCATTCCCGGCGTGCAGAACCCGCACTGGAACGCATGTCGTTCCATGCACGCCTGCTGCAGGACGCTCATCGTGCCGGGCGCATCGGCCAGTCCCTCGATGGTCACGACCTCGCATCCGTGCGCGCGAAACGCCGGGGTCAGGCACGCGCGTGCTGAGGCCCCGTCGATCAGCACCGTGCACGAGCCGCACGCGCCCTGCTCGCAGCCGATGTGCGTGCCGGTCAGTTCGAGGTCTTCGCGGAGCAGCTCCACCAACGTGCGGCGTGGCTCGACGATCGCTGACCGCTCCTCACCGTTGACGCGCAGGGTGACCTCGACGGTGGTGGCCGGGCCGGTCATCGCCGCCGTCCGACGGCCGCTGCCAGTGCTCGTCGCACGAGCACGCCCGCGACATGTCGGCGGTACGCGCCGGTCGCGTGCAGATCCGATGGCGGCTGCAGACCTGCGGTGGCGGCTGCCGCGGCCTCGGCGAACAGCTCGTCATCCGGCACCCGGCCGATGAGCACGGCCTCGGCAGCGTGGGCACGAACGGGTGTCGGCGCAACAGAGCCCACCGCGACTCTCGCTCGGCCGATGCGGCCATCGGCCTCCAGCCGCAGCTGCACCGCGACGCTGGCCATGGCGACATCACCCGGTCGACGGGAGAGCTCCTCGAACGCGACCCGGTCCATCGCGCCCGCGGTCGGGAACTGAACCTCGACGAGCACGTCGCCGGACCCCAGCAGCGTGCGGTTCGGGCCGACGAAGAAGTCGGCCGCGGCCACCTCGCGCCGTCCGTGCGGACCCACGACGACCATCAGCGCATCGAGCGCCACCGTGGTCACGGGGATCTCGGCCGTCGGGTCGGCGTAGGCGAGGCTGCCACCGATCGTGCCGCGTTGCGGATCGTCGCGTGAGCGATTCTCGTGACCGCCAGTGCCAGCAGCGGGACGTGCTGCACGACCGTCTCGCTACGTTCGACCGCGCGCTGTGTCGTCATCGCGCCGACCGCGACGTGGTCGCCGCGGTGGACGATCCCGAAGAGATCGGGTATCCGGCCGAGGTCGATCACCACGCTCGGACGCACCACCCGCGCCGCCATCAGCGGCATCAGGCTCTGCCCACCCGCCAGCAGACGTGCATCGGGACCGTGCTCCACCAGCGCGGCGACCGCCTCGTCGATCGTGGTCGGCACGACGAGGCCGTACGCAGCCGACTTCACCGCGCCCTCTGCATCGACCGCCCGGAGACTGGACGCTCACAGCGGACGGAAGTGGGCCGAACGCGCGTCCAGTCACCGGGGACGTGGGTCACGGCTGGTCGGGCGCGGCGCGGAACACGAGCTCGGTCCACGCCGCATCTCCAGGCCCCGGGTGGTCAGCGAAGTCGGGTGTGACGCGCAGGCCGATCGCGCACGCGTCAGCAGGGATGACCCGGCCGAACATCCGCCCGCCACCGTCGAGCTCAACCGTCGCGATCGCGTACGGTGCCAGCTCCGCGTACGCCGGAGTGAGCGCACGTTGCGGGCGGACGAAGGAGTAGACGGTGCCCGTGCCGTCGGCCTCGACATCGACGCCGCCCACGGCGCCGCAGTATGGGCAGGTCGGCATCCGCGGGAAACGGCGCTTCGCGCACGTCTCGCACACCTGGACGACGATCCGTCGGTCGGCGAGGCCGGCCCAGAACACGGCGCTGTGCTCGTCGGGCGTAGGTGGTGGTGCGTTGACCGCGATCGGGATCGGTGTGCCTGCGGCGGTCGACATGTCAGGCTCCCGTGAACCGAGGCGGACGCTTCTCCGAGAAGGCTTGCAGGCCCTCCGGCGCATCGTGCGAGGTGAGGCAGTAGTACGCGTCGCGCTCCAGCTCGAAGCGCAGCCCGGCGTCGATGCTGCAGTTGTCGCTCCACAGTTGGTGGACCACCTGCTTCGCGTTGGCAACCGCGAGCGGGCTCTTCGAGGCGACCTCGCTGGCGAAGTCGAGCCCGGCCGCGAGCAGATCACCGTCGGGCACGCACCTCGAGGCGAGGCCCCACTCGACCGTCTCCGCCGCGGAGAGGAACCGTCCGCTCAACAGCAGCTCGATCGCGCGCGCCTTGCCGATCGCGCGGGGCAGCAGGGTCAGCACGCCACCGCCACCCATCTGGCCGAAGTTGAGGTGGCCGTCGCCGACCTTGGCGGACTCGGCGACGATCGCGAAGTCGCAGTTGAGGATCAGCTCCAACCCTCCCGCAGCGGTGACGCCGTTGACCAGCGCGACCACTGGCACGCGCAGCGCACGCAGCCGACCGAACGTGCGGTGCAGGTGGCTGACGAACGCGGGGAAGGCCACTGCGTCGCGCTGCAGTTCGACGTACTTCTTCATGTCGCCGCCGGCGGAGAACGCGCGTCCGTTGCCCGTGACGAGCACGGCGCGAACGGATGGATCTGCCTCGACCGCGTCGATCTGATCGTCGAGTCGGTCGAGGACCTCGTCGTCGATCGGGTTGAGCTGATCGGGACGGTTGAGCCGGATGACAGCTGCATGTCCGGCGTCGCCGAGCGCATGCAGGTCCATGACCACCGACGACTCGCTCACCTCGACCACCGCACCATTCGTGACGCCCTCATCCGAGCTGCTTGACCAGCTCGTGCTTCTGGATCTTGCCAGACGCCGTCGTCGGCAGCACATCCAGCACCTCCAGGCGCTGGGGCAACTTGTAGGTGGCCAGGCCGGTGGTGCGCAGACGCGCGACCATCGTCTCGAAGTCGAGATCGGCGCCCGCTTCCAGCACCACGCACGCGCACATCGTCTCGCCCAGCCGTTCGTCGGGCAGGCCGATCACCGCGGCGCGCTGCACCTCGGGCAGCGCGACGAGCAGCTCCTCGATCTCGCGTGGGGCGATGTTGATCCCGCCGCGGATGATGATCTCCTTCTTCCGCCCGACCACCGTGACGTACCCGTCGGCGTCGAGCACGACCAGGTCGCCGGACTTCACCCAGCCGTCGGCGTCGAACGTCGCACCGGTGCGCTCGGCGTCCGCGAAGTAGCCGACGCACGTGTTCGGGCCGCGCGTCCACAGCTCACCCTCCACCCCGACGCCGACGTCGTTGCCGGCGTCGTCGCGCACGGTGACCTCGACATGGGTCATTGGCACCCCGTCGGTGTTGCGACGCTGTTCGATGGTCGACCACGGGCGGTTCCACGTGCCGACGAGCACCTCCGTGGAGCCGTACAGCCGCAGCACCTGCACGCCGTGCTCGGCCGCGTGGTCGACGAGGTGAGCGGGCACGGGTGCGCCGCCGCACCCGAAGTACCGCAGCGATTCCAGGCTCGTGCCCGCCGCCTGCGCGGCAGCGATCAGGTCCTGCAGGAACGTCGTGGCCGCCAACGTGTACGAGCATCGATGCTGGGCCACGAGCGCGGCGGCTGCCGCACCGTCCCAGCGATCCTGCAGCACGAGCGGCAGCCGGTGGTAGAGCGCGAACCGCACGCCGTAGTTGAAGCCGGTCGAGTGGCCGATCGGCGAGGGCATCCAGACAACGTCGCCCGCGTCCATGCCGAGGTCCTCGTACGCCACTCTGACGCTGAAGTTCGCCGTTTGCTCGGTGTGCATGATCGCCTTCGGCTGAGCCTCGGTGCCCGACGTGAAGATGACCTCGCTGACGGCGCTCGCCCGGCCGGCTCCGAGCATCGCGATGCGAGCCGACGATGCTCCCTCGGCTGCCAGCGCATCGAAGGCGATGCGCCGTTCGCCGGGTCCGGGGTCGTCGCCGACCACCACGTGGAGCACCTCGACGCCGACCACCGCGGCGACGTCGTCGATCAGCTGCCGGTGGTCGAAGCCGCGGTAGATGCCAGGCGTGAACACCACCCGCGGCGCCACGGTGCGGAACACGTGGCCGAGCTCGTGCACGCGGTAGTTCGGCAGCAGCGGGTTGACCACTGCACCGAGTGACAGCGTGGCGACGGCCACGACGACCGTCTCGTACCGGTTGGGCAGCTGCACGCTGACGACGGATCCGGCCTTGACGCCGCGCCCGGCGAGTGCCGCGGCCAGTCCCGCAGCATCAGCCGCGAGCTCGGCATAGGTGTGCGCGCCCGCTTCGTCGATCACCGCGATCGAGCCCGGATGCTCGGTGGCGTGGAACTGGACTTGGCGCGGCAACGTCGATTCGTCCCACAGCCGGTCGAGCAGGTACTGCTCGCGGCGCGCCGATGTCGTGACGGTGTCTGCGAGCAGCGGCGTGGACGTCACCCGCGGACCGTCACGATCTGGATCACTGGCCGAACTTGTACAGCCGCTGCGCGTTGCCGGCCAGGATCAGCTGACGGTCGTCGAGCGAGATGCCCGACATCGACGACTGGATCACGCGCCACGAGCTCG
>JAOBWO010000355.1 GCA_025463415.1 Acidimicrobiales bacterium | reverse complement strand
GGCGGGGCGGTCGTCAGCTGCGGAGGCGGGCATTCGTCGGATCGTACAACGGGCCGGTGTTGCGGGTCGCCGGGATCGGCTCGCCGTAGACCTCGATCACGAAGTCGGTGCGATCGGCGAAGGCGGCCGGCAGGTAGCCATAGGCGATCGGCTTGCCGACCGTGTGCCCGAAGTTCGCGCTGGTCGTGAAGCCGACTACCTCGTCGTCGGCGATGATCGCCTCGCCGCTGACCGGATACGCCCGCTGGCCCTCGGGCAATTCCAGTGTGAACGTGCACAGCAGACGTTGGATGCCGCCGGCCTGCTGAGCCACCAGCGCGTCGCGGCCGATGAAGTCGCCCTTGCCGAGATCGACCCGCCAGGCCAGGCCGGCCTCCCACGGCGACGTGTCCGGAGTGACGTCGGTGGACCAGTAGACGTAGCCCTTCTCCATCCGCAGTCGGTCGATCGCCCGGTAGCCGACGTCCGCGATGTCATGCGGCTCACCAGCCGCACGGAGCAGCTCCTCGACGTGCGCGGCGTACTCGGTGGGGATGTGCAGCTCCCAGCCAAGCTCGCCGGTGTAGCCGATGCGCATGGCCCACACCGGTGCCGAACCGATGGTGATGTCGCGCGCCCTGCCGTACTTGAACGCGGCGTTGCTGAGGTCGTCCTCGCACACCGACTGCAGGACCTCGCGCGACAGTGGTCCGCACACGTTGATCACCGCCCGAGCCGACGTGAGGTCGCGCACGATGACGCTGCCGTCGTCGGGTGAGTTGGCGCGGATCCAGCCCATGTCGTGCGCACCGAACGCCGCGCCGGTGACGACGTACCAGGAGTCCTCTGCCGTTCGGGACATCGTCAGGTCGCACTCGATGCCACCGCGCTCGTTGCACAGCTGCGTGTAGGTGACGGTGCCCACCGACTTGTCCATGTCGGCGACGGACAGGTGCTGCACGGCCGCCAACGCGCCGGGGCCGGTGATCTCGAACTTCGCGAACGACGTCTGGTCGACGAGCGCTACGCGGTTGCGAACGGCGAGGGCCTCCTCGCCGACGTGGTCGAACCAGTTCGGTTTGGCGAACGACGGCCGATCGACGGCCTCGACACCGACGGGTGCGAACCAGTTGGGTCGCTCCCAGCCACCGCGCGACCCGAAGACAGCCCGGCGGGCCTTCAACGTCTCGTGCAGCGGGCTGCGGCGGATGCCACGTGAGGACTCGTGCTCCGAGCCGGGTGCGCTGAGCTTGTAGTGGTGGCCGTACAGCTCGACAGCGCGCGGGTACATGAACTGGCGGGTCGTGTGGTGGAACGCGAATCGGCGCACGTCGAGCGGCCACAGGTCCAGCGATGGGCGACCTTCCATGATCCACTCCGCCATCATCTTCCCCGCGCCGCCGCCGGCTGCGATGCCGTAGAGGAACCCGCTGGCGACGAAGAAGTTGTCGATCTCCGGCGTGCGCCCCATCACGAAGTCCGCATCGGCGGAGTAGGGGATCGGGCCGTTGACGACGGTGCGGATGCCGGCCCGCTCGATGACGGGCGTGCGCTTCGCGGCCAACACGGCGAGCTGCTCGAAGCGGTCGAGGTTCGGGTCGATCAGCTGCCGCTGGAACGGCACGGGGATGCCGGTCTCACCGAAGGCCAGGGTGTTCGGCTCGTAGCCGCCGACGAGCAGACCCTGTCCGTCGGGCTTGTAGTAGACGAGGTGATCCGGGTCGCGCAGGGTCGGCATCGCGCGGATCTCGGCGGCCGGCATCTCCGTGATCGGTCCGGTCAGCACGTACTGGTGCTCGACCGCGATGGCCGGGATGCGCGCGCCGGCCATCCGGCCCACTTCGAGGCCCCACATGCCCGCGGCGTTCACGACGACCTCGCACTCGATGTCGCCGCGCGTCCCATCCTTCTGCAGCACGCTGACCTTGGTGATCCGGCGCCCATCGACGGTGATCGAGGTGACCTTGGTGTTCTCGTGGATCTGCGCGTTGCGTTGCCGGGCACCCTTGGCGATCGCCTGGGTGACGCTGGCGGGATCGATGTAACCGTCGGTCGGCAGGAACGCCGCTGCGAGCACATCCTCGGTCGACATCAGCGGGAACAACGCCTGGGCCGCCTCGGGCGAGATGATGTCCATCGGCAGCCCGAAGCTCTTCGCCATGGTGGCCAGCCGGCGCAGCTCCAGCACACGATCGGGCGAGCACGCGAGGCGGAGGCTGCCGACCTGGTGCCAGTCGACGGCTTGGCCGGTCTCTGCTTCCAGCCCGCTGTACATCTCGACGGAGTGCTCCAGCATGCGCGTCGTGTTGCGCGAGGACCGCAGTTGTCCGACGAGGCCCGCCGCATGCCAGGTCGCGCCGTCGGTGAGCTGGTGCTGCTCGAGGAGCAGCACATCTGTCTCACCGTTCTTGGTGAGGTGGTAGGCGATGCTGCAGCCGAGGATGCCGCCACCGATGATCACGATCTTGGCGCGGGTCGGCAGCGGAGTGGCGACCGTCGGCGCGGTCGTGTCGGCGGTTGCGGTGTCGGTCATGCCATCTCTCAGATCTTGATCCGGCGCATGCCGGGGTCGTACAGGGGGCGCAGCGACACGTCGGCCGGCACGCGTTCGGTCGCGACCTCCAGCTCATAGGTGCCGTCCAGCACGAACTCGGCGGTGACGCCTTCGGGGTCGCGCACGTAGCCGTAACCGATCGACCGGTCGAGGGTGTAGCCGTACCCGCCGCTCGTCAGCCAGCCGACTCGTCGACCGTTGCGATAGATCGTCTCCCGCCCGAGCAGGATGACATCGGGGTCGACGGTGAACGCGGCCAGCATCTTCTTCACGCCGTTCGCGTGCTGGAGCTGCATCGCGGCGCGCCCGCAGAAGTCGATACCGGTCTTCAGCTTCACGGCCCACCCGAGCCCCGACTCGAGCGGGGTGTGGTCGGCGCCGATGTCGCTGCCCCAGGCCCGGTAGCCCTTCTCCAGCCGGCAGCTCTCGATCGCGCGGTAACCGGCGTTGACGAGGCCGTGCGGCGCGCCGGCAGCCATCACGGTGTCGTAGACCGAGGTCGCATACTCGACCGGCACGTGCAGCTCCCAGCCGAGCTCGCCGACGTACGTGACGCGCAGGGCGCGCACCGGGCAGCCGGCGATGCCGATCGTCTGCATGGTTCCGAACGGAAACATCTCGTTGCTCAGGTCGGCACGCGTGACGGCATTGAGGATCGTGCGCGCGTTGGGGCCGAACAGCGACAGCACGGCCGACGCCGATGTGATGTCGAACAGCTGGGCCTTCAGCCCCGCTGGGATGTTGCGACGGATCCAGTCGAAGTCGTGGGTGGCGAACCCGGTGCCCGTGACGATGTAGAACTCGTCGAGCGCGACGCGGCACACAGTGAGGTCGCACTGGATGCCGCCGCGGTCGTCGAGCATCTGTGTGTACGTCAGTGACCCGACCGGCTTGTCGACATCGTTCGCGCAGATCCAGTTCAGCGCGGCCAATGCGTCGGGCCCCTTGAGCGCGAACTTCGAGAACGACGACTGATCGAACAAGGCCGCTGCCTCGCGCACCGCGCGGTGCTCGCGGCCGACTGCGGCGAACCAGTTCTGGCGGCCGTAGGTGTAGACGTCGTGGGGCGTCTCGCCGAGCGAGGCATCGGCGAACCAGTTCGGCCGCTCCCACCCCAGCTTCTCGCCGAAGCAGGCGCCGGCGGCCAGCAGGCGCGAGTACAAGGGCGACGTGCGGCAGGGGCGACCGCTGTCGTGCTCCTCGCTGGGCCAGGCCATCGTGTAGTGCTTGCCGTACGCCTCAAGGGTGCGGGTGCGCACCCAGTCGGTGTCCTGGTGCGGACGACCGAAACGCCGGATGTCGACCACCCACAGGTCGTATGGGGCGACGCCCTTGTGGACCCATTCCGCAAGCGCCATCCCGGCGCCGCCGCCGGCTGCGATGCCGAACGCGTTGAAGCCGGCACCGACGAAGAAGCGCTTCAACTCGGGCGCTTCGCCGAGGATGAAGTTGCCGTCGGGTGTGAAGCTCTCCGGACCGTTGATCAACTCGTTCACGCCGGCGATCTGCAGTGCGGGGACCCGACCCATGGCCAGCTCCATGATCGGCTCGAAGTGGTCGTAGTCGGGTTCGAGCAGTTGGAAGTTGAACGGCTTGGGGATCCCGTCGACCGCCCAGGGAACCGGGTTCGGCTCGTAGCCGCCCATCACCAGACCGCCGACCTCTTCTTTGTAGTACGTCAACCGGTCCGGGTCGCGCAGCGTCGGCAGGTTGCGGGTCACACCGTCGATCTGGGCCGTGATCACGTACTGGTGCTCGACCGACACGAGCGGCACGTTGACGCCCACCGTCGCAGCGAGGTCGCGGGTCCACTGGCCGGCGCAGCAGACCACGGCCTCGCACTCGATCCGACCGTTGCTCGTGACGACGGCCTTGATCACGCCGTCGACGACATCGATGCCGAGCACCTCGGTGTCCTCGAGGATGGTCGCGCCTGCCATGCGCGCGCCACGAGCGAGGGCCATGGTGATGTCGCTCGGGTTCGCCTGCCCGTCGGTGGGGAGGAAGGCGGCGCCGACCACGTCGTCGACCTGCATCAGCGGCCACAGGTCCTGGGCCTCGCGTGCCGAGAGCAGGTGCATCTCCAGGCCGAAGGACTTCGCCGTCGTCGCCTGTCGCTTGACCTCGTTCCAGCGCTCCGCGTTGCAGGCCAGGCGCAGCCCACCGTTCATCTTCCAACCAGTGCCCAGCCCGGTCTCCGCTTCCAGCCGGTCGTACAGATCCACCGAGTAGCCGAGCAGCTGGGTGATGTTCGCGCTGGTGCGCAACTGCCCGACGAGACCCGCGGCGTGGAACGTGGAGCCGGAGGTGAGCTTGTGCCGCTCGATCAACACCGTGTCGGTCCAGCCCAGCTTGGCCAGGTGGTAGGCGGTCGAGCATCCGACGATGCCACCGCCGATGACGACGGCGCGGGCGTGCGTCGGAGCCTCGCCGCTCACGGACGCGGTCCGAAGATGGGGCCGACCGATCGGGTGCGCTTGATCTCGTACAGGCCGTCGAAGCGCCCGAGCGTGACGAACGCGTCCCACAGCTCGACTGCCTCGGCGCCGGTCGGCGCCGGCGAGAGAACCGGTCCGAAGAAGGTGCTCTGCGCGCCGTCGATGACCACGATCGGGATTCCGGCATCGTCGCCGACGAGCGCCCGTCCGGCCTCGGTGCTGGCGATGATCCCTGCGTCGAACGAGTCATCCGTGGCGGCGTCGATCAGCACCGGCGGCAGCTTCGCCATCGCGATGCCCTCGGCGAGGCGAGTCAGGTTGTCGTCGCGGTCGTGGTGGATCAGCGTGCCGAACGCGGTGTACAGGCGGCCGACGGCAGCGTTGCCGTATTGATGCCGGGCGGCCTCGATGACACGCATGCCGGGGTGCTGCGCGTCGAGCTCGTCACGGATCCGGTCGTAGCCCGGGTTGTCGATGTTCCGGTGGCGAAGGCTGAACGGCAACCACGTGATGTCGAACTGGCGCTGCCCGGCAACATCGACGACCCAGCGGGACGTGATCCACGTCCACGGGCACGCTGGGTCGAAGTAGAACTGCACGGGCGACATGCCCGTCGACCGTAGATCAGCGCGACAATCGCCGTTGTGATCGAGGTTCCTTCGCCGTGCTTGGTCGTCCTGGTCGGTCCCGCGGGATCGGGCAAGACGACATGGGCGACCGAGCACCTTCCCGAGCACGTCGTGTCGAGCGACGATCTGCGCAGGCTCGTCGGCGAGGCGGACAACGACCTGCGCGCCTCGGCGGATGCGTTCGCCGTGCTCGACGACGTCGTTGCGCGACGTCTGCGCCGCAAACTCACGACGGTGATCGATTCGCTGGGGACCGACCCTGCCCGGCGCGAGACCTGGCGGCGGATGGCCGCCGATCAGGGCATCGCGTGCATTGCGGTGGTCTTCGACGTGCCCGCCGCGCAGCTGCGCCGCCAGAACGGTGATCGGGCCAAGCGGGTCCCCGACGATGTGATCCGGCGGCAGCTGGCCGAATGGGCGTCGGTCCTCGCGGCCGTGCGGGCCGAGCCGTTCGATGCCGTGCACGATGCAGAGGTGGCCGCACTGGTGCCGCGGTCGATGACGACGCGCGCGAAGTCAGCGCCTGTCGCGCAGGTCGCCACGTCGGCACCTGACGGCACCACCGCGCCCGACGCTCGCCGGCTCACGTTCGGCCTGCAGATCCCCCAGTTCACCTGGCCCGGTGGACCGACGGAGATGGGGGAGCGGCTGCGGTCGATCGCCGTGCGTGCAGAGGCGGCCGGTTGCGGGTCGCTGTGGGTGATGGACCACTTCCGGCAGATCCCGATGATGGGCCCGGCGTGGGCGGACATGCTGGAGAGCTGGACCACGTTGGCCCACCTCGCCGCGTGCACCAGCACGCTCCGGCTCGGCACGCTCGTCACCGGCATCACCTACAGGAACGTCGCCCACCTCGCGAAGATCGTCGCGACGCTCGATGTGCTGTCGGGTGGCAGGGCCGACTGCGGCATCGGCCTCGGCTGGTTCGAGGAGGAGCATCGTGCGTGGGGCTGGCCGTTCCCTGATCGTTCGGCGCGCTACGCCGTGTTGGAGGACGCGCTGCAACTGCTGCCACGCATGTGGGGGCCGGGCGGCAAGCGATTCGACGGCGCAGTGCTGAGCGTGGCCGACACATCGTGCTACCCACGCCCGCTGCAGGCACGCGTCCCCATCATGGTCGGTGGGTCGGGCGAACGGCGCACGTTGGCGTTGGTCGCGCAGTATGCAGATGCGTGCAACCTCTTCGGCGAACCCGACGTCGTCGCGCACAAGGTGAGAGTTCTGCACGAGCACTGCGCGCGGTTCGGGCGCGACCCTGCGGAGATCTCGGTGTCACACCTCTCGACCGTCCTCGTCGGCGACGATCCGGCACACGTGCGCGTGCTGGTGGACAGCACCCGGCCGCCGAAGGTGTCCGCCGAGCGGCACACCCGGGCAGTCAACGCCGGCACGATCGAGCAGCACGTCGCGCGCGTCGCCCGCTACCGCGAGGCCGGAGTCGACTCCGTCATCGTCAGCCTCCCGAACGTCGCCGACGACGGAGCCGTCGAGCGGTTCGGCCGGGTGATCAGTGCGTGCGCGAGCTGACATCGTCGACCGGTGAGCGGCCCGCCGGCGGTGCTACCCGTCGTAGAAGAACGGATCGTGGAGGCCGACCAGCGATCGCTCGCGCGGTGTCGTCGCGCGAGCGAGCGCCTCGGGCGACAGCTGGTGGACCTCACGGGTGGTGCGGATCCGCTGGGCGATGTCGCGACGGCCGTAGTGCACCTGCAGAAAGAACCGCCCCGCTCCGCCGACCGCAGGTGTGCCGCGATGCCATGCGTCGGAGACGAACAGGGCGACGTCGCCGGCAGCGCCGACCAGGCGCACCGGCGGTCTGCCGTCGTAGGTGAGGTCCGGATCGGTGAGGTGGCCCATCGGAGCGAGGCGGCCGGAACGGTTGCTGCCCGGCACGACCGCTGTGGGGCCGTCGGCCTCCGTGCAGTCGCGGAGCAGAATGTGCGCGCCGATCGCGAACACGGGGTACGGGATGCGGTCGTCCCACGCGACGCCCTCGGGTCGGGGCACGTGCGGTCCGGCGTCGCAGTGCCACGGCCCGCCGGCGAACTCCGGCGGGTTCAGCCAGGCCGTGTTGGCGATCACATGGCAGTCCTCGCCGAGCAGTGGCTCGATGACATCAAGGATCGCCTGCTTGCCCACCGCAGCCTGCGACAGCGCGCTGCGGTTCAGCATCTCGTAGCGGAACTCGGCGCGATCGGGTCGACCGCGCTCGGGATCACTCGACCCGAAGATCTCGCGGATCTCCTCGCCGAGCCCGTCCACCTCGGACGGGTCGAGGACGCCGCGCAGGACGGTGTAGCCGTCGAGCTGCAGCTGCTGGCTGGCCGAGGGCATCTCGCGGTCGAACACACCCAGGTTCTTGCCGATGCGTCGCACCATGTGCGTGAAGCTAGCTCGTCACTCGACCGTGACGAACCGGGTCGGCAGCGCGGGCTCTCCTCGCGACAGCGCAAGTCCCTCCCACGGCAACGTGCGGAGTGTGTCGCGGAGCCGGTCGCGGCCGTCCTGCAGGGTCGCCGAGCCGGCCGCGGTACGTGCGCCACCGACGATCAACGGCACGTCGATCCGCCGCTTGCCGGCGTCAGCAGCCAGCATCGCCGCCACGGCCTCGTCGCGCGCTGACCTCGGGCCGGCGACCACGATCTCCTCGATCGCCGTGCCGGTGGGGCGGTGGGTGCGCAGTGCGACCTTGCCGCTTCCATTCGTCATCTTGGCTTCCGAGCGCTTGGCGACGGCTCGTCCGTCGACCTCGACGAGCTTGTAGACGAGGCCCGCTGTCGGTGCTCCGGAACCGACCACGACCGCCGTGCCTGCGCCGTAGATGTCGACGGGCGCCGAGGTGAGCCCGGCGATCGCGTACTCGTCGAGGTCACCGCTGACGACGATCCGTGTCGCCGTGTTGCCGAGTGCGTCCAGCTGGGCCCGTGCCTGATGGGCGAGCACACCGAGGTCGCCGGAGTCGATCCGGATCGCGCCCAGCTCTGCACCGGCAGCGGCCGCTGCGTTGGCGATGCCCTGAGTGATGTCGTAGGTGTCGACCAGCAACGTGGTTCCGGGCCCGTGCTGTTCGATCTGCGAACGGAAGGCGGTCGGTTCGTCGCCGTGCAGCAACGTGAACGCGTGAGCGGCCGTGCCGCCGGTCGGGATGCCGTGCGCGCGTCCGGCGGCAAGGTTCGACGTGGAGGCGAACCCGGCGAGGTACGCGGCTCGCGCCGCCGCAATCGCGGCCCGCTCGTGGGTGCGCCGCGAGCCCATCTCGATGATCGGGCGGCCCTGCGCCGCGGTCACCATGCGCGCTGCCGCAGCGGCGATGGCCGCGTCGTGGTTGAGGATGGACAGCACCACGGTCTCCAGCACGATCGTCTCGGCGAACGAGCCGCGCACGGTGAGGATGGGTGAGTTCGGGAAGAACACCTCCCCCTCGGGATAGCCGTCGACGTCACCCGTGAACCTGTAGTCGGCGAGGAAGGCCGCGGCAGCGTCGTCGACCACACCGTTGTCGCGGAGCCATGCGAGCTCGTCGTCATCGATGCCGAACGACTCGATCGCGTCGAGCACCCGTGCCGTGCCGGCGACGACGCCGTACCGGCGACCTTCGGGGAGGCGACGGGCGAAGACCTCGAACACGCACGTCGCATCCGCGGTGCCGTCGCGCAGTGCGGCGGACAGCATGGTCATCTCGTACCTGTCGGTCAACATGCCGACTCCCGCGCCCATCGTGACAGTCTGCCGGATGACGGCACGCCCGGCCCCAAGCGGGTCGAAGTCGTGGGAACCGATCGCAGTGGTCCGGTCGTCAGATGACCACCCCCTCTGCGAAGGACGATCTCCTCCATGCTCACACGACACCCATCACCGTTCGCTCCCCGCCGCTCGCGTCGGTTGGCCTTCGCCGCGGCTGCCGTCGTGCTCGGCCTCAGCGCGTGCGGCTCGTCGGCATCCTCGGGCAGCGCTCCGGCGGTCACCGCCGGCGCGACGGCGACGACGCTCGGCACCACCGCCTCCACCGCACCGACAGCTGACCATCCGGTGATCCACCTCGGAGCGGCGGCCGCGGGCACGACGGCCGCTGGCGCGCCCAGTCCCGCCGCGTCGGGTCCGATGGTGGACTCGAAGCTGGCCGTTCGGAACTTGACCTACGTGTTCGACGGCGCCTACCCGACGCTGGCCGATTCCGGTCCTTCGTGGCAGCTGCCCCCGGGATACGTGCCGGACCAGGCGCGGCTGGCGGCGATGGCGGCGGCGCTCGGCGTCTCCGGAGACGTCCGCGAGGTCCCGGCCGATCAGGGCGGCGGATGGGCGTTCGGCCCGGCGGACTACAGCGGGGCAACGTTCACGATCTCGTCCGACGCCCTCGGCAGCTGGTGGTTCAGTCCTGCTCCCGACACGACCTCGGCATCGGGCTCGGGCTGCGCGTACCCCGAGGTCGTGGTGCCCACCAACTCCGACCCGACAACCGACGGTGCGACGACCGACCCTGCGACCACTCCTGTCGTCGTCGGGTCCGACGCCGAGGTGCCGCCGTGCACCGAGCCCGCACCGCCTGTCGGCGTGCCGAGCGAGGCGGACGCGATCGCATCGACCAAGCAGTACCTGACCCAGCTCGGCTACGACCCGGCCGCCTACGACTACCAGTTCTCCGGCGACGAGTGGAGCGCCGACGTCACGGCATCGCTGCTGCTCGGCGGGCAACGGAGCCCGATCACGCTTTCGATCGCGTACGGCGGCGGCGGCGCGATCTCCTGGGCGTACGGCTCGCTGGCCACACCCGTCGCTGCCGACACCTTCCCCCTCGCCGGACCTCAGGCCGGCCTGGACCGCCTCAACAGCCAGGCACTGGCGTGGCTCGGCATCGGAGCCGGCGCACCCGGTGGCCCGATCCGCGCCGAGGCGACCGACACCGGCGCGCCCACGGACACCGCCGTTTCGGAGGTGCCCGTCGACACCGCACCGGCGCCTCCGGGCACGCTGGACGTGAGTGCGATCCCGCAGCCGCCCGACCACTGCGATCCTGCGCAGTGCCCGCCGGATCAGCCGGTCATCATCCACCTCAACTCGGTCGTGCTCGACATGACCATGGTTTGGGACGCCGACGGCACCGCGTGGATCCTGCCGGCGTACACCTTCAGCAACGGTGCGCCCGAGGACGGCACCTACACCGTGCTCGCGGTGTCCGATGGCTCGATCGACGTACCCCCGGCCGTCGCGGTGCCCCTGCCCGAGTCGCTTCCGGCTCCCGCCGACAGCACCGTCGGCGACACCGCGCCGGTCGAGACGGCGAGCCTGCCGGTCGAGACCATCGCGACCACGCCCACCAGTTGAATCTCGCGCTCGCCCGAGGCTTTGCGCATCGGCCCCGGGCGCGGCGGAAACCCTCCGCTCGCGCTCGCTCCTGTGCACCGGGGGATCTGTGACGCGGACGGGCGCGACGGAAACCCTCCGATTGCGCGGTTTCCCGGTGTCCGCGGTGGGCATCTCTTAGGCTCTCTGGGTGGCCGTCCGCTCGTCGCTCCCGTTCGACCCGATCGCCGAGGCGACGAAGAACTGGGACGGTGCCGGCTGGAGTGAGTTCTCCGCAGGGATGGCGCTGGTCACCTCGATCATGCGCGCCCAGCAGTTGTTGTTGGCCAGAGTGGACGAGGTCCTCGCTCCGTTCGGGCTCACGTTCGCGCGGTTCGAGGTGTTGATGCTGCTGACGTTCTCGCGCCGAGGCGAGCTGCCGCTCGGCAAGATCGGGCAGCGCCTGCAGGTGCACCCGGCCAGCGTCACCAACGCGATCGACCGGCTCGAGAGCGGAGGCCTCGTCACCCGGGTGCCGCACCCGCACGACGGCCGCACCACCCTCGCCGCGATCACGCCGGAGGGCCTGACGGTGTCGGCCGCGGCCGTCGAACGCCTCAACAACGACGTCTTCGGCGAGATCGGGTTGAGCCTCACCGAGTTGCGCTCGGTGATCCAGGCGGTCACCAAGCTGCGGGCAGCGGCCGGCGACTTCTCGGTAGATTGACGGGTCGGCTCACGGGCCTTCGCTGCTATCGTCATGGGCCGCCGCGGGTGTAGCTCAATGGCTAGAGTCTCTGCCTTCCAAGCAGAATATGCGGGTTCGATCCCCGTCACCCGCTCTCATGTACGTGACCGACATCCTCGCCCAGCCGCTCGCCACCGAGGGTCCGGCCAACGCCGACCGCCCCGGTCAGGCGATCACATCGAACTGGGCGCTGATGGACGACGGGCAGATCGAGGTCGGGATCTGGGAGTGCGGCCAGGGCACGTTCACTCGCCCGCCCGTGGAGTACGACGAGATGATGTTCATGGCGTCGGGGCGGGCAACCGTCGCGTCGGCCGACGGCGAGTACGACCTCACGCCCGGCACGACATGGGTCAAGTCGCGCGAGTGGCCGTGCACGTGGACCGTGCACCAGGCCGTGCGCAAGATGTACGTGATCGACCGTCGGCCCGCGGCGACTGCATCGCCGTCGGTGCTCGCGAACGCATACACGTGGGACGTCGGCACCCGCGTGTCGCACCCCAAGCCGCTGGCCGGTGACCCGAAGCAGATCCTCCGTGCGCTGTGGGTGCACAACGGCCTCGAGGTCGGCGTGTGGGAGTGCGAGCCGGGCAGCTTCGGCATCTCCCGCGACGGGTACGACGAAGCGATGGTCATCCTCAGCGGCAAGGCCACGATGAACGCCACCAACGGTCAGATCTTCCACCTGCAGGCCGGCTCGGTGTTGGTCACGCCGCAGGGCTTCGTCGGGCACTGGATCATCGAGGAGACGCTGCGCAAGGTGTACGTCAAGGTGATGCGCCCGGCCTGACGCCCTGCGGTCAGCCGATGCCTCTCAGCCGATCGTGGTCAGCCCACCGTCGACGACGATGGATTGCGCTGTGATGTAGCTCGATTCGCCGCTGAGCAGGAAGACGGCCGCGTAGGCGACGTCCCAGGCCGTGGCCTCGCGTCGCAGCGGCACGCGAGTCGTTCCACGCGACGGTCGGCCGGCGGTGGCGAGTCGTCCCAATGGGGTGTCGACGAGGCCGGGGACCACGACGTTGGCGCGCACGCCGACGCGGGCTCCCTCGAGCGCGACGTGCCGGCACAGCCCGAAGATCGCCGCCTTCGAAGCGTCGTAGGCGGGCAGACGGCTGCCCGGTTTGAGCCCGGCGATGGAGCTGACGAGCACGATCGAACTGCCGTCGCCCAGCACGGGCAAGGCGGCCTGGGCGATGAGGAAGTGCGAGCGCACGTTCACGTCGAAGACCGCGTCCCACTGACGCGCGGTCGTGCCGGCCAACCCGCCACCGAGGCCGATGCCGATGTTGGCAACGACCCCGTCGATCGATCCGAGCGCCTCGACCGCTTCGGCGATCAGCCGGGCGCACGCGTCCTCGTCGCTGACGTCGGCCTCGATGACCGTCGCCTCGGCACCTTCGGCGCGGACGAGGTCGGCGGTGCGCTCGGCCGACGACCGGTCGATGTCCACACACGCGACCGAGGCTCCCTCGCGCGCTGCGAGCACGGCGATCGCGCGTCCGTTGCCGAAGGGTGCACCGGGATCGTCGCTCGGCCGGGTACCCGCCCCGACGACGACGATCCGCCGACCGGTCAGCCGTCCACGCCCCGGCGCGGTGCCGGCCGATTCGGGCGAGAGCGCACGTTCGCTGACCTCACTCACGACGGGAACCTGCCGTTGGTGAACATCGACGGTGGGAACTGCGCGGTGTCCGGTTCGAGCTGCACGCCGAACGTGTTCAGCGCCATCGAGACCAGGGTGTACTGCCCGACGGTGAACACGAGGTCCATCAGCTGCTGCTCACTCCATGCCTCCCGCAGCGCCGCCCACGTCGGGTCGTCGACGAAGTGATCGACGACCAACTGGTCGGTGGCCAGCAGCAGCGTCCGATCCCCAGCTGACCAATCGGCGGTGGCGGGATCGCCGGCAAGGCGGACGATCTCGTCGTCGCTGATCCCGCTCCGCCGGGCGATGGCCACGTGCTGCGCCCACTCGTAGCCGGAGCGGCAGAGGAAGCCCGTGCGGAGGATGACCAACTCGCGCTCGCGCACCGGCAGCGTGGAACCGCCGAGCACGTGGTTGCCGAACACCATCCAGCGCTTGAACAGCTTCGGGTGGTGGGCCAGCGTGCGGAAGATGTTCATCGATCGGCCGCTGTTGCGCTCGACCGCCTCCAGAAGTGGTCGCGAATCGTCGTCCCAGTCGGTGGGAACGGTCGGCAGGATGCGGGGCTGGTGGAGGCGCATGCCCGAACCGTAGGCCACCGGCGCCGCCCCGCTGTTGAGTAAGGCTCGACGGGAGAACGAGTAGCGGTTACTCATGCGCCGGGTTGCGATCGCGACGAAGGTTATGCTGCGCCGAGCCGATGGGATCGGCTCCATCTGAGGGAGAGTTCATGTTCGCAGCAGTGAATGCAGGGGCGATCATCGGGATCATCGTGATCGTGGTGGTGCTGTTCCTGGTCCTGTCCTCGGTGAAGACCGTTGCCCAGGGCACCGTGGCGGTGACCACGATCTTCGGCAAGTTCCATTCGGTGCGCCGCGCCGGCCTGAGCTTCCTGATCCCGTTCGCCGAGAAGATCTTCCGCCGGATCAGCATCCAGAACCGTGCCGTCGAGCTGCAGTTCCAGGCGATCACCCAGGACCAGGCCAACGTCTACTTCACCGCGATGATGGTGTACAGCGTGGTGGCCGAGGACGAAGCGACGATCAAGAACGTCGCCTTCAAGTTCGTCA
>JAOBWO010000352.1 GCA_025463415.1 Acidimicrobiales bacterium | reverse complement strand
CGACAACACCGTGTCCACCTTCCCATCGATCACGTACCCCTCCCACGAGGAGTGGTCGATGTTCATGTGGTGCTTGTCGTTGATGCCGATCTTGGTCTGGTGGTGCGGGTCCCAGATGACGACGTCGGCGTCGGCACCCGGGGCGATGATGCCCTTCTTGGGGTAGAGGCCGAACATGCGCGCCGGCGTGGTGCAGCACGTCTCCACCCAACGTTCGAGCGTGATCTCGTGGTTGACCACCCCTTGGTACAGCAGCTCCATGCGGTGCTCCACACTGCCCATTCCGTTCGGGATCGCCGAGAAGTTGCCGAGCCCCAGCTCCTTCTGGTCCTTCATGCAGAACGGGCAGTGGTCGGTGCTGACGATCGCGATGTCGTTGGTGCGCAGTCCCTTCCACAGATCCGCCTGGTGGTGGTGCGTGTCGTGGGCAGAGCGGATCGGCGGTGAGCAGACCCACTTGGCACCCTCGAACCCCGGCTTGGCCAGGGTCTCCTCCAGTGTGAGGTAGAGGTACTGCGGGCACGTCTCGGCGAACACGTTCCGGCCGGAGTCGCGAGCCGCGGCGATGTTCTCCAACGCCTCGCTGGCCGACACGTGCACGAAGTACAGCGGCGTGTTGCCGGCCACCTGGCTGAGCACGATCGCGCGATGCGTCGCCTCACCCTCGAGCGCCGACGGACGGGTGTAGCTGTGGTACTTCGGATCGGTCTCGCCGCGGGCCAGTGCCTGCTGGACGAGGACGTCGATGGCGATGCCGTTCTCCGCGTGCATCATGATCGTCGAGCCGATCTCGCTCGCCGTCTGCATCGCCTTGAGGATCTGGCCGTCGTCGCTGTAGAACACGCCCGGGTAGGCCATGAACAGCTTGAAGCTGGTGATGCCCTCGTTGTCGGTGAGGTACCGCATCGCCTTCAGCGCGTCGTCGTCGACGCCGCCCATGATCTGGTGGAACGCGTAGTCGATCGCGCACTCGCCATCGGCCTTGGCGTGCCAGTTGCCGAGGCTCTCGATCACGTTCTCGCCGTAGCGCTGCACGGCGAAGTCGATGATCGTCGTGACGCCACCCCATGCCGCTGCTCGGGTGCCGGTCTCGAACGTGTCGCTGGCGTTGGTGCCGCCGAACGGCAGCTCCATGTGCGTGTGCGCGTCGATGCCGCCGGGGATCACGTACTTGCCGGTGGCGTCGAGCGTGACATCGGCGGTGACACCCTGCAGCTCGGCCTGGCCCGGCGCGTACATCGCGACGATGACCTCACCCTCGATGAGGACATCGATCAGCTGGCGACCGGTGGGGCTGACGACGGTTCCGTTGGTGATGAGTGTTCGTGCCATGTGGTTCTCCGTGTCTCTGCGGTTCTGGTCCTGGTGCCGATGTGATCAGCGACGGACGAGCTCGTCGTAGGCGTCGGGACGCCGATCACGGTAGAACGCCCAGCGATCGCGGATCTCGGCGAGCTTGCCCATGTCCAGGTCGCGCACGATGATGTCCGGCTTGTACGGATCGCCCACGTCGCCAACGAACTTGCCTTCCGGATCGACGAAGTAGCTCTGGCCGTAGAAGTCGTTGTCGCCGAGCTCTTCGATGCCGACCCGGTTAATCGCGCCGACGTAGTAGATGTTCGCGGCCGCTGCCGCCGGCTGCTCGAGCCGCCACAGGTACTCGCTCAGGCCGCGGTGCGTGGCCGACGGGTTGAACACGATCTGCGCGCCGTTGAGCCCGAGCGCCCGCCAGCCTTCGGGGAAGTGACGGTCGTAGCAGATGTAGATGCCGACCTTGCCGACTGCGGTGTCGAACACCGGATACCCGCCCGTTCCCGGCGTGAAGTAGAACTTCTCCCAGAAGCCCTTGGTCTGGGGAATGTGCTGCTTGCGGTACTTGCCGAGGTAGGTGCCGTCGGCATCGATGATGGCCGCGGTGTTGAAGTAGAGCCCGGGCTGCACGATCTCGTACATCGGCAGCACCATCACCATGCCGAGCTCCTTGGCCAACGCCTGGAAGCGCTTGGTGGTGGGCCCGTCGGGGATGTACTCGGTGTAGCTGTAGTACTCGGTCTCCTGGACCTGGCAGAAGTAGGGGCCGTAGAACAGCTCCTGGAAGCAGATCACCTTCGCGCCCTGCGCAGCGGCCTCGCGTGCCGCGGCCTCGTGCTTGTCGAGCATCTCGTCCTTGGACCCCGGCCAGTCGGTCTGCACCAGTGCTGCTCGAATGATCTCTGCCACGGGTCCCCCTCGACGTTGCGGTGAACACGCGACTGTATATGTCACAGGACTCAGCTGACAATGATACGTTTGTTACCGCACAATGCTTTACAGGCCGTTCACAGAGCAAGCGCAGGGAAGATGCTGACCGACATCGTCGAAGCTGTAGACGACCGCAGCGCGCGCGGCATCGCGGCTGCGATCGGGCGGATGGTGACAGCGGGGACGTTGGCGACGGATGCCCGACTGCCCACCGTGCGCGCGCTGTCGCGTGCGCTCGGGGTCTCCCCCACGACCGTCAGCGAGGCGTGGCAGACGCTCGCCGCAGTTGGCGCGATCGAGGCGCGCGGACGGTTGGGCACGTTCGTCCGCCAGCCCGTCGGCCCCGGCGGTCCCCGTCGGTACCGGCGCGTGACCGAAGGCCCTGGTCACTTCGCGCTCGACCTGTCGACGGGGACGCCCGACCCGGCGCTGCTGCCGGATCTCGGCAAGGTCGTGGCCAAGGTCAGCCGCCAGTCGCTGACGAGCAGCTACCTCGACCAACCGGTGCTGCCGGAGCTCGACGAGCTGCTGCGCGCCGACTGGCCGTTCGTTCCCGAGCAGCTCACGGTGGTCGACGGAGCCATGGACGCGCTCGACCGGGTCGCGCCGGGCGTCGGCCGCCGCGGCGACCGGGTCGTGGTCGAGCACCCCACCTTCCCGCCACTGCTCGACCTGCTGGAGCAGCTCGGCGCCGAGGTGATCGGCGTCGATGTCGATGCCGAGGGCATGTCGGTCGACGGGCTCCAGGCGGCCCTCGCTCTCCAGCCCTCGGCGGTCTTTCTCCAACCCCGCGCCCACAACCCGACGGGCGCGTCGATGACGGCCCGTCGACGCAAGGCACTGGCCACGCTGCTGGCCGGGTCGAGGGCGATCATCGTCGAAGACGACCACAGCGGCGAGATCGCCACCGGACCGCTGGTCAGCTTCGGCCACACCATGCCGGCACGCACCGTTCACATCCGCAGCTTCAGCAAGAGCCACGGGCCAGATCTGCGCCTCGCCGCGATCGGCGGCGCGGCGAACGTGGTCAGCGCGGTTGCGAACCGGCGGCTGCTCGGCCCGGGCTGGAGCAGCCGCATCCTCCAGGCGGTCCTGGTCGGGCTGCTGCGCGATCCGGCCACTGCCCTGACGCTCGAACGAGCGCGCCACGAGTACGCCCGCCGCCAACAGCTCGTGGTCGACGTGCTCGGCGAGCACGGGGTGC
This sequence comes from Acidimicrobiales bacterium, assembly GCA_025463415.1. Classification (GTDB taxonomy): domain Bacteria; phylum Actinomycetota; class Acidimicrobiia; order Acidimicrobiales; family Ilumatobacteraceae; genus WLMZ01. The sequence goes on along the minus strand of JAOBWO010000352.1, from coordinate 4,370 downwards.
CCACGAACCCTGGCGACGGGATCAACCTGTGGATGCGCGTCGCCGACGAACGCTCGGCCTTGATCACGTTGGCAGCGCAGGGCATCGGCGCGGCACCCGGCGAACCGTTCATGGTCCGCCCCGACGCCGACTCGCTGCGCCTCACGGTCGGCCTGCTCGACGGTTCCGTCCCGGACGTGCGCGCCACCGCCCGCCGACTCGCCGAGGCCGCCGGCTTCACCCCGTCGCGTGCCGGCCAACGCTGAGCGCCCGCTCGGCGTGCAGATCCTCCGGTACGGTGCCCGAATGGGTTGGGTGCGGCGCCTCTACGGAATGGACAAGCCCGTACCCCCCGAGGTGGTGCCCGAGGACAGGGTGGTTCACGTGGCGACATTGCCCCTGTGGCAGGCGCCGCTGATCGTCATCGGTCTCGAACAGCAAGGGATCAACGCGACGTTCGCGGAGGTCTCGTCGCCGAGAGCGGCACTGTCGGGACGGATCAACGCGCGCGTGTTCGTCGTCGAGCGCGATCGCATCGCCGCCGAAGAGGTGATCGCCGACCTCACGACGTGCTGACCCCTCCACGTCGGGCACGCCGGCGAGCGCCGAGCGACGCTGGCCCGACGGCGATCTACATCGCGCTGGTGCGGAGGAGCTCGTGCGCCATCGGGCACTCGGCGGCGAGGGCCGACGGAGTTGGATCGACCAAACCGTCGGGACCGACAACCGCGGTCGCCATCGCCAGCGGAACCCGCTCGGCCTCCAGCTCCCAGCCGTCGGCGGAGTCATCGAGACGTTGGAGCAGCGTCTTCCACATCGGCTCCGGCAACCGCCGGCCGCGCCCGACGACGAACCAGACCGGGATCTCACTGCAGTAGGCGACGGCTGCGGCGGCGTGCGACCCGAGCGAGCAGAGGATGCCGTCCGGCCCCGCCGCCAATGCCTCGACGACGACCAGGTCGCTGGCGATGACCGCCGCTGCCGTGCCTGCGGCTTCGATCTCTTCGGCGTCGTTGTCGGCGCGCTGGAGTCGGCGCACGAGCGAGTTGCCCTCGCCGTTCGAGTTGATGACCAGCGAGGTGATGTCGCCACGACGGATCAGCGCCTCCCCGGCGAAGTCGGGCCAGCCGACCACGCAGACGGTGGCTCCGTCGGGCAGCAGGTCGACGATCTGGTCGGCCGTGGGATCCTCCTCGATCTGATCGGCAAGCCCCCAGGCCTCCCGGCACGCATCCGGGGACGTGACGAGGGAGGAACACAACCACCACAGCGCACCCGATGTCGGGTGCCGCTCGACGATCCGCCGGCACGCCACGACGAGGCCGGCCGGGTCGAGGTCGAGCCCGGAGATCGCCGTCGCGGTCTCGCGCACGAGCGTGCGCTGATCGCCGCCCGAAGAGCGAGCGACGTACCGCAGCCGTTCGATGGGATGCACGTCTCGCAACATACTGGGAGCTGGGCGGGTCCGTGCACCGCGCGCTACCGTGGCAGCCGTGGCCAGCAACCCCTCGCTCGATGTCGTGCTCACCGCGCTGGATGGGGAGAGCCGCCCGTTGGAGGAGTGGCTCACGACCTTCAACCTGGCGTGCGTGGTGCTCGACCCGTACACCAACGAGAGCTCGTGGATCCTGAAGACCGCGGCCCGCATCCTCAACGAGTTCCGTGGTGCCGATGTCCGGGTCAACTTCGTCGTGACCTGTGACGCCGACGACGCGAAGAAGTTCCTCGGGCCACTCGCCGAGGAGTTCCTCGTGTTCACCGACACCGACCGGGCGTTCGTCAAGTCCCTCGGTCTCGAGTCGCTGCCGGCGTTCGTGTTCGTGTCGATGGACGGTCACGCCGCGGCAGCCGCCGAGGGCTGGAACGCGAGCGAGTGGAGCAAGGTCGCCGGTGCGATCGCCAAGGCCACGGTGTGGTCGCGCCCGGCGATCCCCGCCAGCGGCGACCCGGTGTCGTTCGCCGGCACGCCCGCCCTGGCGCAGTAGCCGGCCGCATGGCCACCGACTCGTCGGCGGAGCCGCTACCGGTCGAATCCGTCATCTCGGACGTGGCGAGCGCGCTGGAACGCGCCGGTTCTGCCGTGCTGGTGGCTCCTCCCGGTGCCGGCAAGACGACGCTCGTCCCGGTGCGCTTGATCACCGAGGCGTGGATGGACGGCATGCGGATCGTGATGCTCGAGCCGCGGCGACTTGCGGCCCGTGCTGCCGGTCACCGAATGGCCTACCTCTTGGGCGAAGAGGTCGGCGACACCGTCGGGTACCAGACCCGCGACGAACGGCGGATCGGTCGCGGCACACGCATCGAGGTCGTCACCGAGGGCGTACTCACCCGGCGCCTGCAGCACGATCCCGAGCTGCCGGGCACCGGGCTGTTGATCTTTGACGAGGTCCACGAGCGCAACCTGCCCACCGACGTCGGCCTCGCGCTCGCGCTCGACGCGCGGCGCAACCTGCGACCCGATCTGAGGATCCTGGCGATGTCGGCGACCGCTGAAGCCGAGCGGTTGGCGGTGACGCTCGGCGGCCGCGGCGGGCCGTGTCCGATCATCACCAGCGAAGGCCGCACGCACCCGATCGACATCCGCTGGTCGCCGCCGGGCAAGGGCCAGCGGCTGGAGCAGGCCGTTGCCGAGACCGTGCTGCTGGCACTGCGCAACGACATCGGCGACGTGCTCGTGTTCCTGCCCGGCATCGGTGAGATCACACGCGCATATCAGGCGCTGGACCGAGCGGTGCCGCCGAACGTCGACCTCTATCCACTGGCCGGTGCCCTGTCGTTGACCGAGCAGGATCATGCCCTCGCGCCCTCGCCCGCCGGTCGACGCCGCGTCGTGCTGAGCACCGACATCGCCGAGACGTCGCTCACCGTGGCCGGCGTGCGGATCGTGGTCGACGCGGGACAAGCCCGTGTCCCTCGCTACGACACGCACACCGGCATGACTCGGCTGACGACGGTCGCCACCAGTCGCGCCTCTGCCGATCAACGCGCGGGACGCGCCGGACGCACCGAGCCCGGCATCGCCTACCGGATGTGGAGCAAGCTCGAGCACTCGACCCGCCGCGCCCACCTCGAGGCCGAGATCACCCAGGTCGACCTCGCCGGGCTGGCGCTCGAGCTCGCCGCGTGGGGCACGCCTGCGAGTGAGCTCGACTTCCCGGATCCGCCACCTCCGCGCACGCTGGCCCAGGGCGCGGACCTGCTGCGCCTGCTCGGCGCGTTCGACGACGAGGGCGCGATCACAGCGACGGGTCGGGCGATGCTCGCCGTGCCTGCGCACCCGCGACTGGCACGCATGGTGGTCGACGCCACTACGCCCGAGGACCGTTCCCTTGCCTGCGTCATCGCCGCCCTCCTCGACGACCGCGACATCCTGCGCGGCCGAGCGGACGAACTGCCGGCCGACCTCGCCGTCCGCCTCCGAGTGGTCATCGGCACCGAACACCACGCGCGTGCGGACCGAGGCGCCGTCGACCGACTGATCCGCCGCGCCCGCGACGTCGCCCGACGTGTCGGCGTGTCGCTGGACCTGGACTCGATCGACCCGGATCGCGCCGGCGCGGTCCTCCTGCGGGCCTACCCCGACCGCCTCGCCGTCCGCCGCTCGCAGCCGGGCCAGTTCCAGCTGCGCACCGGCAGTGGGGCCTGGGTGACCAAGGACGATCCACTCGCCAACGAGCCGTTCGTCGTCGCAGCAGATGTCGACGGCGACCGCAAGAACACGCGGCTCCGCCTCGCGGCGGGCATCGACGCCGAGGAGGTGGCCGACACGCTCGGCGACGCGATCGAGACCCGCCACGCGCTCGTGTGGGACAAGGACCGCGGCGACATCGTCGAACGGATCGAGCGCCGGCTCGGCAACATGAAGCTCGACGAGCGGGTCCGCCGACCCGGTGCGGGTGCGGCCACCACCGCGGCGTTGATCGACCGGATCCGCGTGACCCGTCTCGCGCCGTTGCGCTGGACCACAGGTGCCGCTCAGCTGCGGAGACGAGTGGAGTTCCTCCACCGCGTCGACCCGACGTGGCCGGACTGGAGCGACGCCCATCTCGTCGCCACGCTCGACGACTGGCTCGCACCGTACCTCGACGGGATGACGAGCATGGCCGACGTCGCGGGCCTCGACCTGTCGATGGTGCTGCGCGCCGGATTGCCGTGGCCGCTCGGCCAGCGCGTCGACGAACTGGCGCCGACCCACCTCGAGCTCGCCTCCGGTCGCACGGTCGCGCTCGACTACAGCGGCGAGCAGCCATCTGCGGCCGTGCGCGTGCAGGACCTGTTCGGCACCCGCGAACACCCGACGGCCGCGGGTCACCCGGTGCAGCTGCACCTGCTCTCCCCCGCCGACCGTCCGATCCAGATCACCGCCGACCTGCCCGGCTTCTGGGCGGGCT
>JAOBWO010000348.1 GCA_025463415.1 Acidimicrobiales bacterium | reverse complement strand
ACCCTGCGCCCGTCGAACACCGAGCCGTTGCTGCGGCTCAACCTCGAAGCACCCACCCGCGTCGACTGCGAGCAGCACGTCGCCGTACTGCTCTCGCTGATCACCAGCGTCTGATCCCACCGAACGAACGCGTCCCGAACGACCGCACCCCGAAAGGCGAGGCAATGGCCCTCGATCAACGACTTCTCGACATCCTCGCCTGCCCGAAGGACAAGGGACCGCTGTACTACCTGCCGACGGAGTCGGCGCTGTACAACCCACGCCTCCAGCTGCGCTACGAGGTGCGCGACGACATCCCGGTGATGCTCATCGACGAAGCCACGCACACCGACGCCGCCGAGCACAGCCGGCTGACCACGTTGATCGACGACGAACACGTGCCGCCCACCTTCGTCGCCGGCACGTGATCCGTTCCAACCGGCATCCAGGGTTACACTTCTGCCGCCGGGCGGCAGGAGAAGGAGTCCCACATGGGTGATCGCACTCGACGCGCTGCATGGGCCATCGGTGCCGTGCTCACCTCGCTGCTGACGGTGTCCCTGGCGGCCGCGGTCGGACCGATCGACGCCGTGCACGCCGCTTCTGGACTGGGTGCCGGCGGCGAGTACCACCCGCTCGCGCCCACTCGCATCTACGACACTCGCGCGCCCGGGATCAACACGACGGCGGGAGCGATCACCACCAGCATCGCCGGAGGAACCGGCGGCTCGGCAGACGTCACCGTGCTCGGCCTCGGCGGCGTCCCATCCGACGCGTCGAGCGTGCTCGCGGTCGCGGTCAGCATCACCGTCGTCAACCCCAGCCGGCAGGGCTACCTGCAGGTGTATCCCACCGGCTCGGCCGCCGGCACGTCGAGCGTGCTGAACTACGAGTCCGGTCAGAACGTCCCGAACCTCAGCGTGCTCACCGTCGGCAGCGGCGGAAAGATCACGGTCAAGCTCGTCACCACCGCGCCCGGCACCGCCGATGTATTGGTCGACGTGTTCGGCTGGTTCTCGACCAGCAGCTTCGCCACGAGCGGGGCACGGCTGATCCCGGTGGCCCCGGGACGCATCTACGACTCGCGCGACGCAGCGTTCAACCCGTCGGTCGCACCGCTGGGTCAGCGGACCACCGTCAAGGTCCCCATCCGCGGTGCCGACGCGCTGAACCCGAACGTCACGGACATCGTGCCGAACAGCCCCGACGTCGTCGGCGTCGTCCTGAACGTCACGGGCATCAACGACCAGCCCGGCAGCGTCGGCACGTTCGTCAGCGTGCTGCCGGAGGATCCCTCGGGTGAGGTCACGACGTCGAACCTCAACCTGACTGCCGGTCAGATCAAGGCCAACCTCGTCATCGTCCCGGTCACCAACGCCGACGGCGCGATCCGGATCTACAACAACACGGGCAACACCCACGTCGCGGTCGACGTCGTCGGCTACATGCTGGCCAACCAGGACCCCGCGACTCGGCTCGGCCGAGTCGTACCGCTCACCGCGCCGTTCCGCGCCTTCGACACGCGAGACGCCAACTTCGGCAACGTGCAGCTCGGGCCGGCTCAGGCCGAGACGTGGAGCTTCTCGCAGTTCGTCGGCTCGGTCACCCTTGCCGGCACGCCGGTGGGCAACCAGATCGCGCTGATCGGCAACCTCACGGGCACAGGCCTCACCAGCACCGGGGCGACGTACTTCACGCTGTACCCCGACGATGCCACCAAGCCGAACGCGAGCAACATCAACGTGACCCAGGGTGCCAACATCCCGAACATGGCCGTCGTCAAGCTCGGCGCCGACGACGGGATCAAGGCCTACAACAACGGTGGCTACATCCACTACCTGTTCGACGTGTCCGCCGTGGTGCTGGACAATTAGGGCTAGGCTCTTTGCCCGAACGGGCTGACACGTACACGGTGCCAGCAGGCCCCGGCCCGAGAACTCCACCACGTTGCTTCGGCAACCACTCGTTCCACTGGAGGAACTCGAATGACTGCTACCACCGCCGCGCGCCGCGACTTCCGCGTCGCCGACCTCTCCTTGGCCCCGTTCGGCCGCAAGGAGATCCACCTCGCCGAGCACGAGATGCCCGGCCTCCGCGCGATCCGCAAGGAGTACGGCCCCTCGAAGCCGCTCGCCGGCGCGCGCATCAGCGGCTCGCTGCACATGACCATCCAGACGGCCGTCCTCATCGAGACGCTGGTCGAGCTCGGCGCCGAAGTGCGCTGGGCGAGCTGCAACATCTTCTCGACCCAGGACCACGCCGCGGCTGCGATCGCCGTCGGACCCAACGGCACCGTCGAGGATCCCCAGGGCGTGCCGGTGTTCGCCTGGAAGGGTGAGACCCTCGAGGAGTACTGGTTCTGCACCGAGCAGATGATGAGCTGGCCCGACGACGCCGCGGGCAACCCGGTCCAACCGAACATGATCCTCGACGACGGCGGCGACGCCACGCTCTTGCTGCACAAGGGCGTCGAGTTCGAGGCCTCCGGTGAGGTGCCGGACCCGACCTCGGCCAGCAACCCGGAGTTCGCGATCGTCCTCGGCCTGCTCCAGCGCAGCCTGAAGACGTCCCCGAACAAGTGGACGGCGATGGCCAAGAGCGTCAAGGGCGTCACCGAGGAGACCACCACCGGGGTGATGCGGCTCTACAAGATGTTCGAGAAGGGTGAGCTGCTGTTCCCCGCGATCAACGTCAACGACTCCGTCACGAAGAGCAAGTTCGACAACCTCTACGGCTGCCGTCACTCGCTGATCGATGCGATCTGCCGCGCCACCGACGTCATGATCGCCGGCAAGGTCGCGGTCGTGTGTGGCTACGGCGATGTGGGCAAGGGCTGCGCGCAGGCGCTGCGCGGCCAGGGTGCCCGCGTCATCATCACCGAGATCGATCCGATCAACGCGCTGCAGGCCGCGATGGAGGGCTACCAGGTCCAGACGATGGAAGACGTCATGGCGCAGGCCGACATCTTCGTGTCCGCAACCGGCAACGACGGCGTCATCACCACCGAGCACATGCGGCACATGAAGCACAACGCGATCGTGTGCAACATCGGCCACTTCGACAGCGAGATCGACATGGCCGGCCTGGCCCGCAGCGGCGCCGAGCGCGACGAGCTCAAGCCCGGCACCGACCTGTGGTCGTTCCCCGACGGTCACTCGGTGATCGTCCTGGCCGAGGGCCGCCTCGTCAACCTGGGCTGCGCCACCGGCCACCCCAGCTTCGTGATGAGCTGCTCGTTCAGCAACCAGGTCATCGCCCAGATGGAGCTGTTCAACAACCTCGACAACTACCCGCTCGGCGTGTACGTGCTGCCCAAGCACCTCGACGAGAAGGTCGCCCGCCTGCACCTCGACGCGCTCGGCGTGAAGCTGACCAAGCTCAACGACGAGCAGGCCGAGTACCTCGGCATCGACCCGTGCGGCCCGTGCAAGCGCGAGCCCGCCCGCTACTGATCGACTCCGGCCCGTTCCGGAGGCTCGGCGGCGCGCCCGGGCGCGCCGCCTCCCCTTCGCCGTGGCCGGGCAGCCGCACCCGCTGACGGTG
>JAOBWO010000149.1 GCA_025463415.1 Acidimicrobiales bacterium | reverse complement strand
CTCGCAGCCGACCCAGCTCGTTGCCGACGTCAACGGTTCGTTCGCCCCCTGACCTTGTCCGGGTCTGCTCGTCCCCGCTGCACCGTCGGCATCGTCGTCGGCCTGCTCGTCGGCCTGGCGCTGTCGACGGGCACGGCGCCGGTGCGTGCCCTGGACGAGCTGCCTGCGGACCGAGTGGGCCTGGATTCCATCGACGGCGGCGCCGACGCGCTAGCTGCGGCAACGCGAACCCGCTTCGTCGAAAGCCGGATCATCGGCCAGTCGGTGCAAGGTCGCGACATCGTCGCTACGCGGATGGGCACGCCCGGCGGTCGGGTCGCGCTCGTTGTCGGCGTGATCCACGGTGACGAGACCAAGGGCGAGCTGATCACCCACGAACTGCGCACGATGGCCGTGCCGCCGGACGTCGACCTGTGGGTGATCGACTCCGTCAACCCCGACGGCGAGGCGTCGGGCGCCCGGCAGAACGCGCACCACGTCGACCTCAACCGCAACTTCGAGGTCAACTGGCGTCCGATCGCCGCCTCGGCCACGGGGGAGTCCGCCGGCCACGCGCCCGCGGACCAGCCCGAGACAGCGGCGATCGAGGCGTTCATCCGCGAGATCCAGCCGCAGGTCTCGATCTGGTGGCACCAGGCATCGAACCGGGTGAGCCCCGGCGGCGCCCGCCCGGAGATCCCTGCCGCCTATGCGCGGCTCGTCGGCCAGAGGGTGGCGGGAACGCCGTGTGTCTCGGGTTGCACCGGCACCGAGACCCAGTTCACCAACACCGTGATCCCCGACGGCACCGCCTTCATCGTCGAGCTTCCCACCGACGCAGCAGTGACGGCCGCCGTGGTGCGCCTCCACGCCGCCGCCGTGATGACCGTCATCGCGATGTGACGCCTGGAGCGGACTGCCTTTGGCCGCTGCTTTTCCTGCAGAGATGGGGCCGATGCTGCCGGCGATCGACGGCTGCGGCGGCCAGCAACATCGCTCCCGGCGGGTGAAGTTCGCGACCGGCAGCGCCGCGCTCGCGGAAGTTTGCGCGAAAACGTGCGCTGTCGAGGGCTGGAACTTGCGCGGAACCGCGGGTGGCGGGGCGAGATCTGAGGCATCAATGTGATCATTGATAGGTTGGCGTGGTGGGGAACTTCAGGGCCGCGATCACGGGTGTCGGCTACACCGACCTGTCCAAGCGGTCCGGGCGCAGCGTGCTGGCGCTGGCCACCGAGGCGTGCTCGGCGGCGATCAAGGATGCGGGGCTGACCCACGACGACGTCGACGGCGTGTCCAGCTTCATGGTGATGCACGACTCGGTGCACTCCCAGGCGGTGTCGACGGCGCTCGCTCTGCCGACGTTGCGCTACTCGCTCGATGTCGATCTCGGCGGGGAGGCCCCGTGCCACCTCGTCACCCAGGCGGCGGCCGCGGTCAGCACCGGCCAGGCCCGCCACGTCGTGGTGTTCCGGGCGCTGAACGGGCGGTCCGGTCCGCGCGTCGGCACGATGCAGTTCCACGGGATGGGCGCCCAGTTCCGCTATCCGATCGGCTACGACGCGTACCTCATGTACTGCGGGATGTGGGCGCAGCGGTTCCTGCACGAGACCGGCCAGACAGAGCTCGATCTCGGTGCGGTCGCGGTGTCCCAGCGCGCGTACGCGCAGGCGAACGAGCGGGCCTACCGCCGTGAGCCACTCGACCTGGACTCGTACCTCGCGTCGCCGATCGTGGTCGACCCATACCGATCCTCGGACTGCACGGTGGAGGTCGACGGCGCGTGTGCCGTGGTGGTCAGCGCGTTGGACGCGGCACGAGATCTGCCCAACCCGCCGGCGGTGATCGCGGCCGGTGCGTACCGGGCCGGAGCCCGCCACGGCCTCGACATCGGCGACCACCTCCTGTGGGACGACTACACGCGCAACTACACCAGCATCCTGCGCGACGAGCTGTTCGCAGCGGCCGGCCTCGTGCCGGGCGACGTGCAGTTCGCGGAGATCTACGACTGCTTCACGAGCACCGTGCTGATGGGGCTCGAAGGACTCGGCCTCGCCGAGCGGGGCGGCGCTGGCGAGCTCGTCCGCTCCGGCGCCACCAGCCTCGGTGGGCGGCTGCCGGTCAACACCCATGGCGGTCTCCTGGCGGAGGGCTACCTCCACGGGATGAACACGGTCGCCGAGGCGGCGTTGCAGGTACAGGGCCGAGCGGGTCACCGGCAGGTGCCGCTGCACGATGTCTGCGCGGTCACCTCGGGAGCGTTGATGGACGGGTCCGCGCTGCTGCTCACGAGCGACCGGTAGGGCGTGGTGGAGGACCGCGACGCGATCACCGATGTGCTCGCTCGCTACGCGCGAGCGCTCGACGATCGCGACTTCGCCGCTGTGGGGCGGTGCTTCACCGTCGATGCGCGGGCGACGTTCAGCGGAGTCGAGATCGCGCCGGGTCGCGACGCGATCGTCGCCCACCTCCGCGGGTTGTCCGGTCTTGCCGCGAGCACGCACCTGTTCGGCCTGCCCGTCATCGAGGTGGCCGCCGACGGCTTGTCGGCACGCGTCGAGACCGCTGCGGTCGCGCACCTCGTCACCGCCGATCCGGGCGCGGCCGTGCGCACACGCGGCCTGCGCTATCGCGACGTCTTCGTACGCCCTCGCACCGGCGGCCCGTGGCAGATCCATCAACGGGTCCACCGTGTCGACTGGATGGTCGAACAGCCGGCGGTTCCTCCGACCACCCGCTGAGCACCCGCCGACCCGGCGCTGATTGAGGCGCTGCGGCCATCGCTGCTATCTTTACATTGATACGCGGCCGAGTTGGCCGGCACGAGGGGGTGCGCTGCCAATGATCCGAGTCATCGTCAAGCGTCTGCTCGCCACGATCCCGTTGATGTTCCTGATCACGATCGGCACCTTCGCCCTCGCCCAGACGATCCAGGGCAATCCGGCTCAGGCCATCGCCGGCGACAGCGCGACGGCCGAGCAACTGGCCAAGGTCAACAAGGAGCTCCACCTCAGCGATCCCGCGCCGGTGCGGTACGTGCGCTGGTTGAGCGACGTCCTGCACGGCAACTTCGGCAAGTCCGTCGCCACCCACCGCGCCGTGTCGAGCGAGATCGCCCGCCGGTTCCCGGTCACCCTGTCGCTGGCGATCGCATCGTTGATCCTGATGTTCGTGATTGGCATCCCACTCGGGATCATCCAGGGCATGCGCCCGGGCAGCAAGCTCGACAAGCTCCTGCTCGGTGGCGTCTCGTTCGGCCTGGCCGCACCGAACTTCCTGTTGGCCACCGTCTTCGTCTACGTGCTCTCGGTGCGCAACCACCTGCTGCCGTCGATGACCTACGTCGGCTTCACGAAGTCGCCGTTGGAGTGGGCCAAGCACATGATCATGCCCGCGTTCAGCATCGCCCTGGTCGGTGGGGCGGAGATGGCGCGGCAGTTGCGCACCGGACTGGTGGGGGTCGCGCAGGAGGACTACATCCGTGCCGCCAAGGCTCGCGGGCTCCATCCCGCACGGATCACGATCAAGCACGCGTTGAAGAACGCGGCGATGCCGGCCCTCACCATCATCGGTGTGCGCGTCGGCTACCTGCTCGCCGGCTCGGTCATCATCGAGCAGATCTTCCAGCTGCACGGCCTCGGCGAGTACGTGCTGCAGGCCATCCAGAACAAGGACTTCATCGTCGTCCAGACCGTCGTGCTCGTGCTGGCCGGCATCGTGGTGATGACCAGCCTCGTGGTCGACATCGCCTATGCGTTCTTGAACCCCAAGGTGCGCCTCGCATGACCGACACGATCCGTCCCGACGGCATCGACCCGCAGGCTGCGCCGACCGAAGTCGTCACGTTGCCGCCGCCGCGCCCTGCATGGCACACGACGTGGCGCCGGTTCCGTCGCCAGAAGGTGGCGATGGCCGCGGCGATCGTGATCGTGATCATCACCCTCGCCGGCATCTTCGCCGGGACCCTCGCCCCGCATGGCATCGACGAGATGACGTCGGAGTTCATGGCGACGTTCTCCAAGCAGCACTGGCTCGGCACGGACAACACCGGCTTCGACCTCTACAGCCGCCTGCTGTTCGGCATCCGCACGTCGCTGTACGCCAGCCTGCTCGCGGTCGTGCTGGCGCTCGTCGGCGGCACCCTGCTCGGTCTGCTCAGCGGCTACATGGGCGGCTGGGTGGACACCGTGCTGATGCGCTGCACCGACGCGATCATGGCGCTGCCCGGACTGCTGATGGCGATGGCCGTCGTCGGCGTGCTCGGCCACAGCGTGACCCACGCGATGATCGGGCTGTCGGTCGCGTTCATGCCCGGCTTCGCTCGCCTCGTGCGCGGCCAGGTGCTGGCCGTGAAGGGCGAGTCGTTCGTCGAGGCCGCGCGAGTGATCGGCGCGAGCCCGCCGCGCATCATCCGCAAGCACATCCTGCCGAACATCGCGTCACCACTGATCGTGCAGGCGTTCGTCAGCGTCGGTTTCGCGCTGCTCGCCGAAGGCGCGCTCGCGTACATCGGGCTCAGCGTGCAGCCAGGCGAAGCCAGCCTCGGCAGCCTGCTCCAGCAGGGGTTCAACCTGATCAACCAGACGCCGCGGCTGATGCTCGTGCCAGGAGTGGTGATCGTGCTGCTCTCGCTCTCGTTCAACGCGGTCGCCGACGGCATCCGCGACGCGCTGGCGAACAAGGAACGGGTCGCCGACGTCGGAGCGCAGGCGTGACCTCGATCCTGCCCGCCACGGATACAGCGAGCGATCTCGTCGCCACGCCGGGCACATCGCTGCTCGAGGTCGACGGGCTCAGCATCGACGTCGCTCGGGGTGCCGGATCGCTGCGCCTCGTCGACGGCGTGTCGTTCCGGCTCGATGCCGGGCAGACGCTGGGCATCGTCGGCGAGAGTGGCTCGGGCAAGAGCGTCACCGCGATGTCGCTGATGCGCTTGCTCCCCGCGCAGCTGCGGATCGCCGCCGGGACCGTGCGCTTCGATGGGCGCGATCTGTCGACGTTGAGCGAACCGGCGCTGCGCAAGGTGCGCGGCAACGACATCGGTGTCGTCTTCCAGGATCCGCAGAACAGCCTCAACCCGGCGTACTCGATCGGCAACCAGATGGTCGAGACGCTGCGTGCCCACTCCGACCTGTCCCGCAAGGACGCGCTGGCGAAGTCGATCGCGTTGCTCGACCGCGTCGGCATCCATCGCGCCGCGGCCCGAGTCAACGACTATCCCCATCAGCTGTCCGGCGGGATGGCACAGCGGGTGATGATCGCGCTCGCGATCTCGCTGGGGCCGAAGCTGCTGATCGCCGACGAGCCGACCACCGCCCTCGACGTGACGGTGCAGGCGCAGATCCTCGGTCTGCTCCGCTCGCTGCAGGCCGAGACGGGGATGAGCCTGCTGATCATCTCCCATGACCTGTCGGTGATCGCCGAGACGGCCGACCAGGTCGCGGTGATGTACGGCGGGCAGATCGTGGAGCGCGGCGACGTCGTCGAAGTGCTGACCGCACCGACGCACCCGTACACCGAGGCATTGCTCGCGGCACAGCCCGAGTCGACCGTGAAGGGCATGCCGCTGGCCACGATCGAGGGCATCGTGCCCAACGCCGATGCGATGCCCGCCGGGTGCCGCTTCAATCCCCGGTGCGCGTATGCACTCGACATCTGCCGGGTCACGGCACCAGCGCTGGTGGAGGTCGAGGGCCGACCCGACACGAGCGTGCGGTGCGTCCGCCACACCGAGCTGACCCTGCGCGGGGTGAGCACCGCGCAGATCGACGCCGCGCTGCAAGCCGATCCCGCAGCCATCGACGCCGCCGGCCGACCGGTGCTGCTCGACGCAGAGGGTCTGAGCCGGATCTACGACCTCCGCAGCGGGCGGCTCGGCCGCAAGACCTCGTTCCACGCGGTCGACGACGTCAGCTTCGTGCTCCACGAGGGCGAGACCCTCGGCGTGGTCGGCGAGAGCGGTGCCGGGAAGTCCACGGTCGGCCGGATGGTGCTCGGCCTGACGCCGACGAGCAGCGGTGTCGTGCGCTTCGACGGCAACGACATCGCGACCCAGCGCGGTGACGCGAAGCGGGCCACCCGCCGCGACATCCAGGTCGTGTTCCAGAATCCGTACGCCTCGCTCGACTCGACGATGACCATCGGTGAGTCGGTCGCCGAGCCGCTCGAGGTACACCACCGGGGTTCGAAGTCCGAGCGCACCGCGCGCGTGGCAGAGCTGTTGCAACAGGTGGGACTGGATCCCAGCGTCGCCGGACGTCGACCGCACGAGCTGTCCGGTGGTCAACGCCAGCGCGTCGCGATCGCTCGCGGCCTGGCGCTCAACCCGCGGCTGATCGTGTGCGACGAGCCGGTCAGTGCGCTCGACGTCTCGACTCAGGCTCAGGTCATCAACCTGCTCCGCGACCTCCAGCGACAGTTCGGCATCGCCTACCTCTTCGTCGGTCACGACCTCTCCGTCGTGTACCAGATGAGTGACCGGATCGCGGTCATGTACCACGGCCGGATCGTCGAGATGGGGCCCGCCGAGGAGATCTATCACTCACCGAAGCACCCGTACACCGTCGCCCTGCTGGCGGCCGTGCTGTCGATCGATCCTCGCCACCGCCGGCTCGCCTCCACGGCGACGGAGGCTCCGGGGGAGCCGAGCGCCACCGGCTGCGCGTACGCCAACCGGTGCCCGCACGTCATGGACCGGTGCCGCACGGAGGTGCCCGCGCCGATCGCGGTGGACGCGGTGACCGTGCGCTGCCACCTGTTCGATGCAGTGGTGGACAGCTGATCGCTCTATCATTATAATCTTAGTAAGAAGAGCACCTCTCCTGGGAGAGGCGCCATCACGGAAGTGGGGATCCAATGGCCGAGCCAGCCAGCAAGGGCCGTCGTTACAAGCTCATCTCGTCGGACAGCCATGTCAACGAGCCGCCGGATCTCTGGACAGGCCGCGTGCCGGAGGCGTTCAAGGACCGCGCCCCGAAGATGGAGCACTTCGACGAGGGTGACGCCTGGGTCATCGAGGGCGTCAAGGACCCGATCAACTTCGGCATGAACGCGTGCGCCGGGTTGGCCCCCGAGGAGATGAAGGGCTGGGCCCGCTTCGACGAGATCCGCAAGGGCGGATGGGACCCCGCGTCGCGCATCGCCGAGATGGACGAGGACGGCGTCGACGCCGAGGTGCTCTACCCCTCGCCGCGCCTCGCCAACGCGATCGTCGCCAACCGCGACGTCGAGTACCACAACGTCATGATCCGTGCCTACAACGACTGGATCTCCGAGTACGTCGAGTACGCGCCGGAGCGCTTCGGCGGGCTCGTCATCCTCCCCAACCGCGGAGCCGAAGGTGCCGTCGCCGAGCTGGAGCGGGTCATCGACCGGCCGGGCATCCGCGGCGTGCAGATCGGTTGCTGGCCGAATGGCACGCTGCAGGTGCAGCCCGAGGACGACAAGGTCTTCGGCCTGCTCGCCGAGCGCAAGATCCCACTGAGCATCCACGTCGCGCTGGGCCAGTCGATGCCGAGCGCGCACCGCGCCAAGCTGCCCGGCTACGGCCGCTTCTTCGACGCTCCGAACCGGATGATCGAGCTGATCTTCGAGGGCGTCTTCGACCGCTTCCCCGAGCTCGACGTCTTCTTCGCCGAGGTCGACTTCGGTTGGGTTCCGTACGTCAAGGAGCAGATCGACAACAACTACCTGCGCCTCGACGCGGTCAGCAAGTTCGGCCTCGAGCAGCTGCCCAGCGAGTACATCGCTCGCCACTTCCACTTCGGGTACATGACCGACACCTTCGGCCTGCGCAACCTCGAGTACATGGGCGCCGAGCGCGTCCTGTGGTCCAGCGACTACCCGCACATCAGCGCCGACTGGCCGAGCTCGTGGCGCGTGATCCAGTCGTCGATGTCGGGCATCTCGCTCGACGACCGTCAGCTGATCCTGGCCGGCAACGCGCAGCGGCTGTACAAGTTCGGCCAGTGATCCAGATCGTGACGGT
>JAOBWO010000284.1 GCA_025463415.1 Acidimicrobiales bacterium | reverse complement strand
GAGCACCTCGCCGATGCCGTCGAAGCCGTCGGCATGCGTGCGATCGTGGTGCCGTCGATCATGAGCAGCGCCGAGGTGTCCGCCCACCTCGCGCGCACCACCCTCGCCGCCGCAAGGTGACCGCCGGGGCCAGAACGGCTCCGGGTTCAGTTCAGGCTCACGCCGCGGGGTGGGCGTACGCGGCGACTGTCGAACGCACGCCCGCAGCGAGGTCGGTCCACGGTGACCACTGCAGGTGGATCCTCGCGCGAGTCGGCGAGACCGCGACCCTGGCGAGATCGCCGGCTCGGCGTGGGCCGGCGACCACGGCTGAGGAGGGTGCGATCATCGCGGCGAGGTCGCGCACCGAGGTCTGGACTCCCGTGCCGACGTTGATCAGCAGTCCCCCACCACGTACTCCAGCGCGCACGATCGCATCGACCGCGTCGTCGGCGTAGATGAGATCGCGCGTCTGACGCCCGTCGCCGTGGATCTCCAGCGGCCGCCCGTTGGCCGCCGCCGACGCGAAGCTGGCCACCACGCCGTCGACGGGCCGCTGTCGGGGACCGTAGACCGAGGACAGCGCCAGCGCGGTGTGCTCGACCGCGTGGTCGTTGCGATACAGGTTCAGCAGCTCGATCACGGTGCGCGCCATGACGCCGCGCACGCCGATCGGCTCGAAGGGACGGCCCTCCTTCACCGGGAGCTCGCGCGACGGCACCTCGCCGTACAGCGAGCCGGCGGGCAGAGCGACGACCACCTTGCCCACTCCGTTGGCGCGGGCAGCTTCCAGCACCGCGAGCACGCTCGCGATCGCCGAGCCGTCGACATCCCGTTCGGCCTCACCCGGGGTCAGCAATCCGAGGTGGAAGATCACGTCGGGTCGGCGCATCGCCACGAGCGAGCCGAAGTCGCCGGCCCGCACGTCGAGGGTGTGGATCTTGAGCGAACCGCCGGCGGCGCGCGCGTCGGCCAGGTTGCCCAGCACTCCGGTCGACAGATCGTCGACCACATCGGTGGCCGAGCCCTCGGCCAACAAACGGTCGACGACGTGCGAGCCGAGGAAGCCAGCACCACCGACGACGAGCGGGTTCATCGGCACATGTTGTCAGGCAACGGGAGCAGGGATGCGCTCGCCGTTCCGGCTTTCGCCGTTGCCCACGACGCCGTCGGCACCGATGACGCAGTTCGACACGGTCGCGCCGTCTTCGATCCGACCCATCACCACGCTGTGGCTCACCGTCGCTCCGACGCCGATGTGGCCACCGTCGAGGACGACCGAGCTGACGACGGACGCGCCATCGCGGACCGTTGCGCCGCTCGCGACCACCGAATCGCGCAACGAGACGTCGTTGCCGATGGTCGCATCGTCGGCAACACCGACGGCGCTGCTGTGCTCGGCACGGCGCCCGGTGACCATGTCGATGTTCGCCAGCAGGTACAGCTCGGGCGTGCCGGTGTCGACCCAGTAGTCGTCGGTCGGCATCGCGAACAGGCCGTGCGACTCGACGATCTGCGGGAACACCTCACGCTCCACCGACACCTTGCGACCGGACGGGATGCGGGCGAGCACCGACGGTTCGAACACGTAGGTGCCGGCGTTGATCAGGTTGCTCGGCGACGTGCCGGCCGGCGGCTTCTCGATGAACCTGCGCACCAGGCCGGAGTCCTCACGGTCGACGACGCCGAACGCAGACGGGTCCTCGACCGGCGTGAGGTGGAGCGTGGCCTCGGCGCCGTGGCTGCGGTGGAAGGCCACGAGATCGCCGATGTCGAGGTCGGTGAGGATGTCCCCGTTGGCGACCACGAACGTGTCGTCGATGCCGGCGAAGGCCGCGGCGAACCCGATCGCTCCCGCCGTGTCGAGCGGCTCGGGCTCGACGGCGTAGGTCAGCCTCGCCCCGGCGCAGGTGCCGTCGGGGAAGGCCGTGACGAAGGGCTCGGGCTTGAACCCGAGCGCGAGGACGACCTCGGTGACCCCACCGCGCACGAGGTTGCCGATCAACCGTTCGATGATCGAGACATGACCGACCGGCAGCATCGGCTTGGGCACGCTGAGGGTCAGCGGGCGGAGTCGGGTCCCGAAGCCGCCGACGAGGACGACCGCGCGCATCAGCCGGTGGTGGTGGTTGCGGACGACTTGACCGTGGTCGTCGTCGACTTGACCGTGGTCGCCGTCGAGCCCGTGCTGACCGTCTCGGTGCCGGCGGTCGAACCGGTCGAGACCGTCTCGGAGCCAGTCGTGGCGCCACTCGTGACGGTCGAGTCACTGGTGACCGTCGAGTCACTGGTGACGGTCGAGTCGCTCGTGACGGTGTTGCCACTGCCGTCGGCGGCGCCGAGGGCCGGCAGGTTGAACGCCGTCTCGGGCGCCTTCGGCTGCACGTCGTCGGGCACGAAGGCGATCATGAAGACCATGCCGTCGTTCTTGATCCGGACGTCACCGAGGTTCGTGGTGTACACCTGCGGGTCGACCTTGTCGACGTCGGTGTAGTGGTTCCACACCCACATCTTCAGCGATGCCGTCTTGGTGACGCCGTCGACGATGCACGTCGACTTGCCCTCCTCGAACACCTCGCCACCCTGCGACGCCGGGAAGGAAAGCTTCGTGTTGGTGAGGGTCACGTGGTAGTTGCTCAGGAAGACCTTGACCTTGGCGTTGGTGCCCGTGGCCTTGCCGCTGGAGTTCGGGTGCCAGTGCATCACGCCGTCGGAGTGCGAGTGGATGCCCGTCGCCACGAACTCCTTGCTCACGAGCTGGCCGGTGGCGTCGGTCTCCTCGAGCGTGCCCGTGAGGTTCGGCTCGATCTTGAGGCCGTTCTTGTCGCAGACGTAGAAGCCGTAGGCGGCGTGCCAGTGCTGCAGCGAGGTCGGTTCGCCCTCGCCAGGGCCGGGACGCGACTGACGGGCGTAGACGACCAACCCGCCGAGCAGCAGCACGATGATGACGATCGCCACCGGGAACAGAGTGCCGCCTTGGAAGCGCACCTTCTTGCCCTTGCCCTTCTGGGCGAGCTTGGCGACTTTGCTGGCGGACGAGGAGGATGCCACGAGTATGCGAGGTTACAGCCCAAAGCTTCCCCTTCCCCCTCAGCTCGGACGGCCCCCGAGCAGTTCCCGGAACAGGCCCACGTAGGCCTCTGCGACGGCGCGCGGCGAGGCCGCTGTCTCCACCCAGGCACGTCCCCGCCGCCCCATCTCCGCTGCGTCCGCCGGCGAATCGACCATCGCACGCAGGGCCGCGATGAACGCCGTGCGATCGTCGGGCCGCACGGCAACCCCGCCCCCGGACTCGGCGAGGTTGCGCGGCACCTCGGTCCCGAGGTCGATCGCGGCCACGACGGGGCGGCCGGCAGCCAGGATCGAGTAGGTCTTCGACGGCACGCTGACCCGCGCCAGTCCAGCGCGCAGCGGCACCACGTGCACGTCGCCGGTCGCCAGCACCTCGGCCAGCCGTTCGGCGGGCTGGTAGGTGCCGAGACGCACGTTGGCCAGGTCGCCGACCTCGGTCGCGAGCCCCTCCTTGGCCGAGCCCTCACCGTTGATCACGAACGTGACGTCGGGCATCGCCCGGGCCGCGGCAACGACCAGCTCGAGGGATTGCGACAGCCCGACGTTGCCGGCGTACAGCACCACCGGCTCGGCACCGATGCCGAGCTCCTGCCGGTACGAAGTCATCCGATCGAGCGGGCGGATCTCGTCGGTCAGCACGAAGTTCGGGATCACCCGCACCCGCTCACTCAGAGTCCCCGGCAGCTTGGCGACGACGTTGTCGCGCAGGTCGGTGCTGAGCACGGTCACCGCGTCGGATCGCCGGTAGCTGAACCGCTCCAGCCACGACGCGCCCGCGATGGCGACCTTACCCAGCGCGGTCCGACGGCTGACGGCCCCGGCCTCGATCGCCGCATCGGGCCAGATGTCCTGGATGTTGAAGACCAGCACGCCACGACGGGCGATCGACATCACCCACGCGATCACGCCGTTGGTCAGCGGAGGCGACATCGACAGCACTCCATCGACCCGTCCGCCGCGCACCCCGGTCCACGTCGCCAGCACGCTGAAGCCGGCGAATCCCGTCGCTCGACGGATCAGGTTGGCCTTGTCGTCGCCGGGGAACGGGTGGACGCGCGTGATCGAACCCCACGGCGTCGTCTCCCGGCGCACCCGACGGCCGGTCCAGCCGGCTTCGATCGAATGATGCCGGTACCACGGCAACGCCGTCACCACGTGCACCTCGTGTCCGAGCGCGACCAGTTCGTGCACGATGCGGGTCATCACCGACCCGGTTGGCGCGATGTCGGGCTCGAAGTGCGGGCAGAGGACAGCGAGCCGCAAGGGGCCGTCCGCCAAGGGTCGCGCTCGCCGTGTCATCGCAGGGCGAGAGCGTAGGCGCGCAGCAGCGCCTCAGCGGAGTGTGCCGCGCTGAAGTGCGATGCACGTGCCCGACCCGCCTCGACCAGCGCGGTGCGACGAGCGATCGCGTCGTCGAGCGCGCCCGCCCACGCATCGAGGTCGAGGGGCAGCACGATGGCCGCGTGGCCGGCCACCTCCGGGAGGCAGGTGCGGTCACTGCAGATCACCGGCGCGCCGAGGGACATCGCTTCGATGACCGGGGCACCGAAGCCCTCGTACTCGCTCGGGAACGTCATTGCCGTGGCCATCTGGAGGAGGCCGTCTCGGTCGGCCTGGGGCACGCGCCCGGGCCGCACGACTCGTCCACTCAGACCGAGATCGACGATCGCGCGCTCGACATCAGCGTCGGCGAGGCCCTTGCCGCCGATCAGCACCAGCCGCAGCGCCGGATCGCGCCACCGTGTCGCGAGCAGGTCGAGCAGGAACCGGTGCCCCTTGTGCGGGTGGGTGATCGCCGGCAGCACGATGACCGGACCGTCGCCCAGCGCGTACCGCGCGCGCAGCGTCGCCTCGTCGGTGGCGCCGAGCCCGAGGGTGGATTCCATCCCGTGCGGCACGACGACTATGTCGTCCGGGTCGATGTCGTACGCATCGATCACCGTGCCGCGCACGAACTCCGTCGGCACCGCGATGACATCGGCGCGTCGCGCCGAACGCGGCATGCTCTGGCGGATGTACAGCCGCTTCAACGGCCGCATGTACTCGGGGAAGGTGAGGTACTGCAGGTCGTGGATGGTCAGCAGCGTCGGACGGTGTCCGCGCAGCGGGATGGTGCCCCCGCCGTGGTGCACGAGCGCGCTGCCGGCGGTCTGCTCGAACAGCCAGGTGCTCTCGTAGGCCACACGACGCCCGCGGCTCTCCCCCGTGATCGGTGCTTCGACGACGTGCATCTGCTCGGCGAGGTCGGGATGAGCGGCGGCGAAGCCTCGCGGTGCGTAGACCGTCGGCACCACGACCAGATCGCCGGGCGGTCGATCGGTTCGCGCGGCGACCTCGGCGAGGCCGAGCAACTGCCGGACGAGGTAGTCCTCGCTGCCCCCGACCTTGCCCGGCACACAGAACAGCAGGTTGACCGAGACCGCTGTCGCACCGCCCGGCGGCGCGCCCCGAGACCGTGAGCTCCTCGACATCATGTGCGCGACGCCGTCGCCCTAGACCAGTTCGCCGTACGCCGCCAGGGTGAGCTCGGCGGTGTTGTGCCACGTCGCCTGGGCCACGCGGTGCCGACCTTTGGTGCTCAGCTCGGCGCGCCGGTTGGTGGCCTCGGTGATGCCACGCGCGATGTCGTCGATGTCGTTCGGATCGACCAGCACCGCCGCGCCGTCAGCAGCCTCCTGCGTGGCGGTGTCGCCGCTCGTGACCACGGGCGTCCCCTGCGCCATCGCCTCCAGCACCGGCAGCCCGAACCCCTCGTGCACGCTCGGGTAGCAGAACACCTGCGCGCCCGCGTAGAGCGCCCACAGATCAGGCGTCGGCACGAAGCCGAGGAAGCGGACGTTGCCCACGATGCCGAGCGCAGCATCGCCCCAACCGTCAGCGCCGGCGACGATCAACGGCAGCGGCTCCTCGAGCCGGGCGACCGCTTGAGCCAGCC
>JAOBWO010000234.1 GCA_025463415.1 Acidimicrobiales bacterium | reverse complement strand
CGGTCTTCATCATCGGGCCGGACAAGAAGGTCAAGCTGAACATCACCTACCCGGCCTCGACGGGTCGCAACTTCGACGAGATCCTGCGCGTGATCGACTCGCTGCAGCTCACCGCGAAGCACAAGGTCGCCACTCCCGGCAACTGGAAGGACGGCGACGACGTCATCATCGGGTCCGCCGTCACCAACGAAGAGGCCGAGACCCTGTTTCCCGGTGGTTGGACCACCGTCAAGCCGTACCTGCGCACCCTGCCCCAGCCGGGGAAGTGAGCACGGGGCGCATCGTGCGCCCGACGATATGAGACCTATCCGATGAGGTGGGCCTCGACCCAGGCTCGAACCGGAGGCGCCAGTCGATCGAGATGATCGGCTGGCGCTTCTCGTATCTGTGTGGCACTGATCGGCACGGCCAGGCGATCGGCGTCGACCACCACCGGCTCGGCGTCGAACCGCTCCGCTATTCCCGCAACGTAGGGATCGCTGCTGAAGATCGCGTCCGGCCCGGCTTCGTGCGGCCAGCGCGATCGGAACAGCGCCATCCACTTCGCCCACAGCTCCTCGTCGTCGAAGTTCGTGTCCAGGTCGTGGCGGACCTCGACGACGGTCACGTCCGGATGCAACTGGCCGAGCCACGCCGCGCGTAGCTCGCCCGGCACCAGCTCGCCGTCACGGGTGTTGACGAACACGACGAGACGGTCGACTCGGGCGGCTGCCCAGTCGATCATGTACGAGTGACCGAGGTGAGGCGGGTTGAACCGTCCGACGATCAGCCCGGTCGGCCAGCGTTGGGTCGAAGCCGAGTCGGCTGGGTCGGCTGGTTCAGCTGACATTGATCAGTCGGGGAAGTGCCTCGACGACGGACCGCCACCCGACGCCCAGGGCGTCGAGCCGGGCCGGCCCGTTGGGATGGTCGCGGCCGAGCACGTGCTCGTATGCCGCGAGGGACAACGCGGTGGCGACGACGTCCTGCGTGGCGCCCGCGTGGCCGACCGAGTCGGTCAGCCATCGTTCTGCGGTGTCGGCATCGCCGATCGCAGCAGCCGACGCGCCGGCCGCGAGGAACGCGACGACGCCATCCAGGTATGAGTGACCCGCAGCGTCGACAACGCCCTGCGCGGCGTCGACAGCCTCCTCGGCGTCGCGCTCCAGCGAAGCCACCAGCGCGACCGCGGAGAGGTAGAAGGGGCCGGCGCGGCTGTCGTCCGGCACCTGGGCAAGGGTCGTGCGGGCTTCGTCGTAGTCCGACGTCTGGGCGAGGCCGATCGCCTTGATGATCAGTGCCTCGCCGCCGTTGGCCTCGACCCGGACCAGACGTTCGAGGGCCTCGTTGGCATACAGCACCGCCGTCTTGCCGTCGCCGGAGTGCATCGCGATCCCTGCCGCGGCGATGTACGGGAACGGCGCCTGGCCCTGGATCTCGGCTTGGGCGACGAGGGTCTCGCTCGTGCGCGCTGCGTTGGGATCACCCATCGCGACCTGCGAGCGCCCGAGCACCGTCAACGATTGGGTCAGACCGAACCCATCGCCGAGCTTCCTGAACGTGACCCGGGCCTGTTCGGCCAGGACTGCCGCGGCATCGACGTTGCCTGCCCACATCCGGATCGAGGCGAGCAGCGAGACCATCATCGCCTCGGCCCACTCGTCGCCGCGCTCTCTGGCCTCGGAGCGGACCAGAGTGGCCAGGTCTTCGGCGGCCTGGAAGCGACGGTTGTAGAACTCGACGAACGCGAGGAGCCCGAATGCCCAGCCCACACCAGCCCGGTCGCCCAGCTCGTTCAGCGTGTCGGCGGCGCGCCGCAGGTGCTCCTCGGCGACTGCGATGTCGCCGGTGAGGAAGGCCATCCAGGCCCGATGCTGCTCGATGTAACCGAGCCCACGTCGATCAGCAAGCTCGGTGTAGATGCCGGCGGCCTCGCCGAACAGCCACTCGGCGTCGGTGAGCGAGCCGCCGAACAGCTCGAGGAAGCCACGCAAGCGCAATGTCTCGGCCAACTGCGGACGATCGTCGAGCGTGCGGAACAGATCGATCGCCTCACCGAGCTGGGTCCGCGCGAGAGGTAGGTCGCCAGCGGCCTGGCTGATCAGCCCACGGGCACGCAGCGCGCCGGCCTCGGTGGGTGCGTCGCCATCGGCAAGCGCCTCGGCGAGGAGCGACTCGGCCTCGGGACGGGCACGGTCGAGTTGACGCAGCTCGATGAACGCGCCCACTCGACGCAGGCGGAGCCGGGCGCGCACTGCGCGGCAGGACGGGGGAAGGGCGCCGGACTCGAACAGCTCGAGGGCGCGGTTCGTGTAGCGCACGATCTGGCGCAGGTTGCCCTGATCGGTGGCGCGTAGCGTGGCCAGCTCCAGTTCGGCGACGGCTTGTTCGGCGATGTCGGCCGGCACGCCGGCGACCGTGCCCAGCTCGTGGACGATCTCGGCGGCGGACGCGAGGTGGTGGGCGATGTCGTCGGCGAACGCCTTCTGCGAGTGCATCGCCTTGGCGATGCCGATGTGGCGCAGGGCGCGCACGGCCTTGGTGATCGTGTTGTACGCGACCTCGCGCACGGAGTCGCTCTTGAACGTCCACCGCTTGCTGTCGAACTGCAGGAGCCCCGCGTCCTCGACGGCTTCGAGCAGTGAGTCGTCGAAGCGCTGGCCCATCTCGTTGGCGAAGCGCTCCAGGCTGCTGACCTGACCGGACGGACCGAGCACCGCAGCGTTGTCGATGAGCGCGCGCATGTCGGGGGTCAGCTGATCCAGCCGGGCGGCGATGACCGCCCGCAGTGAATCGGGCAGCGCGGTGAGGTCGCCGCCCTCCGCGACGAGCACGGCCAGTTCTTCGAGGAACAGTGGGTTGCCGCCGGAACGTTCGTAGATCGTTGCGATCGTGGCGTCATCGACATCGGGGCCGACGATGGCTCTGCACAGCAGCGCGGCCGACACCGGCCCCAGCGGTTCGAGCGGAAGCCGCACCACTGCAGCACGGGTGGTGAGCGGCGGCCAGACGAGATCTGGATCGGGCCGGTTCGTCGTGATCAGCATGAACGGCGTGCGCGCGAGCGCGACGAGGAGGTGCTCGCACAGGGACAGAACGGCCACATCGGCCCAGTGCACATCGGTGATCGACAGCACGACCGGCCCCTGGCGCAGGCGCCGCTCCAGCACCATCGTCACCGCCCGGGCGACGGCGTCTCGCGCTGCTTGGGGATCCAGCTCGTCGAGCTTGGACGGGTAGCCGAGCAGGTGCTGGAAGGCCTCCGCGAGCTGCCGCAGCGCAGCCTCGTCGTCGCCGCCGAACATCTCGCGACCCTGCTGGACGGCGACGGTGCGCACCGCGTCAGGAGGCGCGGTGGGGTCCAGGTCCAGCCGGTCGAGCAGGGCATCGGCGATCGGCCACCACACGTTCGACTCGCCATACGGAACGGCCGATCCCTCCAGCACCAGCGCCGGCTGGCGGTTGCGGACGGCCTCCAGCAACTCGTCGACGAGGCGGCTCTTGCCGACGCCACCCTCACCGTCGACGGCGATCAGCGCTGCCTGGGAGTTGGCGACCGTGAAGTCGACCGTGGCAAGGGCGAGCGCCAGCTCCGTCGAGCGGCCCATGATCGCGACATCGCGACGGCGATGCCGCGCGCCCGGCTGGGTGACTGCGACCTTGGCCAGCCATGCCGGGACCGGGGCCTCGCGGCCCTTTGCCGACAGGTCGCCGAGCGATTCGTAATCGATGCTGGCCTCGGTGAGCCCGTGCGTGATCTCGCCCACGAGCACGCCGCCGGGCGAGGCCAGCGTCTGCAGGCGCGAGGCCGTGTTGACGACATCGCCCATCGCGGTGTGGTCGGTGCCGGCGACGGTGCCCACCAGCGCGACGCCGGTGTTGATGCCGATGCGCATCTGGAGCATCTCCCCGGCGTGCGAAGCGTCGCCAGGCGTGAAGAACGTCGACACGGTGTCCTGCATGCGCAGCGCGGCCCGCACCGCACGTTCGGCATCGTCTTCGTGAGCGACCGGCACACCGAACAGCGCGACGATGCCATCGCCGACGATCTTGTCGACCGTTCCCCCGAAGGTGGTGATGTCCTCCACCAGTTGCTGGAAGCACGAGTCGATCAGCCGCTTGACCTGTTCCGGGTCGCGCTGCTCGGACATCGCCGTGAACCCGACGAGGTCGGCGAACAGCACGGTGAGCACCCGCCGTTCCTCCACCGTGGCCGCGTTGAGCGCGAAGCCACACGTCGGGCAGAACCGTGATCCGGCCGGCACGGGGTTGGCGCACGACGGACACGGACTCATAGGTCGGGATCGTACGGCATGGGTGTCGAACCGGACGAGCAGTTTCGTATTCACGCGCAACTGTTCACCCGCGGGGATGGCACCGTGACGGATCTCACACGCGACGGCTCCGACCTGCGGTGGAAGGGCAGTCATCCTCAGGGCGGACGGCCTCGAAAGCACTCGATGGCTAGCGTGAGCGCGTGCATCGGTTCCCACCCAGGCTGTGGCTGCAGCGCCATCGTCTGGCTGCCGATTCCCTCCTCGCCGGCATCCTCACGTTTCTGGCGGTCGGCGCCCACTGGAACGCTCCGCTGCCCGCCCACGGTCATCCGCCGAATGCGATCGGCACGGTGCTCGTCTGCCTCACCGCGCTGCCGCTCGCGTTGCGCCGTCGGGCGCCCATCGCCGTCCTCGTCGCGGTCTCCATCCCCCAGTTCGCCGTCGACGCAATCGGCTTCCCGAACTTCGGCTGGCTGGGGCTGATGATCGCGCTCTACACGATGGCTGCGCACACCGGCGGCCCCGAGCGCACCATCGCCGCCGAGGTGTTCGCGGTGAGCGCGCTGACGCTGCTGATCGTCGGTCTCGCACTGCGTCGCATCGACCTCGGCGACTTCGTGTCGGCGATCGTGTTCCTGGTCGGCGCGTTCGTGCTGGGCGACAACATCCAGCGCCGCCGGGTCAACGTGGCCGAGCTCGCTACCCGCGCCGAGCACGCCGAACGCGAGCGCGAGCTGATCGCGCAGCAACGCGCTCAGGAAGAGCGCTCGCGGATCGCCCGCGAGCTCCACGACGTCGTCGCCCACTCCGTGAGCCTGATGATCATCCAGGCCGGCGCGGCGCGCCGCTCGATCGCCAACTCCCCGGCCCAGGCGGAGGAGACGCTGCGGACCCTGGAGAGCACCGGTCGCCAGGCGATGGACGAGCTCCGCCGGGTCCTCGGTGTGCTGCGCACCCAGTCCCCCGATCGCGGCGAGCTCAGCCCGCAGCCGTCGTTGCGTGATGTCCGCGAGCTGGTCACCGGCGACCCGACCCTGCCGATCGAGCTGACCGAGGTCGGCGACGCGCCTGGCGACGTCCCTCCCAGCGTCGGGTTGTCGCTCTACCGGGTCGTCCAGGAGGCGCTCACCAACGTGCGCAAGCACGCCGGTCAGGTGCGCACGGTGGCCGTGAAGTTGAGCTACTCGCCCGACCGCGTCGAGGTCCTCGTGGCCGACGACGGACGCGGCGCCAGCGTCGCGTTGAACCAGGACGGTCACGGCCTCGTCGGCATGCGCGAACGGATGGCGTTGTGCGGCGGCACGGTCACCGCCGGGCCGCGTCAGGGCGGCGGTTGGCAGGTGCGCGCCAGCGCGCCCCTCAGCACGCTCGACCAGCCGGTCGGCGGATCGCCACCCGCCGATGCCCCGGCGCTCGGCGTGCCGGCATGATCCGGGTGCTCATCGTCGACGACCAGGCGATGGTGCGCGCCGGGTTCCGGATGATCATCGAAGCCGAACCGGACATCACGGTCGTCGGTGAGGCAGCCGACGGCATCGAGGCACTCGAGCGCGCTGCTCGAAGCGCTCCCGATGTCGTCCTGATGGACGTGCGCATGCCACGGATGGACGGCATCGAGGCCGCGGCCCAGCTGCTCGCCGGCCGCGACGCCGACAACGCCAACGGCACGCCACGAGTGCTGATGCTGACGACCTTCGACCTCGACGACTACGTGTACTCCGCGCTGCGCGCCGGCGTCAGCGGTTTCATGCTCAAGGACGCTCCGGCCGAGCAGTTGGTCGAGGCCATCCGCGTCATCGCGGCCGGCGATGCCCTGCTGGCGCCGTCGGTCACGCGCCGGTTGATCGAGGACTTCAGCCGGCGGCCGACCCGCGAGGTGCCGACGCCGGCGCCAGGGCTCGACCAGCTCACCGAACGCGAGCACGAAGTGCTCCGCCTCGTCGCCAAGGGCATGTCGAACGCCGAGATCGCCGACCAGTTGTACCTCGGTGAGGCCACGATCAAGACCCATGTCGGACGGATGCTCATGAAGCTGAGGCTGCGCGACCGGGTCCAGGCGGTGGTTCTGGCGTACGAGAGCGGGCTGATCACGCCGGGCGACCAGACCGTCGTCTGACCTGCCGGGCATCAGTCCGCCGGGGGGTGGACGAGGAGCTCGGCCAATCCACCGAAATGGGGAAGCCACGTCGCGCACCCCTCGGGTAGAACGGTCTCCATGACTGAAGCTCCCATGCAAACCCTCCCGTCCCCCGGCGCGGACTCGGCCGCGGCCGCCGGCGCGATCGATGCCACCAAGGTCTACGGCACGGGCGACAGTGAGGTGCGCGCCCTCGACGGTGTCACCGTCTCGTTCGAGACGGGGAGGTTCACGGCCATCATGGGCCCGTCCGGCTCCGGCAAGTCCACCCTCATGCACTCCCTCGCCGGGCTCGACGGGCTCACGTCGGGATCCGTCTACATCGGTACCACCTACCTGGCCTCGCTGAAGGACAAGGAGCTCACTGAGCTGCGCCGCGAGAAGGTCGGCTTCATCTTCCAGGCCTACAACCTCATCCCCACGCTTTCGGCCGAGGAGAACATCCGCCTGCCGCTGCTGCTCGGCGGTTCGAAGGGTGACGAAGCGTGGATCACGCGGGTCATCGACACCGTCGGGCTCCGGGATCGACTCAAGCACCGCCCCAGCGAGCTGTCCGGCGGCCAGCAGCAGCGTGTAGCCGTGGCTCGTGCGCTGGCGAGCAAGCCGACGATCATCTTCGCCGACGAGCCCACCGGCAACCTCGACAGCCGCACCGGTGCCGAGATCCTCGACTTCATGCGCCGCGCCGTCAACGAGCTCGGCCAGACGATCGTCATGGTCACCCACGATCCCGTCGCGGCCAGCTACGCCGACCGCGTCATCTTCCTGGCCGACGGCAAGATCGTCGACGAGATGGCGGAGCCGACGGCCGACAAGGTGCTCGACCGGATGAAGCGGTTCGGCGAATGATCGCCGACTCTGCCGTCACCACCCTCACAGCCGTCACCACCGCACCGAAGGACGAAGCCGGCAAGGGAGGCACACCATGCTTCGCATCGCGCTGAAGAACGTCCTCGGCCGCAAGGGCCGGTTGTTGCTGTCCGCGCTGGCCGTCATCGCCGGCTGCGCCTTCCTGAGCGGTGTGCTGGTGTTCAGCGACACCATCAACGCGCGCATCGACTCGCTCTTCGCGACGGCCTTCGACAAGACCGATGCGTACGTGCGCTCCTCTGTCGTGATCAAGAACGACTTCGGCGACGACCTGCGCGGGCAGATCTCCGAAGACCTCGTCAAGCAGGTCGAGGCCGTGCCGGGCGTGAAGTCCGCCGACGCGGACGTGCGTGGCACCGCGATCGTCACGGACAAGGACGGCAAGGTCCTCGGCGGCGGCGGTCCGCCGCAGTTCGGCGGCGTGTTCGCCAACGAACCGAGCGCACCGTGGAAGCTGAAGGAGGGTCGCGCCGCGGCCAACGGCAACGAGGTCGTGCTCGACACGCACACGGCCAAGCTCGGCAAGCTGGCGATCGGCGACAAGGTCACCGTGTCGGTCACCAACCAGCCACGTCAGTTCACCGTGGTCGGCATCGTCAGGTTCGGGAGCTCGGACTCCACCGGCGGTCCCACATGGGCCCTGTTCGACCTGAAGACCGCGGAAGAGTTCGTCCTCGACAAGCCCGGCGAGATCTCGTCGATCAACGTCATCGGCGACGGCACTCGGTCGCAGACGGAGTTGAAGGCTGCGATCCAGCAGCTGTTCCCGAAGGATGAGGTCGAGGTGCTCACCGGCAAGGAGATCATCAAGGAGTCGCAGGACGCGCTGGCCCAGCAGTTCTCGTTCTTCACGCTGTTCCTGACGGTGTTCGCCGGCATCTCGATCTTCGTCGGCTGCTTCGTCATCTACAACGTGTTCAAGATCAGCGCCGCACAACGACTCCGCGAGAACGCGCTGCTTCGCGCGATCGGCGCTCGAAGCAGCCAGGTCACGATGGCGCTGTTCGTCGAGGCGGTGGTGGTCGGCATCCTCGGTGCCGTGCTGGGCTTCGCGGGCGGTGTCGCGCTCGCGTTCATCATCACGTCGGCGCTGAACGCGTCGGGCAACGGCCCGGGCAACACCTCGCTGACCATCTCGGCGTCCGCGTTCATCATCACGTTCATCGTCGGCCTCGTCGTCACCGTCGTGTGCGCCACCTTCCCGGCCATCCGCGCCGGTCGGGTGCCGCCCCTCGCGGCGATGCGCGACGTCTCGATCGATCGCAGCGGGGCCTCGCGCAAACGGATCGTCACCGCCATCGCCTCGGCCGCGATTGCCGTGCTCGGGATCGCGCTCGGTCTCGCCACGGCACCGATCTGGCTCGCGCCCGGCGTGATCAGCCTGTTCGTCGCAGTGATCGCGCTCGGGCCGTTCGTCGTCGGACGCATCGCCGAGATCATGACGGGTCCACTGGGCAAGCTGCGTGGCGTCACCGGTGAGGTCGCCGGTCGCAACGCTGCGCGCAGCCCGGAGCGCACCGCGCTCACTGCAGCAGCGCTCGGCATCGGCCTCGCCCTGCTGGTGTCGGTCTCCACCCTCGCCAGTTCGTTGCAGGACTCGCTGCGCACCACGTTCGGGAAGGCCTTCAACGGCCAGATCGCGATCGCCCCGGAGAACCCTCAGGGTGGTCTGCTGCCGGTGTCTTTGGCCGACGACCTGAACACGTTGCCCGAAGTGGGTGCAGCGGTCGGCTTCGGCGGTGGTGCGTTCAAGATCCTCGGGGGCGGCACCGACGGTAAGGACAAGGACTCGGTCGGGATCACCGTCGATCCGTCCACCGTGGGGGAATTGTTCAACCTGCACTTCTCGGCGGGCGATTGGTCGGTGGTCAAGGGGGACGACATCCTCGTGTCCCAAGAGCGCGCCAACGACGACCACCTCGCGGTCGGCGACACGTTCCCGGTCTCGTTCCTCAACCAGAGCAAGGCAACGTTCCGGATCGCCGGCATCTTCAGCGACAAGAACTTCGGCACGTTCTTCATCGACCGCGCCGCGTTCGCCAACAGCGGACAGCCGTTGTTCGTCTTCCAGGTCGCGGCGAATCCGGCCAAGGGCGTCTCAGTCGACGCAGCCGTGGCCGCCATCAAGGGCGTCGTCACGGAGAAGTACCCCAGCGCGAAGGTGCAGACCAAAGGTCAGTTCATCGACGATCAGATCTCTGCGCTCGACGGGATCATCACCTTCATCTACGCGCTGCTGCTGATGTCGGTGTTCATCGCAGTGCTCGGCATCGTGCTGACCCTGCTCCTGGCCGTCTACGAGCGGCGCCGT
The DNA here is from genome assembly GCA_025463415.1 of Acidimicrobiales bacterium. GTDB lineage: Bacteria > Actinomycetota > Acidimicrobiia > Acidimicrobiales > Ilumatobacteraceae > WLMZ01. Next base: position 5,338 of record JAOBWO010000234.1, on the reverse strand, counting down.
GAGCTGGGGCTGATGCGGGCCATCGGCACCACCCGGTCGCAGATCCGGGGCAGCATCCGTTGGGAATCGGTGATCACCGCGATCCTCGGTGCGTTGATGGGCATGGCGCTCGGACTCGCTCTCGGCTGGGTGGTCGTCACGGCACTCAAGGACCAGGGCCTGAACACGTTCAGCATCGCGCCGGTCTCGCTGGTCGCCTTCGCGATCATGTCGATCCTGTTCGCCCTCGCCGCCGCATGGTGGCCGGCGCGCAAGGCGGCCAAGGCGCCGATTCTCGAAGCCATCGCCACGACCTGATGTTCCGACTCGCCGTCAGGAACGTGACGGCCCGCTTCGGGCGGATCTTCCTGACGGCGCTGGCGATCATCGTCAGCACGGCCTTCCTCTCCGGCACCTTCATCTTCCGCGACACGCTCGAGTCCAGTTTCGACGCGCTCTTCGCGAAGTCGTTCGAGAACGTCGACGTCTACGTGCAGTCGGCGAACTCGGTGGAGACTGCCTTCGGGTTCGAACGGCGCGACTCGGAGTCGATCGACGCCGTCGCCCGCACTCGCGCCGTACCGGGTGTGCGCGACGCGCAGGCGCTCGTGTCCGGTGACGCGGTGGTGATCGCCAAGAACGGCAAGCCGATCCAGCGGACCAGCCGGTCCACGTCTGGCGGCACGATCAACAGCGGTGAGCTGTCGGTGTGGAAGGTCGTCGACGGTCGGCGACCGACTGCCGACGACGAAGTCGTCCTCGACACCCAGACCGCTTCCGACGGCAAGTACCGCATCGGCGACACCGTCAAGGTCAACGCCGAGGCCGGCTCGCGCAACTTCACCCTCGTCGGGCTCGCCGAGTACAACGACATCTCCACCCCCGGCGATGCGACGTGGGCGCTGTTCGACGAGCAGACCGCGATGAACTTCGTGCTCAAGCCGGGCTTCATCGACGCCGTCCTGGTGCAGGGCGACGGCACGGTCACCGACGCGGAACTGGCGCGTCGGGTGCAGTCAGCGCTCGACCTCGCCCAGGGCAACGACGTCAGCGAGGCGCTGACCGGCGCCCAGATCATCGCCCAGAGCCAGACCGAGATCGAGAAGGGCCTCGGGTTCTTCACGATCTTCCTGTCGATCTTCTCGCTGATCGCGCTCGGGGTCGGCTGCTTCGTGATCTACAACGTGTTCTCGATCACCGCCGCCCAGCGACGCAGCGAGAACGCCCTGCTGCGCGCGATCGGCGCGAGCCGTCGTCAGGTCACGCGCGTGATGCTGGCCGAGGCCGTCGCCGTCGGGCTGCTCGGCTCGGTGGTCGGGTTGATCGCGGGCGCCGGCCTCGCGGTCGGCATCCAGCACCTCCTCAACGCATTCGGGTTCGGGGTGCCGTCGCGCACCCTGTCGATCACCGGCAGCACCGTGGCCATCACCATGGCCGCCGGCATGGCCACCACGCTGATCGCAGCGATCGTGCCTGCGGTTGCCGCAGGCCGTATCGCTCCCGTTGCCGCGATGAACGAGTCGGCGTTCGAACAGACGCGGAGCAACACGCGGCGAGTCGTCGGCGCGATCGGGTTCCTCGCCGTCGGCGTCGCGGCGATCATCGCCGTGTTGCGGGGTGCCGACACGATCCTGCTCGGAGTGGCCGTCGTGTCCATCTTCGTCGGTGTCCTCCTGTTCGGGCCGATCATGGCCAACCCGATCGCGCGGCTCCTCGGCGCGCCGGTGCAGCGCCTGCGCGGCATCACCGGCTCCATGTCACGCGGCAACGTGCAACGCAACCCGCGCCGTACAGCGCGTACCGCCGCGCCGGTGTTGATCGGCGTCGCCCTGGTGACGGGAGCCACGGTGTTCGCGGCCTCGATCAAGCAACAGCTGCGCGACACGATCGGTGAGCAGTTCCTGGGTGACTACGTGATCAACTCCACCAACGGCGGGTCACTCAGCTTCAGCCAGAGCTTCATCGACCATCTCAACACCCTCCCCCAGGTCGGCGACGCGACGGGGCTCGGCTTCGCCCCGCTGCAGGACGCGGACAGTGGGACCTCGGTGTTTGCCACCACCGTCAACCCACAGACCGCCGGGGGGTTGCTCGACTACTCGTTCGTACAGGGCTCGTTCGCCGACCTGACGCCTGACGGCATCCTGATCAGCACCGGCGAGGCGACCCGCAAGCACCTCGCGCTCGGATCGCACGTGGATCTGCGAGTCGGCGGCAAGGACGTCTCGCTCACCGTCGACGGCATCTACGCGTCCAGTGATCTGGCCCAGGCCCGCGTCGTGCACCGCGATCTGCTCGACGGCACGTCCGTCAGCAACCTGGCGGGGTTCGTGTTCATGACTCGCGCGCCGGGCGTGTCCGACCACGACTTCCGCGCGGCTGTCGACCTCGCGATCAAGGGCTACGGCATCGGAACCCTGCAGGACCGGAACCAGTTCATCGACGGCCGGAGCGACATCATCGATCGCAGCCTGTCGTTCATCTACGGGCTCCTCGCGCTCTCGGTGATCATCGCGATCTTCGGCATCGTGCTGACGATGTTGCTCGCGGTCTACGAACGAAGACGCGAGATCGGCCTGCTCCGCGCGGTCGGCATGACCCGCTCCCAGGTCCGCACGACGGTTCGTTGGGAGAGCGTGCTCACCTCGCTCTACGGCGCGATCGTCGGTGTCGCGCTCGGGCTCGTCCTCGGCTACGTCGTCATCGTCGCTCTCAAGGATCAAGGGCTGTCGACGTACACGATCCCGGTGACGGCGATCGGCATCATCGTCGTCGCCGCGTTCGTCACCGGGGTGCTGGCCGCCGTCATCCCGGCGTGGCGGGCGACCAAGCACGACATCCTCCAGTCGATCTCGATGGGTTCCTGAGTCGGGTCACGGGGCCGGCCGTAAGATCGCTCGGATGATCGACCCCAACGATCCGGGCGAGGCCGTGCTGCAGTTCCTCACCGACCGTCACCTCGCCACGCTCACCACCCTCCGGGCCAACGGCAGTCCTCACGTCGTCGCAGTCGGGTTCAGCTACTCGCCGACCGAGCGGATCGCGCGCGTGATCACGTTCGCGCCGTCGATCAAAGCACGCAACGCCGCACGGGGCGGGCGCGCCGCGGTCTGCCAGATCGACGGGGGGCGCTGGCTGACGCTGGAGGGTGAGGTGCGTCTCGTCACCGATGCCGCAGGAGTCGCCACGGCCGTCGAGGGGTACGCTGCCCGCTACCGCCAGCCGCACGAGCGCGACGATCGGGTGGCCATCGAGATCGCCGTCGACCGGATCATGGGTCGGGCGTAGATCTCACGGACAGGCCTCGACCTCAGGCAGAATGGATGACGAACGTGGCCGGCTACTCCGAGACTCCATTGCTGCAGAAGTTGGGCATCAAGGAAGGCACGCGCATGACCGCCGTCAACGCGCCCGCCGCCTTCCGCGAGAACCTCGGCGTGCTCCCCCTGGCGGTGGAGTGGGCCAACCGGGTCCGTCCTCCGCTCGACCTCGTGGTCGCGTTCCACACCAAGCGCTCGGCGCTGCTGGCCAACTGGCCTGCTCTGATCGCCGCGGCCGCGCCGGACGGCGTGGTGTGGGTCGCGTGGCCGAAGAAGGCCAGCGGGATGGTCACCGACATCAACGAGAACACCCTGCGCGAGGACCTGCTCCCCACCGGCTGGGTCGACAACAAGGTCTGTGCGATCGACGAGACGTGGAGCGGTCTGCGCTTCGCCCTGCGGCGCGAGCGTCGCCCGAAGCGAGCTGCGGCTGCCGCGAAGCCGGCCAAGCTGCGCAAGACCAAGCCCGGCTCCCACCGCTAGCGCGAGCGGCCTGTCACCACGTCAGCGTGCCAACTCATGTTGCGCACCGAGTTGTCGGGACAGTCGAGGAAATCGAGCACGCACAACGGCAACAGGTGCAGAGTTCGGCCGTCGGCCCCCTCGGCACGGACCGTGTCGATGCCGCTGTCACGCAGCGATTCCGCCATCCACCTCGGCATCGCCCCGGTGAACGAGCGGACCACGCCGCGCTGGTCATCGGTCAAACCGTAGAACCACGTCTCGACGACTTCGTGCTCAACCATGTCGATCCCATCCTTGGCGCTCGATCGGACTTCCGTGTCCGCCCAGTGGAATCGACCGTCCGGAGCCATCCTCAAGGAGACAACCAGGTGTGGATGCCGACGCCCCGCTACGTCGGGTCACGGTCGGCGTCGCTACGTTGACCCAAGCGGTCGAGGGGACCGGTGGAGAAGGGGTTGGCACATCATGGGGAAGTACGAGCGCGCCGAGGTCGAAGCTGCGTGGGCCGAGTTCCAGAAGCGTGGCGTCCAGGGTGAGGACTGGCCGGCATGGTCGCGGATGTTCCACGACGATGCGGTCTACGTCGAGCACAACCTCGGTGTCTTCAACGGCCAGGCCGAGATCGAGAACTTCATCGTCCCGTGCATGAAGGACTACCCGTCGATGACGCTGTGGATCGAGTGGGCCGCGATCGACGGCGACATCATCGCCTTCTACATCTGGAACAACCTGCCCGATCCCGCCGGCGCCGGGAAGAGCTACCAGTTCCCGAACACGACCTTCCTGCAGTACGGCGGCGACGGCAAGTTCAGCTACGAGGGCGACTACTACAACCCCGCCGATGCGGAGCGCGTCTTCACCGAGTGGCTGACGGCCGGCGGGCGCAAGTCGACCCCGCAGGACAAGACGATCAAGGGCGTCGAGGGCTGGTCACCAGCGGTTCCCACGCCGGCCTTCCCCCGCGAGGAGGTCGAGGCCGAGTTCGCCAAGTACCGCGAGCGCGGCGCGATCGCCGTGCGCACCGGTGACTGGGACCAGTGGGCCGACCAGTTCACCGACGACGCCAACTACCGCGAGCACCACTACGGGTACTTCACCAGCGGCCCCGAGATCCGCGCCTGGATCAAGGGTGTGATGCAGCCGTTCCCGACCATGGAGTTCCCGGTCAAGTGGTCGACCATCGACGGCAACCGCGTCAACGCGCTGATCCCGAACATCCTCCCGGCGCCCGAGGGCGACGACGGCTACTACGGCTTCGACGTGCACACGATCCTGCACTACGCAGGCAACGGCAAGTGGAGCTACGAGGAAGACCTCTACAACCCGAAAGAAGCCGGCGAGGTCGTCCAGAAGTGGCTCGCCGCCGGCGGCAAGATGGGCTGACCCGGCCCCCTCCGGAGGGTTTGCCGAGCGCCCGTCCGCGCCGAAGGCGCTTCAGCGCACGCGATGGTGGAGGTGGACGACGCCGTTGGCGAAGCGGTGCTCGTCGAGCAGCTCGAGCTCCAGGAACACGTCGTCGGGCAGCGCGCGTGTCCCAGCGCCGACGACCACCGGCGACAGGAACTGGTGCAGCT
>JAOBWO010000210.1 GCA_025463415.1 Acidimicrobiales bacterium | reverse complement strand
GCGCTCGTCGCGGTGGTGATGCTCTTCTACGTGTCGTTCTGGCTCGTCGCGCGCATGGAGCACAAACGTTGGATGGAGTTCGTGCGCGCCCGACTGTGGAGCGCCGTCTCGCTCGGATCGACCTTCTCGTTGGTGATGGTCGGCTTCACGGCCGTGTACCGCGAGGGCTTCGAGACAGCGCTGTTCTACCAAGCGCTGTGGAGCTTCGGGGCCGGGCTCGGGGTGTGGGTGCTGGCCGGTCTGTTCGCCGGGCTCCTCGCGCTCACCGCCGTCGCGATCGTGATGTTCCGGCTCGGCCGTCGGGTGCCGGTGAAGCGGTTCATGAACATCGCGGTCGTCTGCGTGATGATCACCTCGATCACCTTCCTGGGCAACGCCGTCCACGCGCTGCAGGCCGGTGACCTGATCGCCTACCACCGCCTCGACAGCTGGCCACGCATGCCCATCTTCTTGTCGCAAGTCACCGGCTACTGGACAACGCTGCAGAGCATCGTCGCGCAGCTCGTGCTGTCGGCGATCTACATCGCCGGCGCGGTCTACGTCTTCGTGATCAAGCCTCGGCGTCAACGCGCCACGCACCCGACGGTTCCGCCGGCCACACCGCCCGCGTCCGGCGGGCCGTCGTCACTCGTGCCGGTCTGAGCAGCGGCATCATGGGAGTGCGCGTCGGCGTCGATGTGGGTGGCACGTTCACCAAGGCGGTCGCCGTCGACAGCCAGTCCGGTGTGTTGATCGCGCGCTCGGTCGTGCCGACCACGCACACCGCTGCGGCAGGCGTGGCCGAGGGAGTGGTCGCGTGTGTCGCGGCGGTGGCATCCGAGGTCGGTGCCGAGAACGTCGAGATCGTCACCCACTCCACCACCCAGGCGGTCAACGCGCTCCTCGAAGGAGATGTGGCCCGGGTCGGCGTGTTCGGGCTCGGGCGTCGGCCCGACCTCGTCAAGGTTCGGCGCCGCACATCGCTGGCCAACGTCGAGCTCTCGCCGGGCAAGCGCCTCCCGGCCTCGCCGGTCTTCTTCGACGTCACCGACGGTCTCGAGCCGGTGGCCGTGCAGCGTGAGCTGGATCGCGTGATCGGCGAGGGCGTCGGCGCGGTCTCCGTGGCCGAGGCGTTCTCGCCCGACGACGATCGCAACGAGCAGACCATCGTGCAGATGGCTCGGGATGCAGGCCTGCCGGCATGTGCGAGCACGGAGCTGTCCGGCCTGTACGGGCTCGAGCTGCGCGCCGTGACCGCAGCGGTCAACGCCTCCATCCTGCCGATCGCAGTTCGCACGGCCGGCTTCGTGGAGCAGGGTGTGCGCGACGCGCACATCTCCGCAACGGTGATGGTGATGCGTGGCGACGGTGGTGCCACGGATCTCGCCGGGTTCCGCGAGGCTCCCGTGCGCACGCTGTATTCCGGGCCGGCGGCGTCGGTCGCAGGTGCACTGCGCGTCGGCGCACTGACCGATGGGGTCATCGTCGAGGTCGGTGGGACCTCCACGAACGTCGCGGCCGTGCGCGACGGACGACCGCTGATGTCCTACGTCACGGTTGCATCCCACGCCACCGCACTCCGTGCCGTCGACGTGCGCGTGGTCGGCGTTGCCGGAGGTTCGATGCTCCGTGTGCGCAGCCGCCGCGTCCACGCCGTCGGCCCGCGCAGCGCCCACATCGCCGGCCTCCCGTACTCGTGCTTCGTCGAGCCCCAACGGCTCGTCGGAGCGACCGCGCTGGTCCTCGCACCACGCGAGGGTGACGACGACGACCATCTCGTCCTACAGCTCCTCGACGGCAGCCGCGCCGCAATCACCGTCACGTGCGCGGCCAACGCGCTCGGGATCGCCCAGCCGGAAGACCACGCCACCACGCCGACAGCCGGTGAGGCCGCCCGCCTCGCGTTCGAGGTCGCCGGCGCCTTCTGCAACATCGAGCCGCTCGAGGTGGCGCGCCGGATGATGACGGCCGCCAGCGATGCGGTGTGCGAACTGGTGCACTCGCTCGTCACGTCACAGAAGTTGCGCAACCCGACGATCGTCGCCGTCGGTGGTGCCGCCGGCGGCCTCGGGCGGTACGTCGCGACGCGGATGGGGATGACCTGCACGGTGCCCGAGGGTGCGGAGATCATCTCCTCCATCGGCGATGCCCTGTCGATGGTGCGCGCCGAACGCGAGCGCACCGTCAGCGTGCTCACGGGCGAGATCGTCCGCCAGCTGTCCGATGATGCGGAGAACGAAGCACTGGCCGCCGGCGCGGCGCCGGGTTCGGTCGAGGTGCGGATCGAGGAGATGCCGGAACGCGGCACGGTTCGAGCGATCGCCACCGGTGCCGTTGGCCTGCGGACCGGTTCGCTGCCGGGCCAGACGCTGGTGACGGCCGATGTGCTGGCCGCGCGGGTCGCGCCGGACGCCGTGGTGCAACCTGCGGGCACCTTCTGGCTGGTGCAGCACAAGGGCACGATCGGCATCGTCGACCGCTTCGGCGATCCGGTGGCCACCGTCAAGGGCGAGCGCAGCTCGGTGGCCGACCTCGCCGGCACGGTCGAGCGCCTGACCCGCTACCGGGGTCCGGTCACCCTGCGTCCGACGATCTGGGTGATCAGCGGCGGTCGCATCGCCGAGCTGGCCAGCGGTGACATGATCGAGGCCGCCACGGCGCTGCACGACCCCAACGACGCCACCCAGCTGCTCATCGTCGGAAAGAAGACCTGACCCATGGCTCTCTACATCCCGGTGTCCACTCGCCGTCGGAACGCAGCGCTCGTCGCCATCGCCACGTTGCTCGCCGGGCTGCTCGTCGGCTTCCTGATCGGTCGCACCTCGGCCGTGACCGCTGAGGAGGCGGCCCGTGACGTGCGGTCGAAGGGCGACACCCTGGGCACACGCATCGAGGCGCTCTCGATCGAGTACAAGCAGGCCATCGACGGCGGCGCCGACTCGATCCAGGCCGGCGTGCTCGACGCGTTGGACCTCGTGCTCGCCGACACCGATGCTCTGGTGGGCGAGGCGCCCTGGATCGGTCCGGGGCAGGTGACTGCACTGCACGACGCGATCTCGGCCGTGCGCACTGCCGCGACGGACAAGGTGCCCGTCACCGACTTCGAGAACGTGTCCGCCGTGACCGCGAAGACGATTCGGGACACCTTCGGCGTCGCCACCTGAGCAACCGAACCGGACCGCGCGGCCAACCTCTCGGCAACGCACGTCTCGCTAGAGTCGGACCGTTGCCGACCTGGAGGTGCCGTGATGCCGACCGACGATGCTCAAGCGATCGATGCGTTGGGATGGGAGAAGCGCACGTTCCCGCCCTCGGCAGCGTTCAAGCGGGACGCGCTCGTCGTCGACACCCACCTCTACGACGACGCTGCCGAGGACTATCACGGGTTCTGGGCGCGTCAGTCCGCTGATCTGCTGGCGTGGTCGAAGGACTGGTCGACGATCTGCGAGTGGGAGCTGCCGTTCGCGAAGTGGTTCGTCGGCGGCCAGCTCAACGTCAGCTACAACTGCCTCGATCGGCACGTGATCGCGGGTCGTGGCGCCAAGGTCGCGTTCCACTTCGAAGGCGAGCCCGGTGACACGCGCACGGTCACCTATGCCCAGCTGCTCGACGAGACGCAACGGTTCGCGAACGTACTCAAGGGTCTCGGCGTCACCAAGGGGGACCGGGTCAACATCTACCTCCCGATGATCCCCGAGGCAGCGATCGCGATGCTCGCCTGCGCGCGGATCGGCGCCGCGCACAGCGTCGTCTTCGGCGGGTTCAGCGCACAGTCGCTGAGCGACCGCATCAACGATGCCGAGGCCAAGGTGCTGGTCACCGCCGACGGTGGCTGGCGCAGGGGTGAGGTGTTCCCGCTCAAGCCCACAGCCGACGAGGCACTGATCTCGACGTCGACCGTCACGGGCGTGGTGGTGGTGCGGCGCGGTGGCAACGAGGTGGCGATGGTCGAAGGCCGCGATCACTGGTATCACGAGCTGATGGACACAGCCGCCGCCGAGTGTCCGGCCGAGCCGATGGACAGCGAGCAGCTGCTGTTCCTGCTCTACACCTCGGGCACCACGGGCAAGCCGAAGGGCATCATGCACACGTCCGGTGGCTACCTGACCCACGTCGCGTTCACCCACAAGTACGTGTTCGACCTCCACGCCGACACCGACGTCTACTGGTGCACGGCCGACGTCGGCTGGGTCACCGGGCACAGCTACATCGTCTACGGCCCGCTCGCCAACGGCGCCACGCAGGTGATGTACGAAGGTGTGCCGAACCATCCCGGCAACGACCGGATCTGGGAGATCGTCGAGAAGTACGGCGTCACGATCTTCTACACGGCCCCCACCGCGATCCGGACCTACATGAAGTGGGGCCCCCAGGAGCCAGCGAAGCACGACCTGTCGTCCCTGCGCGTCCTCGGCTCGGTCGGTGAGCCGATCAACCCGGAGGCCTGGATGTGGTACCAGGAGCACATCGGTGGTGGGACGTGCCCGATCGTCGACACGTGGTGGCAGACGGAGACCGGCGGGATCATGATCAGCCCGCTGCCCGGCGCGACCACCACCAAGCCGGGCTCGGCCACCTTCCCCCTGCCGGGCATCGGCGCCGAGCTCGTCGACGAGAACGGTGCACGAGTCGACGCGGGCGGCGGCTACCTCACGCTCACCCAACCGTGGCCCGGCATGTTGCGCGGCATCTGGGGGGATCAGGAGCGCTACCGGGAGACGTACTGGAGCCGTTTCCCCGGCCGGTACTTCGCCGGCGACGGCGCCAAGCTCGACGACGACGGCTACCTGTGGTTGCTCGGCCGTGTCGACGACGTGATGAACGTCAGCGGGCACAGGATCTCCACCACCGAGGTCGAGTCGGCGCTCGTGTCGCACCCGAGCGTGGCCGAAGCGGCGGTTGTCGGCGCCACCGACCCGACCACGGGTCAGGCGATCATCGCCTACGTGACCCTGCGCGGCGGGCTCGAGGTCGACGCGAAGGTGCTGCGCGATCACGTGGCTCACGAGATCGGTGCGATCGCCAAGCCGAAGGCGATCTACTTCACCCCGGAGCTGCCCAAGACCCGCAGCGGCAAGATCATGCGACGCCTGCTCCGTGATGTGGCCGAGGGCCGCAACCTCGGCGACACCTCCACCCTCGCCGATGCCACGGTCGTCGGCGAGCTCCAACGCCGAGCCGCCGAGGAGCCCTCGCCCGACTGAGTCGGAGGGTGGATATCGCTCAACCCCACACGGCGAGCGCCGATATCACTGGGTGAATTCGGATCGCGACAGCGCAGACGGCACGGGCGCGGACTCGTTCCGGCGCCCGGACGCGTCGGTGCTGCCCGCCGATGATCTGCGTGAGCGGATGCGGCTGCGGCTGGCCAACCAAGCGCCGGTGCCGCGGGTCGAGCCGGATCGCGCCGGCGTGCACGAGCTGGTCTGGAACTCGGTGCTGGAGACGCTCTCCGTCGGTTCGACCCTGCTCGAGATCGCGCCGCCTCCCGTCACGTTCCAGCGGGTCGCGCCGCCGGTTTCGGATACCACGCCGGTGGAGGTCATCCCGGAAGCACCCGACGCATTCGTCGCGCAAGAGCCGGTCGCTGCCGAGCCGTTCGTCGCTGCCGCGGTCGAGCCGGTCGTCGTCGAGCCGGTCGCCGTCGAGCCGGTGGTCGTGGAGCCCGCCATCGTGGTCGCCCCAGCGGCCGCCGCCCCCGCCGCCCCCACACCCACGCTGGCGCCCGCGAGGGACGGTGATCTCGCGCCGATCATGCCGTTGATGCCGGTGCTCGCGCCACGCAGCCGGGCGACTCCGGCGCGCGTCGTGCCGGTCGGCGACGAGGTCGTCGCGATCGCGGTCGGATCCGGCTCCAAGGCGTCGAAGCGCAAGGGGCCCCGTGTGGTGGCACCGCACCATCACAAGCAGCTCCACCGCCACGGACATCCGGTCCGCACCCTCTTCAGGTTCGTGCTCGTCGTCGGCCTTCTCGGTGGAGCGGGATACGCCGGTTGGTACAAGTTCGTCCGCAAGCAGATCGTGTGGGCCGAGGACGTGCGCCCCAGCGCGACCTTCGTCGAGCACGCGGTGGACGGCCACTTCGCACAGACCGTGCCGGTCGTGACGCTTCCCGCGCCGGAGTACGAGGTCGCGCTCGGCGTCAACGCGTTGTCCCGCCTCGATCCAACCAACGAGGCGCTCGACCTGCTCGACTTCCGTGCGGTCGGGCTGCTCCGCGGTGCGCCGTCGGCAGCATCGGTCGGTCACCTGCTCGCCCCGTCGACGACGGCGTTCTACGACGGGCGGACCGCCTCGATCTATCGCCTCGACGGAGCGACATCGACGTTCCAGACCGGGTTGCTGCGTGCGCTCACGGTTGCCATCGTCGATCAGCACGTGCACTTCACGCGCACCATGACGACGCTCAGCGCGTCGCAGCGAATGGGCTACTGGGCCATGATCGACGGGGCGGCGGCGCAGGTGGTCGCGGCGAAGCGTCTCACCGATCCGACGCTCGCCGCTGTGGAGGCCACCGACCTCCAGGCGCGGCTCGATGCTGCCGGCGTCGACCAGGGCGACATCCCGTGGTACCTCTCCGGCATCGTCGGAGCCGCTGATGTCGCCGATGCCCGGAGCGGCGCGACCTCCTCGGCGGGTCTGCTCACCGGTCTCGTCCCGCCGCGGAACGACGCGGTGTTCTTCGATCCGGCGCAGAGCTCCGGCCCTCTGGTTCCCGCCCCGGCCGCGCCGAGCGTGCCGCCCAATGGTGAAGTGCTCGGCATGGAGTTCTGGTACGACGCGATGGTTCCCACGCTCGGCCTCGACGCGGCACGAAACGCTGCACTGTTGTGGACCGCTGATGACTCCAGCACCTCGCTCGTCGACGGCCAGGCGTGCATCCGGTCGACGATCCGTACAGCAACGGTCGAGACCGAGGCGATGTTCGCGCAGGTGCTGCACGACTGGGCGGCCACACGTCCGGCGTCCAGCGCGGCCAGCGTGCGACCCGCGACCGACGGCACGCCCTCCGTCGTGCTGTCGATGTGCGAGCCGACCGATGGGGAGCAGGCGGCGCCGAGCGGATCGATCGTCGACATGCACGTCTTCTTCCAGCGCTCGGCCACCGAGCGCGCCGTGCTCGAGCGGGTGTCGGAGCTCGCCGCTCCGGGCGCCACCGTCATCCCCGCCTGCGTCGTGGCAGCGACTCGCAACGGCGCCATCGGCAACCTCGACGTGCTCTCGACCGAGCCGGTGCAGGTGACATCGCTGAGCAACGTCGCTGCGTTCTGCAAGGGCGGCTGACACACTGGCCGCCATGGGTCAGACCGAGCTCACCGTCCGCGAAGCCGTCGCCGCCGATGCACAGCGGATCATCGAGCTGATCGCGATGGGCGCGGTCGCGCCCACCGATCCCGACCTCGATGGTCTGCCCGGCACCGCCGCCGCGCTGGTCGAGATCGCCGCCACCGATCGATCCGCGGTGCTCGTGATCGAGAGCGACACACGCGTGGTGGGTGTCTGCCAGCTGATCATCTTTCGGCACATCTCCCACGGCGGTGCGCTGTGCGCCGAGATCGAATCGATGCACGTCGACCCGACCCTGCGAGGTGGCGGGGTCGGGTCGGTGTTGCTCGCGTCGGCCGTCGATCGGGCACGCACGCTCGGGTGCCATCGCGTGCAGCTGACCAGCAACAAAGCCCGCGGCGACGCGCACCGGTTCTACGTCGGCAATGGCTTCACGGCCACCCACGAAGGGTTCAAGCTCGTCTTCGGTTGAGCCGAATCGGTGTGCTCAGACCAGCGGGGTGTTGGTGTACGCCTCGATCAACCAGGTGTCCCCGGTTTCGACGACGACCCACGTCGCCCGACGGTGACGCTCCACGGGCACGTCGGTCTCGCCGGCCAGCAGGATCTTGCTGACGGTGCTCACCACGACGACTCCCTCGACGATGGTGCGCGCGCTGTCGAAGACGTTCGCCGTCGAGGATCCACGCATCGGCCCGGCGTAGCCGGCGGTCATGAACGCGCGGATGGCCTTGCGGCCCTCGATGTTCACGCCCCCGGCCAGCACCACCGTCGCCGTCGGGGTGTAGAGGTCGGCGAACGCGTCGGCGTCGTTGGCCGCCCATGCGTCGGTGAGGCGCTGGATGATGTCGGCCGCGACGTTCGCGGCCGCCGTCGTCCGCAGCTGGTTGTCTGTGCTCGATGTTCGGATGGATGTGGTCTGCACGATGGCTCCTCGGTTCGATGCGCCCGCCGTTGCGGATGCCTCGGTACGTACCGACCGGACATCGCGAACTCATCGGCCGCCGCGCACACCGATGAGATGCGGGCGTTCGGCGAGTATGTAATCCGGTGAGGAACGCACAGTGAGCAGCAACGTGACCGACGACGAGTGGACCGCGCGCACCGACCCGTTCCGCGGTGAGCTCCTGGCGCACTGCTACCGGATGCTCGGCTCCTACCACGACGCCGAGGACTTGTTGCAGGACACGATGGTGCGCGCCTGGCTGGCGCGTGAGCGCTTCGACGACGAGCGCGCATCACTGCTGACTTGGCTGTACCGGATCGCCTCCAACGTGTGCCTGACCGCGCTGTCCAGCCGATCCCGGCGACCGCTGCCGTCAGGCCTGGGACAGCCTCCCGACGATCCGGAGGGGCCGTTCCGACCCGCCTTCGAGGTCGCCTGGTTGGAGCCGTTCCCCGACGCGGCGCTCGACGCGATGAGCGCTGACCCGAGTGCCACCGTCAGTGGGCGGGGCAGCCTGCGCATCGCGCTCGTCGCAGCGATGCAACTCCTGCCGCCCCGCCAACGCGCCGCGCTCATCCTGCGCGAGGTCGTCGGGCTCTCGGCCGCGGAGATCGCGGCGATCATCGACGCCTCGGTCGGCGCCGTCAACAGTGCGCTCCAGCGGGCGCGCGCGACGTTGGCCGCGACCCTGCCCGACGAGGACGGGTTCGGCGCGGCTCCTACAGTCGACGACGACCTGATCGACCGCTACGTCGACGCCTTCGAGCGAGCCGACGTCGCGTCGCTCACACGCCTCGTCGCCGCCGACGTGCTGATGGAGATGCCGCCGTTCCTCAACTGCATCGTCGGACCCAGCGACTACGGCGTCTTCATGCGCCGGTTCTACGGGTTGCGCGGCACCGACGTCCGCACGGTGCGCGTGGGAGCGAACGGCCAGCCGGCGTTCTGCGCTTACGTGGGCGTGGGTGATGGCTCGTACCAGGTGCACACGCTCCAGGTGCTCACGTGCCGCGCCGGTCGGCTGATCCGCAACACGGTGTTCCAGGACCCCGTCGTGTTCGAGACGTTCGGCCTCTCCCGGCAGCTCGCCGGCTGACGGCAGACGGCCGCTAGTCGCGCTGGTTGTTGAACTGCAGCGGGATCTCCAGGTCGAGCCCGCGGAGCAGGGTCATCACCGCCTGGAGCTCGTCGCGCTTCTTGCCGGTGACGCGCACCGTCTCGCCCTGGGTCTGGCTGCTGACGCCTTTCGGACCCTTCTCCTTGATCGTCCGATTGATCTCGCGAGCCTTGTCGCTGGAGATGCCGACCTTGATCGTGACGACCTGACGGACCGTGTTCTGAGTGGCCTCTTCGACCTTGCCGTAGTCGAGGCCCTTCAGCGAGATCCCCCGCTTGACGAGCTTCTCCTCGATCACCACGCGGAGTGCGGCGAGGCGGTCCTCGCTGACCGTGCGCAGCGTGATGACGAAGTCGTTCTGCTCGATCGACGAATCGGTGTTCTTGAAGTCGAACCGGTTGGCGATCTCGCGCTGGGCCTGATCGATCGCGTTGCGCAGCTCCTGGTGGTCAACCTCGGAGACGATGTCGAAACTTGGCATGCGAACAGGGTAGCGATCACGGGTCTGGGGTGGGTGCGGCCGGTGCGGACGCTACGCTGCGGTCGCTCGTTCGCGAGCAGCAATCCAGCAGAGTGGGGTCGGTACCCAAGCGGCCAAAGGGAGCAGACTGTAAATCTGCCGGCTCAGCCTTCGTAGGTTCGAATCCTTCCCGGCCCACTGTGTGATGTCCCACGACATCGGAAACGCCTGAACCTCCACGGGTTCGGGTCGTTTCACTTTTCGGGCCGGCTTCGCCCTGCCGGGGCGTGTCGCCGTGACGGTGCCGGCCGTAGCCTCCACGCCGTGATCCTCGTCGACGCTCAGGGCCTCGCGGCGTCGAGACCGAACCGACCGCTGTTCGCCGACGTCTCGATCACGGTCGAGGACGGCGACCGGATCGGCGTCGTCGGGTTGAACGGCAGCGGCAAGACGACGCTGCTGCGGATCATCAGCGGCGAGATCGAGCCGGAGGCAGGCGTCGTCCGGCGCGGCCGGGGTGCGCGGATCGGTGTGCTCGCCCAGCTGCCGGTGCTGCCCGAGGGCTCCGTTCGCGACGCGGTCGGGCACGAGTGGCGCGGGGAGGCGATGCTCGACCGTTTAGGCATGGCCGAGTTGATCGATGCGCCCACCGATCAGCTCTCCGGTGGTCAGCGCAAGCGAGTGGCGCTCGCGGCCCTGCTGGTGCAGGAGTGGGAGGCCTTGATCCTGGACGAGCCGACCAACCACCTCGACCTCGACGCGATCGCGTACCTCGAGGAGTGGCTCGCGGCGTACACGGGCGGCCTCCTGCTCGTCACCCACGACCGTCACGTGCTCGACCGGGTCACGACGAAGGTCCTCGAGCTCGACCGTGGTCACGCGTACCTCCATCAACCCGTGGGCTGGCACGCGGGGTCCGGGTATGCGGCGTACCTCGCCGCGCGGATCGAGCGAGAGGAGCAGGCGGCCACCAGCGAGCAGGTCCGGCGCAACCTCGCCCGGACGGAGCTGGCGTGGCTCCGACGGGGTGCCCCCGCGCGGTCGACCAAGCCGAAGGCCCGCGTCGATGCTGCCAAGGCGCTGATCGCGCAACGACCCCAGGCGGCGGCACGAGCCGGCGAGCTCGGGCTCTCGCTCGGCAGCCAGCGGCTCGGATCGAAGGGCGTGGAGCTGCACGACGTCGCCTTCGCCTGGCCGGACGGGACCCCCGTGCTGTCGCCGTTCGAGCACGCCCTCGAGCCGGGGGACCGGCTCGGCATCGTCGGGCCCAATGGCGCGGGCAAGAGCACCCTGCTCGATCTGATCGACGGCCGCCTGGAGCCGGTCTCGGGCACGATCGACCGTGGACGCACCGTGAAGATCGGGTACTACGACCAACTCGGCCGCGACCTCGACCTGTCCCAGCGAGTGCGCGACGCCGTGGCGGGCGACAAGGGCGCCCCGTCGCTGGAGGACAACGCGCTGATGCGCCGCTTCTGGTTCGACGGGGACGCCCAGTTCGCGCCGATCTCGACCCTGTCCGGCGGTGAGCGCCGCCGGCTCCAGCTGCTGCTGACCCTGATCGAGCAGCCGAATGTGCTGCTCCTCGACGAGCCGACCAACGACCTCGATCTGGACACGTTGCGCGCGCTCGAGGAGTTCCTCGACGACTGGCCCGGGATCGCCGTGGTCGTCAGCCACGACCGGGTCTTCCTCGATCGAACGGTGAGCGAGGTCCTCGCACTCGACGGCGACGGCGGAGCGCGACTCGTGCGCGGCGGGGTCGCCGGCTGGCTCGCTCAACGGGCCGAACGAGCTGCTCGCCCCGCGCCGATGCGCGCCCAGTCGCCCGCCACCAAGGCGGTCGCCGTCCCGCCCGCGCGCGGCGTGGGAGCCGTGTCGACGAAGAGCCCGAGCACGATCCGGCGCCAACTCGGCGCCGCAGAGCGCGATCTCGCCGCCGCGACCGCCGCAGCGGACGAGATCGCAGCGGCGCTCGGCGCAGTGGGCAACGACCACGCCGAGCTGACGCGTCTCAGCGACCGACTCGCGACCGCCCACGCCGCGGTGGGCGAGGCAGAAGAACGTTGGCTCGCTCTGGCTGCCGACGCGGAGGACCTGGGCCTCGACGTCTCGTGACCCGGCCGTGGCGAGGGCGTGCCCGGCGGCGGTTGTTCGCTAGGCCAGGTCTGCGTCGTTGACGATGAGCGCGCCGAGGAGGTCGCCGACGGAGTGTCCGGCCTCGATCTCGTGGCGCAGCGGGCTCTCGACGTTGATCAGGTAGCGGTTGCGGCGGCCGACCTTGACGCGCTGGATGATGCCACCCCGTTCGAGGTCCTCGACGATGCCGAAGACGGCACGCTCTGTGATGCCCACGCGCGCAGCGATGTCGCGCAGCCGCGTGTCGGGGTCGTCGGCGATGCAGAGCAGCACGTAGCCGTGGTTGCTCAACAGGGTCCACTCCGTGCGGCTCCGCGGCCGAGTCGTGGTCACGGCGCCAGTGGCGCCGTCGTGTGTCGTGACAGTCATTTCAGCAGCCCTCTGGTTGACTTTTGTAGAGCCACACTATGCCACACGTTCGCGATGCCAGAACCTGTGTGCACGCAACCTTTACCGATAATGTGACATGCGTCACAGCCTGATCATAGGTTGGTCACAGCCTGGTCACAGCAGCGCCTGCATGATCGCGACGTCGAGCCACTTGTTGAACTTGCGACCGACCTCACGCTCGACACCCACCAGCTCGAATCCGCACGAGGCGTGCAGTGCACGACTGGCGTCGCTGGGTCCGGAGATGCGGGCGAACACGGCGTGGAAGCCCGACGCACGCGCCACGTGGAGCAGTTCGTTGACGATCATCTTGCCGATGCCTCGCCCCTGCTGGTCGCCCCCGACGTAGACGGAGTCCTCGACGCTCGTGCGGTACGCGGCGCGCTCCTTGTACGGCGACAGCGATCCGAACCCCACCAGGGTCGGGCCATCGACCGCCACGATCGCCGCGAAGGCGCCGGAGCGCTCGGCGATCCAGCGCTGCTGATCCTCCAGCGACCGCGGCACCAGGTCGAACGTGGCGAAGCTGTGCAGCACCTCGTGGTTGTAGATCGTGCGGATCGCCTCGGCGTCGGCGACGGTGGCGAGCCGGAGCTCGGGTCGGGTGCGAGGAGCAGCGGGGTCGGCCACGTCCCGAACCTAGCGGCCGCGTGGTGGGACGACATGCCGTACAGAGCGATCACGGGTCCACCACCGTGGCCTCCAAATCGGGCAGAATCACGTCGTCGTCAGACCGAGGTGCCGCTATGCTCGCTCGTCGGTTCTCGCGACCTCGTCGCGCGCCCGGCCCTCTTAGCTCAGTAGGTAGAGCAACGCCATGGTAAGGCGTAGGTCGTCGGTTCGACTCCGACAGAGGGCTCGACCAAGCCCCTGGCGGCGTAGCTCAGTTGGTCAGAGCATC
>JAOBWO010000198.1 GCA_025463415.1 Acidimicrobiales bacterium | reverse complement strand
GCGCTCGTGACGGACTACGACAGCGGTGTCGACGACCGCCCCGAGATCGAGGCGGTCAACCAGGCTGACGTCTTCGAGGTGTTCGCCGCCAACGTCGACCGCCTGCGTGGCGTGCTGCGCCGTTCGATCATCGAACTGGCCGATCGGTCTTGCGATTGCGCAGCCGCGAGCGGGATGCTCCCGACTCCAGGCGGCTGAACTCGAGTGCGCGATGAGGTCCGACGAACGGCCCTCACTTTCCGACGGTGGCCGACCGACCCGTCTGGTCGCCGGTCGGCTGCGGGCGGGCGACCGGCAGTTCCTCGAGGCCGCGCAAGTCGGGTTGGCCGTAGTCGGCGCAGATCGTGCGGAGCGCCTCGGCATCGTCGTGGGCGGAGTCGAGGAGCCGCACCAGCGCGACGTTCCCGGTGAACGCACCGGTTCGGATGTACCGAACGCAATCGTCGACAAACGCGCTGGACGCTGTGTTCGCCGCAGGCCCCGACGGGCTCTCCGGGCCCGACGATCGATTGACGGGCACCGGCGCCAGGTTCGGGAGTTGGGTGCTCGCCGATCGCGCGGGTTGGTCCAGCGCGCGACAGCTCGTGGCGCACAGAGCGGTCACGATCAGGAGCCAGACCAGACGTGTGTTCATCCCGATGATCGGCATGCGCAGCTCTCTAGCCGAACTGAGCACGACGTAAACACCGTGACCGGCTCGGTGGCGACGTCGACCCCTGTTCGTGCGCCGTAGTGTGCGGCGAAGGGCCGTCTCGCCGATGGGAGTCGTGATGTGACGCGAGTGCTGATGGCGGGTGGCGGATTCACCGGGCTTGCGGGTGCGTTGTTCCTCGCACGTCGTGGCCACGAGGTCACGGTGGTCGAGCGCGACGGTCCTCCACCGAACGGGACTCCCGCTGACGACGCGGAGCGTTGGTCGCATCCGGGCGTGTCGCAGGCTCATCAGTCGCACGCCCTGCTCGGCCGAGCGCGCCGGGTCCTGGTCGACGAAGCACCCGATCTCGTCGCGTCCCTCGTGGCTCGCGGTGTCCGTCAAGTTCCTGTCGCGCTCGGCGCCGGCACGCTGACGGGGGAGCAGATGCTGTTGTCCAGACGCCTCGTCGCCGAAGCCGAGCTGAGCCGCTTCGTTGCCCGCGAGCCGAACATCACAGTGCTCGCCGGTGACGCTGTGATCGGCCTGCGAGTCTCCGCGCGGCGCAGTCTGCCGGTGGTCACCGGTGCGGATCTGAGGTCCGGCGCGACGGTCGACGCCGACCTCGTCGTCGACGCGGGTGGTCGTCGGTCGGCGCTGCCGGAGTGGTTCGCCGCGGCCGGTCTCCGCCCGCCGGCAGAGGAACAGCAGCACTGTGGGTTCTTCTACCTCACCCGCTACTACGGGCTGAAGCCCGGCTGTGTGCTCCCGGTCAGCAAGATCCCCGCGTCCGTTCCACTCGACTACGCGACGGTGTTCGCGCTCGGTGCCGACAACGACACGTTCTCGTTGACGGTGACCCTGTCCGTCGACGATCCGCATCGCAGGGCGCTCCGCGAGCCGGCGCGCTTCGAGGCCTTCCTCCAGGCTGTCGCGCACAGCGAACCGTGGTTGCGAGTGGGCGTGCCGATCAGTGAGATCACGACGATGTCACGCATCGAGAACCGGCGTCGTCGCCTGACATCCGACGACGGGCCGATCGCGGCCGGCATCGTCGCCATTGGCGACGCAGCCCTGCACACCAACCCGACGCTCGGCCGCGGCATCTCGATGGGGCTCATGCACGCGCAACACCTCGCCGAGGTGGCCGACGGTGCCGGTGACGACCCCGCCGGCTTCGCGGCAGCCTTTGCCGAATGGACGGACGGCAATCTCGGCATCTGGTTCGACACCCAGGTCGCGGCCGACGCGACGGCGCTGGCGCGGCTGGCGGCCGGAGTGCTCGGGCGGCGCCTCGAACTGCCCGACGTTCCGTCGGCCCGATTTGCCGCGGCTGCATTCATGTGCGCATCACAGGACGAGGTGGTCGGCGTGGCCGTCGCGAGGATGGCGCACCTCTTCGCGACGCCCGCCGAGGTGTTCGGCGATCCGGTGGTCGCTGCACGCATCAGCGGGTTCATGGACAGCGGAGTCTCGTTCGACCGGCCCCCAGACGTCCCGAGCCGACAGGCGTTCGACGCCATCGCCACCGCGTGATCGCCTGATCGCACTCGCTCCGGAGGCCGCGGTCACACGCGTCCGGCTGATCGCTACTCTCCCGTGGCAGCGAAAGCGTGCGGCAGTGTGGGAGCGAGCCGTTGGGGATGTCCGACCAACTGGAAGAGGATCACATGAACACGTCAAAGATCGAAGAGCTCGAGAGCAAGGTCGCCGAGTTGACGGCGATCGTGGAGCGGCTCACCGCGCCATCGTCGAACGCTCCGGCGTCCACGACAGCAGACGCTGCTGCGGAGGCGGTCAGCACGTCGTCTCGGCGAGGCATGCTCAAGCTGGCCGGCGCGGCCGCCGCCGGTGCCGTCGCGGTGGCCGTCGGAGGCAATGCTCTCCCCGCCGCCGCCGCAACCAACGGCCCGCTGCTGATCGGTGTCGGGACCAACGCCCCGACGGCTGCGACCGATCTCACGACCCTGAACGGCAACTTCGCGGCGTTGAACGACAGCGGCGCGAGCGCGGAGTCCCCGGGTGTCAACGGCACGATCTTCGCACTGAACAGCTCGGTCGCGGCCGACACACTGCTGCGTGGCGGTGTCACCGGTGTCGGTGGCGCAGCGAACGGCACGTCGAGCGGAGTGCTCGGGACGGTCCTGTCAGTCGCCAAGGGCCCGGCGGGCGTGAGTGGGTTCTCGGACTCGTCGACCGTCGGCCTCAGTGCCGGCGTGCGCGCGAAGTCCACGACCGGTCCCGCGATCCAGCTCGTGCCGGTAGCAGCCGGTGCACCGACGACCGGCACCTGGTCCGTCGGCGCGCTCCAGCCGGACACGACGGGACGCCTGTTCTACTGCACCGTCAGCGGAACACCGGGCACCTGGGTCGAGCTGACCGACGTCACGACACCGGTGGTGGCCCTGCACATCATCGATCCGGTGCGTGTGTTCGACTCGCGTCTGGCCCTGCCCAGCCAGGGCAAGCTCTCGTCGGGGAACAACAAGGTGGTCAGCATCAAGGACGCGCGCGACACCACCACCGGTGGCGTGCTCGTGGCGGACGTCGTGCCCGTCGGCGCCGTGGCCATCGTCGGCAACCTGACGGTGACGAACACGGTGGGCGCCGGCTTCTTGTCCGTCGTGCCCGGCGACGCGACCAAGTTCAGTGCGTCCTCGATCAACTGGTTCGGCACCGATCAGAACCTTGCAAACGGAATCACTGCGAAGATCGCTGCCGATCGTTCGGTGAAGGTCTTCTGTGGTGGCGGCAACGCCACCGACTTCATCATCGACGTCACCGGCTACTACATCTAGCCCAGCTGCACGTGGCTGCTCGCCGGAGGCCCCAGCCCGGGCCTCCGGCGAGCGATCATCCGGCCAGCGAGTGCCTGGCGAGTGCGCGCCTGGCGACCAAGGTGAAGTAGTCGGCGTTCGAGTCGGTGGCGTCGTCGGCGATCGTGGCACCCGTTTCGTCGAAGATCTGCTCGATCACCAACCCGGCGGCGGCCACGGTCGCGCGGAGATCGACGAGCGTGGTGAAGTGCACGAATGGCGCGAAGTCGTGGACGGCCAGCGCACCGACGGCCCACGTGCCGTGATCCTCCGCGAGGGGTTTGGCCTGGCGCCAGTTGCGCACGCTCCGCGGCAGCGACAGTGGGCGGTACACACGTCGTGCCGCTGTCGTTGCGAGGCCGCGCACCGAACGGGGTTGACCCGGCCGGTGCAACTGGAACGGGCTCTCGCCGTAGGACATGCCGTGCCGGTTGAGCGAGGAGAAGACGATCCGACCGCCGGGCGTCAACACACGGGCGAACTCGCGCAGCACGACCAGACGGTCGTCGTGGGTGACGGTGTCGATGCCGTTGTTGCTGAACACGACGAGGCCGAACGTGCCGGACTCGAAGCGGCTCAGGTCACGCGCATCGCCGAGCGCGACGTCGACGCCGGGATGGCAGCGGCGGAAGCCCTCGACCATGTTCGGCGCGTAGTCGATGGCCGAGTACTCGGCGCTCAGCAGGCGCAGCAGTGGGGCCAAGCGGCCGGTGCCGGCGCCGACATCGAGCACGGGCGCGCCGCGCATCGCCTTGGCCGCTAGTTGGATCGCGAGCTCTTCGCCGAGGTCCAGGAAGCGGGCGTCCTGGCCATAGTTGCGCTCGTAGCCGCCCGAGACCCGACGATGGTCGAAGACCTCGACATTGCGTTCCATGAGCTGCATCTCGACTCCTGTTCACGACGTCTGTTCGTCGCTGTCCATGATGCCCGGGGTCGTTCTGCCACGTCCCGCGGATCGCGGCAAGAAGGCGTCAAGATCGGCGCACGGAGGGTCGCCGGTCCTGCATCTGCGCGTTCGGTCCACCACAGCTGGTGGTCGACGGCCGCTCTGGTGCCTATCCGTCCCGATGCTCCTGACGCCGGGGGTACAGTGAGCCGTTCATGAAGATGATCCGCCGCGCGATCCTGGCCCTGTCCGCCGCCGCGGCGGTAGCCGGTGTTCTGAGGCTCCGCGGCCAAGGCGGCGTGCCCCCCCAGACCGGCGGATGGCGCGAGCTGTCGACCCGGCCCCGGTGACGGTCCGCTTGGCCCACACACCTGACGGCACCTCAGCGAACACCCCGATCGTCGCGGTCGTCGGCGCCGGTGTGACCGGGTCGCGTGTCGCCGGCAACCTTGCTTCGCTCGCCTCCATCCGTGTGGCCGTGGTCGACACGCGCGAAGACATCGCCGAGACTGTTGCACGCAGCATCGACGGCATTGCGATCGACCTCGATCACGCCCAGGTCGCCGACGTCGTCGTGCTGGCGCTGCCGGCACCGCACGCTGCGCTCGCCCGCCGCTTCATCACCAATGGAGTCGCGGTCGTCTCGATGAGCGACGATGTCGACGATGTCGAGGAGCTGCTGCAGCTGCACGAGCTGGCGGTGCACCACGGGGTGCCGCTGGTCGTCGGCGCGGCGATGGCGCCCGGCTTGTCCGGCCTGTTGACCCGCTTGCTCGCCGGCCAACTGGGGACCGTCGACGAGATCCACATCGCGATGCACGGCACGGCAGGTCCGTCGTGCGCGCGCCAGCACCACCGCGCGCTCGGCGGCACATCCGTCGGGCTGCACGACGGCGAGTGGATCCGTCGTCCTGCCGGCGCAGGGCGCGAGCTGTGCTGGTTCCCCGAGCCGGTCAACTCCTACGACTGCTACCGCGCCGAGGTGCCCGAACCGATCCTGCTCCACCGCGTGTTCCCTGCGGTCACTCGGATGAGCGCGCGCATGTCGGGAACCCGTCGCGACCGGTTCACGGCGCGCCTGCCGATGCTCAGCCCGCCGCACCGCGAAGGTGGCATCGGCGGGATCCGCGTCGAGCTGCGCGGCGCGCTGGCAAGTGGCGAGCGCGAGACGCTCGTGGCCGGCACATCGGTGCGCAGCGGCGTCGCGGCGTCGGCGGTCGCCGCGACGATGGCGCGCTGGATCCTCGGTGGGGCGACAGCGGCTCCGACCGAGGGGATCTCGTCGGGTGTGATCGTGCTCGGCGACGAGCGCCTGCCGACGGCGGACCTGCTGGAGCAGATCCGCGGATGCGGCGTGCCGCTGTCGGAGTTCACCGGCGTGTCCCGGCCTGCCGAGCCCTGAGCACCACTAACATTCGCGGCAGATGAGCGTCGACCTGCACCAGATCGCTGCCCTCCGCGTCGTGGGCGATCGCCAGCGGTACACGTCGCTGCGCCGCCAACTCGTCGAGATGCTCAGCTCCGCCGAGCACCCGATCACGATCCCCGACATCCTCCGCCTCGATCCGGAGCTGGCCCAGAGCTCGGTGTACCGCAACCTAGCCGTGCTGGAGCAGGCCGGCGTGATCACGCGCGTCGTGACGCACGACGAATGGGCTCGGTTCGAGCTGGCCGAGGACATCGGTGGTCACCATCACCACCTGATCTGCGAGCAGTGCGGAACCGTCCTCGACGTCGTCGTGCCCGACACCGTGGAGGCGACGCTCGACGAATCACTGGCCTCACTGGCCGCGATGAACGGGTTCGAGCTCCGCCACCATCGACTCGACCTCGTCGGCGTGTGCACGGAGTGCCGCGCATGAAGGTGCCGTGGCTGCCGCCGGGGCACACCGCCGTCCTCGAAGGTCGGGGCGAGGTGTTCTACCGCCACCACCAGCACGCCGACCCCGGTGCCCCGACGCTGTTGCTGCTCCACGGTTGGACGGCTTCGGCCGATCTGCAGTTCTTCACCGCGTACGAGGCGTTGGCCGAGCACTGCTCGTTCGTCGCCATCGATCATCGCGGTCACGGTCGGGGCATGCGGCCCGCCGCCAAGTTCCACCTCGAGGATGCGGCAGACGACGCCGCAGCGCTGGTCGAGCAACTCGGAATCGGTCCCGTGATCCTGGTCGGCTACTCGATGGGTGGCCCGCTGAGCCTGCTGATCGGCAGTCGTCATCCGCAGCTCGTCGCCGGGATCGTGGTGGCGGCAACGGCGCTGGAGTGGAACGCGACGCTGGCCGAACGCATGCGGTGGAAGACCGTGCGGATGCTCAGCCCGATCCTCCGCTCGTGGGCCTACCCGTCGTGGCTGCGCGCCGGGCTGCGCCGGATGGCCCACCAGTCCGCAGACCTCGAGCCGTATGTGGAGTGGATGGCCGGTGAGATCAGCCGCAACAGCGCGGTGCACCTCGTGCACGCCGGGCAGGCGCTGAGCCAGTACGACGCGGTGCGCTGGGCCGGTGATCTCGCCAAGCCGTCGGCGATGCTGATCACCACGCGCGACCACCTCGTTCGCCCCGTGAAGCAGCGTGCACTCGCGACTGCACTTCATGCGCATGTCGTGGAGCTGGCCGGCGATCACCTCGCCCCCTGGATGAACGCCAAGGAGTTCTCTGCCTCGCTCAGCGGCCTCGTCCGCCACGTCGTCGACCGGGTCGTCGTCGCCTCGCCATGAGCGCGCCGGGCAACGATCGGGCCAACCCGCCGATGATCGGGCCCGGAGGCCGAAGCATCGTCCAGGCACCGATGGCGGGCGGACCGTCCACGATCGAGCTCGCCGCGGCGGTCTCCGCTGCCGGCGGGCTGGGCTTCCTGGCCGCCGGGTACCTGAGCGCCGATGCGCTGGACGAGCAGATCGCGGCGACGCGGGAGCTGACCACCGAGCCGTTCGGCGTGAACATCTTCGCGCCCGTCCGCACCCCGGCACTGCGATCCGTCGTCGCCGCATATGCCGAGCGCATCGCACCGCTGGCCCAAGCGGCCGGCGTCGCGCCGGGCGCCCCTCGGTTCGACGACGACCACTTCGACGACAAGTTGATCGTCGTCACTCGTGCCAAGCCGGCGGTCGTCTCGTTCGTGTTCGGATGCCCGGACCCGGGAACGATCGCGGAGCTGCGCGCCCGCAGCATCGAGGTCTGGGTCACCGTCACGAGCGCCGACGAAGCTCAGGTGGCGGTGCTGGCCGGCGCGGACGCGATCGTGGTGCAGGGGGCAGAGGCCGGTGGCCATCGCGGCTCGTTCGCCGACACCGACGACTCGCCCCTCGAACTGATACCGATGCTCGATGCCGTGCGCGTGCGCCTCGGCGAGCTGCCGGTCCGGTCGCTGCGGTGTGGCGTCGCCGCCGGCGGGTTGCACAGCGGGAGCCAGATTGCCCAGGCGATCGCCGCCGGCGCTGATGCGGCGCAGCTCGGCACGGCGTTCATGCTCACTCCGGAAGCCGCCACCACGCCGGCGCATCGCGAGGCGCTCGCATCGTCGCGGTCGACCACGTTGACTCGCGCCTTCACCGGGCGTCTGGCGCGGGGCATCGCCAACGCGTGGACCGACGCGATCGGCGTCGACGCGCCGAGTGCGTATCCGGAGATCCACCACCTCACCAGCCCGCTGCGCGCACACGGCCGAGCCATCGGTGATTCGAACCTGTTCAACCTCTGGGCGGGCATCGGCCACGAGCAGGCACGTGCGCGGCCCGCGGCAGAGGTGGTTGCCCGGTTGACCACGGAGCTGGACGCAGCCCTGCCGGCTCCGGCGGTTCGCCCGGACCTCTAGTCGGCTTCGTCCCGCGGTTGATCGAGCGAGCCCTTGGAGCCCTGCACCTCGAGGTCGTCGAGGCGCTGGGCCATCCGCTCGACCGCTGACGTCAGCCGCTCGAGGTGGTCGCGCAGGTCCTCGGTGGTGACCATGTCGGCCAGCGCGACGCGCACGCTGGAGATCTCCCGGGCGAGGAACTCGGTGTCGGCCTGGGTGCGTTCGGCGACGCGGCGATCGTTGTCGGATTCGTTCCGGTCACGCAGCTCCTGACGGTTCTGGGCGAGCAGGATCAAGGGCGCGGCGTAGCTGGCCTGGAGTGACAGCACCAGGGTGAGCAACACGAGGCCGCGTTTGTTGGGGTCGAACTGGAACCTGGCCGGCGCGGTGTAGTTGTAACCGATCCAGCCGACGATGATCACCGTCTGCCAGACCAGGAACCGCGCCGTGCCGAGGTACCTGGCGATGCCCTCGCTGAAGTTGCCGAACGCGTCCTGGTCGTAGTGCAGACCGACTCGGCGGACTTGGCGCGGGGCGCTGAGATCGCTGTGCCGGGTCATCGCGCGACTGCAGGATTGGTGTGGATGTTCGGCGAGTTGCTGCGCCGCCGCTGACGCCAGCCCGTCGGCAGGGTGCGGTCGAGCACGTCGTCCACCGTGATCGCGCCGAGGAGGTGGCCGGCGTCGTCGGTGACCCCGACGGCGAGCATGTTGTAGCTGGCCAGCTTCTCGGCGACCTCGCGGTCGGGCACGTTCGGGGTGATCGTCGGCTCCTGCTCGAGGCAGCGCCCGAGCTCCATGCTCGGCGGCTCGCGCAGCAGTCGCTGGAAGTGGACGACGCCGAGGTACGTGCCGGTCGGCGGACGGTAGGGAGGTCGGCACACGAACACCTGGGCGGCGATGCTGACCAGCCAGTCCGGGTCGCGGATCTGGGCCAGCGCCTCGGCGACGGTGGCGGTGGGCCCGAGGATGATGATGTCCGGCGTCATCAGACCGCCGGCGGTGCCCTCCTCGTAGGAGAGCAGCTGGCGCATCACGGCGGCGTCGTCGTCGTCCATCGCGTCG
The DNA here is from genome assembly GCA_025463415.1 of Acidimicrobiales bacterium. Classification (GTDB taxonomy): domain Bacteria; phylum Actinomycetota; class Acidimicrobiia; order Acidimicrobiales; family Ilumatobacteraceae; genus WLMZ01. The sequence continues at coordinate 2,472 of JAOBWO010000198.1, read as the reverse complement.
AGGATTCGTGTTCGCTGCTCACCCGGCATCTCGGCGAGGAGGTCGGCGAGGTCGTCGTACTCCATCTCGTCGAGCACGCTCATCAACCGGTCGAGGTCGAGGCCCTCGATGATCCGCAACTGCTCGGCCTCCGGCAACTCCTCGAGCAGGTCGGCGAGGCGTTCGTCGTCCATCGCTGCGGCCAGCTGCTTGCGCTGTGCCAGGGGGAGTGTGCGGACCACCGTCGCGACGTCGCTGGGGTGCATGTCGCGCATGCTGGCCGCCTCGGCAGCCATCGGCGCACCGCTGTTGAAGAGCGTCGGCACTTCGTCCCAATCGACGAGGCGGTAGCTCGGGCGGCGGCGCAGCGCATTGCGGCGGGCGAGCCGTATCTTGGCGAGCTCCCAGTACGTGGCGCGACCGTCGGTGGTGCTGCGCAGGGCGATGTCGCTGACGGTCTCGTCGCCGATCTTCTTGTCGAGCACGTCGCGGCCGACGAGCAGCTCGCCCGGCTTGGCCTTGAACGGGTGGAGATCGACATCCCAGCTGCGCAGGCGCGCGCCGTCACCGTCGATCTGGCTGAACCGGGTGCCGTTGACGAAGATCCGCCGGCGCTGGCTGGTGGCCACGTAACCGACGACCCGGGGTGCCGTGCCGGATCGCGAGGGCACGATGACGATGTCCTCGATGCGACCGATGGTGGCACCGCCGGCATCGAGGAGCGGCAGGCGCATCACCCGAAACGCGTACACGAGATCACCAGACACGCTGGAAGGCTACCCGTTGCCCCAACTCGCAGAACGTGAGGGACGGCCGCTTGCTGTGTGCCGTCAGCCCGCAGACAGCTGCCGGGCGACCTCGCCGTAGCGCCGGAACCGTTCCGGTGAGGAGTCGCGCTGCTGGATCGCGTTGTAGAAGACCAGCCGGGTGGCGAGCCCCGCGTAGCGCTCGCGCAACGCATCGGCGAAGCTATCCCACGTCGCCTCGGTGGTGAACACGGCCATGTGCTCGTCGGTGATCTGGGCAGCCATGCCTGCCATGTCGCCCGCCTTCTGCTTCTCGCGCAGGCGAGATGTCGTGCCCTCGAACCCGGCGTCGTCGAAGATGAACGCGTAGTTCGGCGTCGTGCCGTAGAAGGCGATCATGCTGCGCATGTGCTCGCGGTCGCGGGCCCGTTCCTCGTCCGTGTCACCGACCACGCACATCACCGGCACGATCAGCGAGATGTCGGCGGGATCGCGCCCAGCGGCGGCGGCACCGGCTGCGATCGCCGGCAGCGCGGTTCTGCGCAGGTAGCCGGGCTCGCCGATCGGATGGATGTGCACGCCGTCGGCCACCTCGCCGGCCATGTGCAGCATCCACGGGTTCACCGCGGCGACATCGACCGGGGGCGCCGGGTGGGCGATCGGGCCCGGCGACCACTGCGGGGTCAGGAACGACAGCTCGTAGAACGGGCCATGGTGGTCCAGCGGCGCACCGGCGAAGGCGGCCATCGACGCCTTCACCGCGAGGATGTAGTCGCGCATGCGCGGCCCGGGGTGCTCGAACGCCGACGAGTAGCGGCGCACCACGTGTGTCTTGACCTGGGTGCCGAGCCCGAGGCGGAACCGACCGGCGGTCGCCTCCTGCAGCTCCCACGCGACCTGCGCGGTCACCATCGGGCTGCGCGGGAACGCAACGGCGACACCCGTGGAGATCTCCAGTGTCGGCGCACTTGTGGCGGTCACTGCGGCCGAGAGGTACGCCGTGCGCCCGCCCTCGGTGAAGAGCACACCGTCGAAGCCCGCTGCGGCAATGTCGCGCGCGACTGCACCCATCTCGCCGAGGGGCCGGGGAAAGGTCATCACGTCGACGCGCATCTCGCGGACAGTAATCCTCCGGCACAAGTAGCTTGCGCTTCATGCTCAACGTCCTGCTGATCACGCTCGACCAGTTCCGTGGCGACTGCTTGTCGGTGGCCGGGCACCCGGTCGTGCAGACGCCGAACCTGGACGCGCTCGCGGCGTCCGGCGTGCGCCTGAGCCGTCACTACAGCCAAGCATCTCCGTGCTCGCCAGGGCGAGCATGCCTCTACACCGGCATGTACCAGATGAACACGCGCGTGGTCGCCAACGGCACGCCACTCGACGCGCGCTTCGACAACGTCGCGCTCGCGGCCCGGCGGGCCGGCTACGCGCCCGCGCTGTTCGGGTACACCGACCAGTCGGTCGATCCGCGCGAGGCCTCGGGGCCCGACGATCCGCGGATGCACGCCTACACCGGGGTGCTGCCGGGGTTCGATCCCGTGCTCGCCCTCGATGACGATCAGGTGCCATGGCGCGAGTGGCTCGTCGAGCACGGCTACGAGGACCCGGGCAGCAGTGAGCTCGCGTTGCGCAGCGAGCCGGATCGCCCGGTGGAGCTCGGGGTGTCGACGTTCGTGACCGACGCCGCCCTCGGCTGGCTCGACGCGCGCACCGACGAATCACCCTGGTTCATCCACCTCAGCTACCT
>JAOBWO010000186.1 GCA_025463415.1 Acidimicrobiales bacterium | reverse complement strand
GGCTCGACGAGCTCGCCCGACCTCGGTTCACCGTGTCGACCCCCTGGGGAGACGCACCGGTGTCACTCGCCGTCAGCGGCGAGCACATGGCCGGCAACGCTGCAGCAGCACTCGCTGCGGCGTGTGTTTGTGGCGTCGATCTGCGCGCTGCCGCGAGGGCGCTCGGCGATGCTGCGGTGTCGCCGTGGCGGATGGAAGTCGGCCGAACCGCCGCCGGCACGATCGTGATCAACGACGCGTACAACGCGAACCCGGCCTCGATGCGCGCGGCCCTGGAGACGCTCGCTCGCCTCCACGTGACCGGTCGCCGGGTGGCGCTGCTGGGCGTGATGGCCGAGCTCGCCGACCCCGTCGACGATCACGCGACGATCGCCGCACTGGCTCGTGAACGCGGCATCGAGCTGATCGCTGTCGGCACCGATCTCTACGGCACGGCGCCCACGGACGATCCTGCTGCGGCGGTCGCGTCACTGTCCGGCGACGACGCCCTGCTCATCAAAGCCAGCCGTGTGGCGGGTCTGGAGCGGCTGGCGGAGCTCGTGCTCGGTCAGCGTCACGGCGGGGCGGCGGATCAGGTCGCACCACCAGCTGAGGAACGCGGAACCCACCACTGACAGGAGCAGCACAGGCCGCGGACCGATCCAGTCGACGATCGGTCCGAACGCGAGCGCACCCAGTGGCACCGTGCCACCGAACGCCATGAACCAGAGCGACATCACGCGGGCACGCTCGTGGTCGAACATGTTCACCTGGAACAACGTCACCATCGGCGTGACGGCCATGAAGTAGAAGAAGCCGAGCAGGAACCCGATCGGGATGGCCAGCTCCGGACCGCGTGCGAACGCGAACAACAGCATCGTCACGGTCAGGCCGCGGAACGCGTTGGTGATCAGCTTCCGGCGGTCGAAGCGGAGCAGCACCGAACCGCACGCGAGGCCGCCCAGGCACGCCCCGAGACCCCACGTCGCGTACAGCCACTTGTAGGTCCCGCCCTCGGCATTGATGCCGAACGCGAGGCGGGCGATCGAGGGGAACAGGCTGATGTACGGCAGGCAGAAGAACGAGAAGAACGTCATCGCGAGCAGCATTCGACTGAGCACGCTGCGGCTGCGTGCGATCCGGATCCCGCCCATGATCTTCTGGAAGCCCCTCTCCAGCCCGCGGGTGGGCACGTGCGGGATCGTGATCAGCGCGATGCCGGCCACCGCGAACAGGTAGGTGCCGGCGTTGATCACGAAGATCTGCGACACGGTGACGCCGAACCCGATCAGCGCGGCCGCGAGTGCCGGGCCGATCACCCGTGAGCCGTTGAGCATCACCGAGTTCAGCGCGAGCGCGCCGGGGAGGTCCTCCCGGCTGACGAGCAGCGGTATGGAGGCCTGCATCGCGGGTGCGCCGAGCGCGTTGAACGTACCGACACCGAGCTGGGCGACGAAGATCGCCAGCAGTGACGAACCCCTGGCGATCAGCACCGCGATCACGAGCGACAGCAGCAGCTGGGCGGTCTGGTTGGCGATCAGCCAAGGCTTGCGGGGGAACCGGTCGGCGAGCACGCCCCCCGGGATGGACAGCAGGAGCAACGGCCCGAGCTGGGCGAAACCGATGATCGCGACCCACGTCGCCGAATGGGTGCGCTCGTCGATGTACGCCGGCAGCGCCAGGTTCTGCATCCACGTGCCGATCTGGCTGGCGAACAAGCCGATCCAGATGAACCGGAAGTTCCGGTAGCCGAGCGCCGCGCGGATCGTGCCCGGCTGGGCGTTGCTCGTGGATGCGGGAATGATCGCGGACGTGTTCATCTGCACTTCGGGTTCGAGCGGGGGTGCACGCAGTGTAGTTGCGGACGTCAACTACCCGGGGGTTGCCATCGCCAGCCAGACGTCACACGCCGTGCATCGACGCGTCACGACGCGTCACGCTGCGGGCTTGCGCGCCACGACGATCACCGACAGACCGAACGGCAGCGACCGTCGCCGGATCACCCGCCGTTCGATCGCAGCGAGCCGGCCGAACAAGCCGCCCATGCCGCTCTGGTTGCGGTCGACGTCGCTCTTGTCGGACGCCCGCTCCAGCCGCCCCATCACGAACGCAGGCGGCACGAGGAACGAGTAGGCGCCGGTGGCGACGACGACGTCCAGACCGGCGTCGACCGCCATCGCGCGCATCTCGGCGAGGCTGAACCGGCGCGCTCCGTGCGTGACCTCGTCGTGGCCGCGCCAGAGCCGCTTGCCGCCCGGCTCCATCAGCACCACGATCCCGCCGGGCCGTGTGAGTCGGGCGAAGTCGGCCACGACAGAACCCGGGTCAGGGTTCATCCGGTGGTACAGCGCGGTGACGCAGACGATCGCCGAGAACGCGCCAGCCGGGAACGGCAGCGAGTTCAGATCGGCACGGACCGGCAGGTATCGCGGATGGACCTCGCGGGCGATTTCGAGGGCGAGCGGCTCGTAATCCGCCAGGACCGTCGCCGCGTGCTCGGACAGCCACGCACCGGTCGCGCCCGTGCCACCCGCCGCGTCGAGCTGAAGCGCGCCGACATCATGGCTGAGCAGGGGTTCGACGAGTTGGCGAAGCAGTCCTCGGGTGCTGCGATACCACCAGTGGGACTCTTCCGCGGCGGCCATCCGCCGGTACTCGTCGGCTTCCATTTCGCCAGTGTGTCAGTTGGGTGGTCGGTTCGAATGCAGTAGCTTCGTGCCGTGATGCAGCGCGGCGGGGGGCCAGAGCAACAGACGCTCGGCGCCACCACATGCGTGGTGACGGGTGGGATGGGGTTCCTCGGATCGAACCTCGTGCACACTCTGGTGGCGCTCGGAGCCGAGGTCCGAGTCGTCGACGCGCTCGTCAGCAGCCACGGCGGCGACGTCCGCAACATCGCTGGGCTTCCCGTGCAGTCCCTGGTCGCCAGCATCGGAGATCCCTCAGTCGCCGAGCTGCTCGATGGCGCGGACATCGTCTTCAACCTCGCCGGTCAGGTCAGCCACACGGCGTCCATGGTCGACCCGCTGCTCGACCTCCAGCTGAACACGGTCGACCACGCCAAGCTGCTCGAGACGATCCGCCGCGTGTGCCCCGGGGTGCGTGTCGTGCACGCATCGACCCGTCAGGTGTACGGCCGGGTGGCTCAGTTGCCCGCTGACGAGTCGACGGCGGCCAACCCGGTGGATGTCAACGGCGTCGCCAAGCTGGCCGGCGAGCAGCTGCACATGGTCTACGCCCAGGCGCACGGACTGGCGGCCACATCGCTGCGGTTGAGCAACATCTACGGCCCACGGCAGCGCTTGACGAGCAACGAACTCGGCTTCCTCCCCGTGTTCGTTCGCAAGGCGCTGCAGAACGAGGTCATCGAGATCTTCGGCGACGGCTCGCAACGACGCGATTGCCTGCACGTCGACGACGTGGTCGACGCGCTGCTCACCGCGACGGGCGACGCAGCGGTCGGACGGATCTACAACGTCGGCAGCCGCAACGACAACACGCTGTCCGAGATCGCCGCGATGATCTGCGCGGCGGCGGAGAGCGACGCCGGCGTGCGGTACGTCCAATGGCCTGCGGATCATCAGCGGATCGACATCGGCTCCTTCACCACGAACAGCCACCGGTTCAGCGAAGAGCTGGGTTGGTCCTCGTCGACCGAGTTCGCCGACGGCGCCAAGCAGACCGTTCGCTTCTATCGGGAGCACCCGTGGTACCTGTCGTCGACCTGAGCCGCAGAGGTCGCTCTGCGGCCGGCGAGTTCGCAGCGACGGTGACGAGGATCGTGGAGTCCGGGAGCCGCTTGCTCGGCGACGAGACCGCCGCGTTCGAGCACGAGTTCGCGGCGTGGCTGGAGCCGGTTCGACCGGCGCGACTCCAGCCCCTCGAGGTGGTGGCCGTCTCGTCGGGTGCATCCGCGCTGCAGCTCGCGCTGGCCGCGGTCGGCGTCGGAGCCCGAGACGAAGTGATCGTGCCCGCCTTCACGGCGGTTCCCACCGCTGCGGCTGTGTGCGCGCTCGGGGCCACCCCGGTGCCCGTCGATGTCGACGCCGGCACGGCGAACCTCGACAACGCCCTGGTCGACGCCGCCACCACCTCGCGCACCAAAGCGGTCGTGGTGGTCCACCTCTACGGGCGGCCAGCAGAGCGTCCCGACACCGAGCTTCCGGTCATCGACGATGCCGCCCAGGCACATGGCGCGATCCGAGATCACCGTGCGGCGGACGTCGTCGCGTACAGCTTCTATCCGACGAAGAACCTCGGCGGGATCGGCGACGGTGGTGCAGTCGTGACCGCCGATGTCGAGATCGCCGATCGAGTGCGTCGGCTGCGGGCTCACGGCATGACCGCGATGTACGTGCACACGGAGATCAGCCAGAACTTCCGGATGTCCGAGATCGAGGCCGCGTGGTTGCGGCTCGGCCTGCCCCTGCTGAGCGCGGACAACGAAAGGCGCCGGCAGATCGCTGCGCGCTACCGCGCTGCGGCCCAGGACGCGCGCTGGCAGGCCACCCACGTCGACCACGTGTACCACCTCTGCGTGCTCCGATCGTCAGAGCGGGCACGGGTCCGCGACGCGCTCGCTGCAGCAGACGTGGGCACCGCGATCCACTACCCGCTGGCGTTGACCCAGCAGCCGGGCTATTGGAAGTTCCGTGCCGCTCCCTGCCCACAGGCGGAGTCCTGGGCCGCCGAGTGCATCAGCCTGCCGTGCTTCCCCGAGCTCACCGACGCCGAGGTCGAGCACGTCGCCGACGCGCTCGCAAGCGTGGCGACGTGACTCGGTCGCCCGTGCGCGCCGGCGTCTCGGCGATGTTCCCGTGCTACAACGACGCGCAGACCATCGGCGGATTGGTGGACGACGTGCATGCGGCGCTCACGCCACTCGTCGACTGCGTCGAGGTGATCGTCGTCAACGACGGCTCGACGGACGGCTCACGCGAGGTGCTCGACGAGCTCAGCATCGCCCGACCGTGGCTGCGGGTGATCCATCACGACGTCAACCGCGGCTACGGCGGCGCGCTGATCAGCGGCTTCACGGCAGCGCGACACGACTGGATCTTCTACACCGACGGCGACGCGCAGTACGACGCCAGCGAGGCTGCGCTGCTGGTGCCCCTGGCCGCCGACGACGTCGACATCGTGCAGGGCTACAAGCTCGGCCGCGGGGATCCACTGCATCGCAAGGTCATCGGGCGGGTCTACCACCACATCGTCAAGGTGCTGTTCTCGCTGCCGGGCCGAGACACGGACTGCGACTTCCGCCTGTTCCGCAGGGAGCTGATCGATGCACGACCGCTCCTGTCGACCAGCGGTGTGATCTGTGTGGAGATGATGCGCAGCTTCCGCGAGCAGGACGCGCGCTTCGTCGAGGCGCCCGTGCACCACTACGCGCGTCCGTCGGGCAAGTCGCAGTTCTTCCGCTTGCCCGCGATCACCCGCAGCGCGCTCCAGCTGCTCTCGCTGTGGCGGCGGATGGTGCTGCGGCGATGACGACGGTCGAGATGTCGCCGATCGAGGTGCAGGCGCGTCGCGGCGCCGAACTGCTTCGGTCTCCGAAGACGGCGAACTGGGCGTTCGTGGCTGCGCTCGTCGCGTCGATCGGCGTGTACTACCTCGTCGGTCGCCATCAGGACTTCACCCGCGATGACTGGGCGAGCCTGATCTCGCGCCAGAACGCGCGTCGCGCCGCCGGCCTGAACGACTTCCTCAACCGTCCTCAGGACGGCCACTGGCTGGCCGTTCCGGAGGTCGTCTACTGGGCGACGCGTAGTCTGTTCGGCCTCGGGTCGTACTGGCCGTTCCTCATCCCGGCACTCGCCGCGCATGTCGCCACGGTGCTGCTCATCCGCGTCCTCTGCCTACGTCACGGCGTGTCGGCGTGGACCACCACGTTGGTGTGCACGATGCTGCTGGTGTTCGGAGCCGGCTGGCAGAACCTGGTCTTCGCGATCCAGATCTCGTTCAACTTCACGTTGCTCGCCTTCCTGGCCCAGCTGGTGCTGGTTGATCACGACGGCCCGGTCGATCGCCGCGACTACCTCGCCGCGTTCCTGGTCCTGTTCGGCGTGATGTCGTCGGGCTTCGGTCCGATCTTCATGGTCGGCATCTTCGTCGTGTTGGCGCTGCGCCAACGGTGGAAGGCACTGCTGGTCGCGCTGGTGCCACAGGTCCTGCTGTACGGCTGGTGGTACCTGTCGTGGGTGCTCGAGGCCAAAGGCGGAGTGCCCACCGGCAACCGTTCGCTGCTGCCGATCTTCCTCACGCGCGGCGTGAGCGCGACCTTCGACGGCCTGACGGCGCTGCCGGGGCTCGGTGGGATCGCGATCGTCGGAACGCTCGTGATCTCGTTGTCGCGGCGGTTCGGGTGGCGAACCCAGAGCCTCCTCATCGCCCTGGTGGTCACGGTCTGTGTGATGTACTCCCTCGTCGGCTTCGAGCGGCTCGGCCTCGGCATCCAGTTCGCTACCGAGTCCCGCTACGTCTACGTCGCGGGCATGGTCATCGCACCTGCGTTCGCTCTGGCCGTGGACCAGCTCGGTCGGATCTCGCGAGAGGTGCGGTGGGGCGGTCTCGCCGTGCTCTGCCTCGCGATCGGCTCCAACCTCTCCCAGCTCGTCGACGGGGCCAACCGCTGGGCGGCGGGCACGGCGGCGGAGCGGCACACGTTGGAGCTGATCGCCGGGTCGGGGCTCGTCGGCCAGGCGGACCCGCGTCGAACGATCTTCACCGACAGCCCCGACGTCACCCCGGCGGCGCTACCCGATCTGGTCGCCCGCGGCGCGCTCACGCCGATCACGCCCGTCACGCCGGCAGACAAGCAGATCGTCAGCAACGCGCTCGGCATCCCCGTTCCCTGAGAGCGCTCAACCGGCCGACGGTGTGAACGTGACCGGTAGGTGCTCGGGGCCGAAGATCCCGACGTTGCTGGGCTTCCACGTGATCGAACCGGCGATGGCGAGATCGGGCATGCGCCTGGCCAGGATCGGCAGCGCCTCCTGCAGCTCGGCCTTGGCCAGCGACGCGCCCAAGCAGTAGTGGATGCCGCTGCCGAGGGTGAGGTGGTTCTGACCGGCGGCCTCGCGGGTGATGTCGAACGTTGCCGGGTCCGCGAACACGGCGGCGTCGCGATTGGCCACTGACATCGACGGCATCACCATCGTGCCCGCCGGGAACAACGCGCCGCGGTACTCGATGTCCTCCGACGCGAACCGTCCGGTGCCGCGGACGGCACCGAAGAAGCGCATCGACTCGTCCACCGCTCGTGACGCCAGCTCAGGCCGCTCGGCCAGGAGCGCCCACTGGTCGGGATGGTCGGCGAACAGCGCGACCGAACAGCCGAGTTGGTTGCGCGTGGTGTCGGTTCCGCCGACGATCACCGCGCCGACCATCGTGATCAACTCGTCGGTGTCGAGACGATCGCCGGCCTCTTCCGCGGCGATCAGCGCGGTGATCAGATCGTCAGCGGGACGCGCCCGTCGATCGTGGATGAGGCCGCGCACGTACTCGTCGAGCTCCTCCTGCGCCCGCTTGATGATCGGCAGGTCCTCGACGAAGTTGTCGTTGAAGACGCGCAGCACGTCTTCGGCCAGCCGACTGAACAGCTGCCAGTCCGACTTCGGCGCACCGAGGAGCTCGCAGATGATCGCGATCGGATACGGCTCGCAGATGTCGGTCGCGATGTCGGCCCGACCCGACGCCGCCACGGGATCGACCAGACCATTGATCACCTCGCGCATGAACGGCCGGAGCCGGTCTGCTGCTCGCGGTGAGAAGGCCGGCGCCACGAGGCGTCGCAGCCGGGTGTGCACGTCGCCCTCGGCGCTGAGGATGCTCACCTTCTGACGGGCGAGGAACTCCTCGTCGGTGACGCCCGCGAGCTCCGGGATGATGGACGCTGCGTTGTGCCAACGCCGGTCACGGAGGATCGCGGCGACGTCTTCGTGGCGCAGGATCGTGTAGCCGAACGGGTTGCGCGCGATCCAGCTCGTGGCCGCGACGCCGAGCATCACCGACTGCGCATCCTCGAACGGGATGTCGAGCAGGTCGAGCGTTGGGAGATCGAGCTCGTGCACCGAGGTTGTCATGGCCGCGAAGGTACCCGAGTCAGCGGTGGGCGCTGTGTAATGTGCGCGCCGTGAACACGACGATGCTGTCCGTGCAGTCCAGTGAGATCCCGGCGATCTCACGGACGCTCGCCCGTGCGTTCGCTGACGATCCGGTGTTCGAGCTGCTGTTCGGCGGCGCGGTACCCGAGGCGCCGGCCACCCGGTTCTTCACGATCATGGCCCGCACCCAGTTCGAACACGGCCTCGTCTTCCGCACGCCCGGCAACGAAGCGGCTGCGATCTGGGCGCCGCCTGGGGAGTGGAAGCTGCCCATCGCGCAGATCGTGAAGAACGCCCCCGGCTTCGTCCGCGTCTTCGGCCACCGGCTGATCGCCAACCTCGGTCTGCTGAACAGGCTCGAGAAGGCGCATCCCGAAGAACCGCACTACTACCTCGAGTTCATCGGCACCGACCCTGCGTTCCAGGGCAAGGGCATGGGCACGCAGCTGATCCAGCCGATGATCGATCGCTGCGACCAAGAAGGCATGGGCGCCTATCTCGAGTCCTCGAAGGAGTCCAACCTCGCCTTCTACGGACGTTTCGGCTTCGAGGTCACTCGCGTGCTGACCCACAAGGCTCGGGGCGGATCCGGTCCCCAGCAGTGGCTGATGTGGCGCAACCCGCGCTGACGGAGGTGCGGTCTCGCCGGGGTCTCAGCTGATCGTCGCCAGCAGCAGGGTGAGCGGATCCGCGGCGGGCAGCGACAGCGCCTCGGCCACCGGTGCGTTGGTGACCTGACCGGCGACGGTGTTCACCCCGAAGGCCAACGACGGATCCCGTCGGGCTGCGCCGGCAGCGCCGTGCACCGCGACCTCCAGCTGGTACGGCAGGGTCGCGTTGGTGAGCGCATAGGTGCTCGTGTGCGGCACAGCGCCCGGCATGTTGCCGACGCCGTAGTGGAGCACGCCGTGCAGCGTGTAGACGGGATCCGTGTGAGTGGTCTCGTGGATCGTCTCGATGCATCCGCCCTGATCGATCGCGACGTCGACGATGACCGCGCCGGGCTTCATCGACCGAACCATGTCCTCGCTGACCACGACCGGCGCGCGTCCGCCGGCCACCAGCACCGCGCCGATGACGAGGTCGGCGTCGGCGATGTTCCGCTCGATCGCGCCGCGATTGGAGGCGAGGGTGACGATGCGCCCCTTCTGGATCTGGTCGACCCAACGCAGCCGGTCGAGGTTCTTGTCGAACAGCACGACCTCGGCCTCCATGCCGGCCGCGATCCACGCCGAGTTCCAGCCGACGTTGCCCGCGCCGAGCACGACCACCTTCGCCGGGCGCACACCGGGCGCGCCGCCCATCAGCACACCGCGGCCACCGTTGTGACGTTCGAGGTAGTGCGCACCCATCTGCGGGGCCAGCCGCCCGGCGACCTCGCTCATCGGTGCCAGCAACGGGAGTGCGCCCACCTCGGTCTGCACCGTCTCGTAGGCGATCCCCGTGGTGGCGGCGGCGAGGAGCGCCTTCGCGACCTCCGGGTACGCAGCGAGGTGCAGATAGGTGAACAGCGTGAGGTCCGCCCGCAGAAAGCCGAACTCCTCGGCCTTCGGCTCTTTGACCTTCACGACCATGTCCTGCGACCACGCATCCGCGGCCGTCGGCACGATGGTGGCACCGGCCGCGACGTAGTCGCCGTCGGAGATGCTCGCCCCTTCGCCGGCGTGGGTCTCCACGAACACGTCGATGCCGTGACGTTCGAACTCGCGCACCCCGTCGGGCGTCATCGCGACGCGGTGCTCCGCAGTCTTGATCTCCTTCGGCACACCCACGGAACGGACGGACCCGACGCTGCGTGACGTGGAATTGCTCATCCGCCCATAGTGCCATGCGCGAGCAACCCTCGGTTTCGGATCGCCGCCTCCAGTGCCTCCGCCTCGCAATCGCTGTCAGGCCCAGTCGTCTCGGGTGCGACTGGGGCTGACAGCGTCACGCCGCCCACAGCCCGAGCGCGTCGCGGAGCCGAGCGATCACCCAGGAGGGTCGATCACGGACGTCGTTGTAGGTGAATGTGATCACCCGAAAGCCGCGCAGGGTCAGCTCGGTGCGGCGTTGCTCGTCGCGCTGCAGTTGCGCTCGGCAGGAGTGAGTCCCGTGCCCTGCCAGTTCGACGACGAGATCGCCGGGGAAGAAGGCGTCGACCCGCGCGACGGTTCGGGTTCCGGCGCGCCAGGAGACCTGCAGCTCAGGTCGAGGCAAGCCGGATCTCGAACGGCGGCGAGGAACCAACGCTCGAGCCGGCTTTCGCCGCCGGTGTCGACCAGCGCATCGAGCAGCGCTCGGCCGCCGTTGATGCCCTGCCGGTGTCGATCCACGACGCGCGTACGCAACCGCTGTTCGCTGACCAGACGGAGTCTGAGCGCTGAATCGATCGCGTTCTCGATCTCGTGGCGGCTGAAGTCGAACAGCGGGCCATCGAGGATGAGACGTTCCGCCGACAGGCACCGGATGCCCTCGATGATCACCGTGTCGGCTCGTGACAGCGGAAGGGAGGTCGATGAGACTCGCGCGCCGGCGCGGGAGCCACGATGCGATCGTTCGACGAGCACCTCCATCGAACCTTCGTCGAAGCCGTCCAGCTGATGCAGGCGTCCAGCTGTCCTTCCTGCGAGGAACCCGACACCGTCGAAATCGGCGGCACGCGCCCATGCCTCTCGGTGCCAAGAGTCCGGCGAGCCGGCGATCGCCAACGATTGCGCACCGACGCGCTGGAGGAGTCCCCGTCGGACCCATTGGTAGCGCAGGCTGCGATCAACTCCCATCCGGTCGAGTTGTTGGATGCTCACGGCGCCGAATTGGGTCGACGCAACCTCGGTGGTCTGTGCAAACCGAGTGTCCATCGCTGCATCATGCGCGGAGGGTGTCTCAGCCGCCGGTCGCTCGACGCTGTCAGCCGCAGTCGTCGCTGCTACGACTGGCGCTGACAGCGTCGACGAGCTTTCGCGGTGGGACTAGGTTTTTCGGCATGAAGGCCTTCAAGAACTTCGTCAACGGTGCATTTGTGGATGCGGTCGACGGGCGGACGTCTGCGGTGATCGACCCGACCACCGGGCAGCAGTACGCGACTGCGGCGCTGTCCGGTCCGGCGGATGTCGACGTCGCGATGTCGGCTGCGGCCGCGGCGTTCGACGGGTGGCGTGACTCGACCCCGTCGGAGCGGTCGCTCGCATTGATCCGCATCGCCGACGCGGTGGAGGCGCGTGCCGAGGAGCTGATCGCGCTCGAGGTGGAGAACACCGGCAAGCCGATCGCTCTGACCCGCAGCGAGGAGATCCCGCCGATGGTCGATCAGATCCGCTTCTTCGCCACCGCGGCACGGCACCTCGAGGGCAAGGCCGCGGCCGAGTACATGCGGGGGATGACGAGCTTCGTGCGCCGGGAGCCGATCGGTGTCTGCGCGCAGGTGGCGCCCTGGAACTACCCGATGATGATGGCAGTCTGGAAGTTCGCGCCTGCCCTGGCGGCGGGCAACACGGTGGTGCTCAAGCCGAGCGACACGACGCCGGCGACGGCCGGGCTGCTCGCCGAGATCGCCTCGGAGTTCCTGCCCGAGGGCGTCTTCAACGTGATCTGCGGCGACCGCGACACGGGACGGGCGATGGTGGTGCACCAGACGCCGTCGATGGTGAGCATCACCGGTTCGGTGCGTGCCGGGATGGAGGTGGCGGAGGCCGCATCCCACAGTCTGAAGCGCTTGCATCTGGAACTCGGCGGCAAGGCGCCGGTGGTGGTCTTCGACGATGCCGACATCGCTGCGGCGGCCGAAGGCATCGCGACCGCCGGCTTCTTCAACGCCGGTCAGGACTGCACGGCAGCCACCCGCGTGATCGTCGCCCCACGGATCTACACGGACTTCGTCGCAGCCCTCGCGGAGACCGCTGCAGGTCTGAAGACCGGCATGCCCGACGACGAGGACGTGCTCTACGGGCCGGTCAACAACGCCAACCAGCTCGCCCGCGTCAGCGGGTTCCTCGACCGCGTGCCCGATCATGCGACGGTCTCGAACGGCGGCCACCGGCAGGGCGACTCCGGATACTTCTACGAGCCGACGGTCGTGTCCGGACTGC
>JAOBWO010000173.1 GCA_025463415.1 Acidimicrobiales bacterium | reverse complement strand
GAACTGGCCCGCACGATGCGCGCCGACATCATCGTCAACGCGTGCGATCCGCGCCTGAACCCACCGATCTTCGACGCTGCGTTCCAGGCCGGCTGCCACTACCTCGACATGGCGATGCACATGTCGGCACCGCACCCCACCAACCCGCACGGCGAGGTCGGCGTGATGCTGGGCGAGGACCAGTTCGCAGTCGCGGACCAGTGGGTCGAGCGGGGCCAGCTCGCGCTGTGCGCGATGGGCGTCGAGCCCGGGCTGTCCGACGTGCTGGCTCGCTACGCCAGCGACCACCTGTTCAGCCGGATCGACGAGATCGGGGTGCGTGACGGAAGCGATCTGACGATGACCTCGACGACGGGTGAGGATCTCGGCTTCGCCCCCACCTTCAGCATCTGGACGACCATCGAGGAGTGCCTCAACCCCCCGATCGTCTGGGAGCGCGAGCGTGGGTGGTTCACCACCGCGCCGTTCAGCGAACCCGAGACGTTCGTGTTCCCCGAGGGCATCGGTCCGCTCGGGTGCGTGAACGTGGAACACGAAGAGGTGGTGCTGATGCCGCGCTGGCTGGATGTCGGCCGGGTGACGTTCAAGTACGGCCTCGGCGACGAGTTCATCGAGGTGCTGCGCACGCTGCACATGCTCGGCCTGGACAGCACCAAGCCAGTGATGGTGCGCGGCGTCGAGGTGTCCCCGCGAGACGTCGTCGCCGCGATCCTGCCCAACCCGGCAGAGCTCGGCGACCGGATGCGCGGACGCACCTGCGCCGGATCTCTGGTGCGTGGTCTCGGCACCGACGGCGCGCCGCGGGAGAGCTACCTCTACCAAATCGTCGACAACGAGTGGACGATGCGGACCTCGGGCCACCAGGCCGTGGTGTGGCAGACCGCCGTGCACCCGGTGGTCGCCTGTGAGCTGATTGCCGAGGGCCTCTGGAGCGGGGCTGGGGTGTTGGGACCGGAGGCGTTCAGCGCGGACCCGTTCCTCGACCTGCTCCCGACTCACGGTGTGAGCTGGTCGCTGGAGGAGCGCACCCCATCGCTCGCCTGACGAAGCGGCACGTCGAGGCGTTGCTGGCCGGCTACGACGTCGATCCGGTTCCCGCGCTGACAGTGGCGTTGCGGATCGTGCTCGAACGCGCCGATGCCACCTGGCCCGAGCTCGTCCGAGCGGCGGGCTTCTCCGACTCACGTTCGGCCGCACTGCTGGTCGGCGAGCAGCGCACCCTCGACGAACTGGCCGCAGAGCTGAACGAGCTGCGCACCCTCGACCACACCTGACCTGCCGCCGATCGAGCAATCGAGCAATCGAGCGATCGTCAGCGCGACAGACGGAACCGGATCAGATCAGACCGATCACCGGTTGGGCCATGCGCATGTTCTGCGCATAGCCGGTCTCGGTCGGCAGGAAGCCGTTCCGGTCCGGCCACAGCAGTTGCACCATCTCGAACGGACGACCGCGGTACCAGGCCTTGGCGGTGCCGAAGAAGCCACCCCAGGTGCCCATCTCGATCGGGGCGAACACGCAGCGGAGGTCGTTGTCGAGCAGTCCGACGAGCTCGACGCCCAGCGGGATCTCCGTGCCACCCTGGAGCATGTCCACCACGAGACTGATCAGTCCGTGGGCCGCGATCGGCTTCAATCCGAAGATCGCGACGTCGGAGAACCCGGTCAGTGCCGGCAGACCGATCGTGTATGCGTACGCGGGAACCGGCGGGTCCGAATCGGGGTCGGGGAGGATCGGCTCGATCGCCCAACCATTGGTCTCGATCATCCACTCGATCTTCTCCGCATGAGGGATGTGGAAGTCGGGGAGGTCGCCGCTCATGCCATCCATCAAACCAGGCATCAGATCAAGGATTCGGTGTCCAGGTCGATCGCATGCTGGAGGTGACGGGTGGCCATCGCTGCGAACATCGCTTCGCTGCGTTCCGTGCCTCCGACGATCTGCGAGGCGACGACGGCCATCACGACCCCACCGAATGCCTCGCGGCGGTACTGCTGCCAGGCCCATTCGTCGTCGATCTCGACCCCGTAGTCGCTGCGCAGCAGTGCCGTGTACTCGGCCAGCAGCGACCGCTCGATGCGCGCCCGATCAGCGGGCAACGGGCCCGCGCCGAGGAAGTACGAGACGTCGGCGAGGCCGGGTCCGTGGCCCGGTGTCTGCCAATCGACGGCCGTGATCGATGCGCCGCCGGCCGGCGTCGAGAACATCAGGTTGTCGAGTCGGTAGTCGCCGTGGGTGACGGTGAACGGCCCCGTGCGCCCTTCGGTCCACGCGCCGAGCTTGGGGCTGAACGAATCCAGTTGGGCGCGCTGTTCGGCGGAGAGGTACGTGCCGTAGGCTGCGACGAAGTTGTCGAACACCATGTTCCAGATCGCCACCAGCATCGCCGTGTCGTCGGGGCTGGTGCGCCGGTTGAGCCAGTCGATGGCGTCGAGCGAAGGATCGCCCCAACGCGGACCGTGCAGGCGGGCCAGCTCGAGCACGGCGGTGCGCGCCATCTCGGTGGAGCACCCCCTGATCTGATCGCCCTGCTCCGCCGGGGCGAGATCCTCCAGAACGATCACGAAGTCGCCGGTCGCCTCGGTCCACTCGCTGTGGTGGCACCGTGGCACGCGGATGTCGACGGTGCTGGCGATCTCGTTGTAGAACTTCGACTCGCGCTCGTAGTTGCGCAGGGCGATGCCTGTCGCCCGGCTGGTCTCGTCCGGCGACGGCAGCTTGACGACCACAGTGGCCGGCACCGACGGATCGTCGGATCGGAGCGCGAGCCGGAGGTTCATCCCGACCAAACCGTCGCCGATCCGTTGTTGGCCGGTCAGCTCGACCTCGGTGTCGAACACCGTCGACAACCACTCCCCCGTCACGTCCTCTGGCCCCACGAGCGGCACCGTAGCCCGCGCGATGGTGTCCGCCGGTGTCCGGCCAGTACCGTCGGATCCGCATGTACCGGTTCCTCCTCCGCCCGAAGTGGATCCTGTTCCACATCGTCGTGCTGGCCTCGTCGGTCGGCATGCTCGGTCTCGCCCGATGGCAGTGGAACCGGCACATCGAGCGCGACGCGTTCGTCGCCAAGGTCGAGCAGCGCGAGCAGGCCGAGCCCGTCGAGCTGACGTTGGTGCTCGGCACGAAGCCGGTCAGCGACATCGAGTACTCCCGCGTGACGGCATCGGGTCACTACCTCGCCGACCAGCAGTTCGTCGAGATCCTCCAGACGGTGAACGGGTTCAACGGCGAGAACGTGCTGACCCCGCTCCAGATCGACGGCGGGCCGATCCTGATCGTCAACCGCGGCTTCATCGCCGATGGTCAGCCGGTGCCGGCGCCACCATCCGGGACGCTGATCGTCGGAGGACTCGCGCGAACCTCGCAGATCCGCCAGACCGGTCAACTGACCGACAACAGCGACGGCGCCAAGCTCGACGAAGTTCGCCGGGTCGATCTGGACCTGATCTCGGAGCGACTCGGCAGTGCGGTCGCGCCCGTCTACATCGACCTGATCAAGACGGTCCCGCCATCGCCCACGCCGCCCGACCCGACCGGTCTACCCGACCTCAGCGGTGGCCCTCCGCACGTTTCCTACACGATCCAATGGTGCATCTTCTCGGTGTGCGCGGTGGTGGGCTGGGTGCTGGCCGTCCGCCGCTCGAGGCGAACGCGGCAGCGGGACGCGGACAAGGCCGAGAAGGCCACGACTGCGGCCGCACCGGCGGAGCCGGTCAGTGCGGAGCGTCCAATGCAGCCATCCGCCTGAACTGCTCCACCACGTCGGGTCGGGTGTGCGTGGGATCCAGTTGGCGGTAGACGGTGTCGACGTTGACGGCGATGCGCCCCCGCTCGCCCCACTCACCGAAGCCGTTGAGTGCGATGTCGCGAGCGGCGTCCCACGCATCCATGCCCGCGTGGAACCGTGCGGTCGCTTCGGTGTCGACGTAGGCCAGGTAGTCGCGCACCTGGGCGATGCCGCCCTTGTCGGTGAGCGGTCCGTGTCCCGGCACCACGGTCTCGATGTCCATGCCCAGCATCAGATCGCACGCAGCCACCCAGTTGCTCAACGGTCCCGCCCACACGATCGGTGTGCCGTTGATGAACAGGATGTCGCCCGTGTAGACCGTCTTCGCGTCGGGCACGTAAGCGATCACGTCGCCGGCGGTGTGCGCGGGCCCGACCTCGATCAGCTCGATCGATCGCCCACCGACCTCGATGTCGAGCCGGCCGTTGAAGGTCCGCGTCGGCAGGGTGTGCTCGATGCCGTCGAAGTGGAACTCACCGAAGAAGCCACGGAACAGCTCGCCGAGCTCGCCCGGCGCCGCGTTGAGCGCGGCGAGGGTCGCCGGAGGCACCTCGGTCATCTCGTGCGCCGCCTTCTCGCTGGCGATGATCTCGGCACCCGTCACCAGCTGGTTGCCGTAGCAGTGGTCGCCGTTGGCGTGGGTGTTGACCAACGTTCCGATCGGCGACTGTCCGATCACTTGCGTCATCGAATCCAACATGGCGCCGGTGAGCTGCAGATCGAACAGCGTGTCGATCAGCAACGACACGCCGTCGCCGACCACGAGGCCCGCGTTGCTCCAGCCCCATCCGCCATTGGGTTGCAGGTAGGCGAAGCACCCGTCGCCCAGCTCGTGCAGCCCTCGCGTGTACATGTCCTGCGTCGTCATGGCACTGGTGTACCACTCCGCCGAGGGGGCCGTGAACGCCGCGGAAGTTCGCTTCGGATTGGCGACCTATGCTGCGGCCGTGCGCCAACTGAGCGGGATCGACGTCAGCTTCCTCAACATGGAGACCGCCAGCGTGTTCGGGCACGTCGCGTCGCTGAACATCTACGATCCGTCCGACGCGCCGGGCGGAGCGAGTGTCGAGGCCACCAAGCAGATCATCCTCGAACGGATCGATCAGCTCGCTCCCTTCCGGCGACGACTGGTCGAGGTGCCGTTCGGCCTCGACATGCCGTACTGGATCGAGGACCCCGCGTTCGACATCGACTTCCATGTCCGCCACCACGCAGTCCCGAAGCCGGGTACGCCCGAGCAGCTGGCCGAAGTGATCAGCCGGATCGTCGCTCGTCCACTGGATCGCAGCCGTCCGCTGTGGGAGCTGTACGTGATCGAAGGCGTGGCCAACGGGACGCGCATCGCCCAGCTCACCAAGGTCCACCACGCGGCCATCGATGGAGCGGCCGGCGCGTCGATGCTGGCCGCGATCCTCGACCCCAGCGCTGACTACCGCCCCACGGGCACGAAGGCGCCGTGGGTACCCGACGCCGTGCCGACCGACGACCACATGTTGCGCATCACCGCGCTCGAGTACCTGCGCCGGCCGGAGAAGATGATCCGGCTGTCCGTGCGCAGCATCCGTGAGCTCGCCGCCTCGACCCAGAACGGCGGCCTGCGCGCGCTGGCCGACGTGATCGCCCAGCCGATGCCAGGCCCGTTCGGTCGGATGATGCGCGAACGGTTGCGTGGCGTCAACCACGATGTCGACAACCCTCCGGCACTGCCGCCCACGCACGCGCCACGTACGCCGTGGAACCGGCCGATCACGCCGCACCGCCGGTTCACCGCGTGCACGATCCCGCTCGACGACGCGAAGCGGATCCGCCGTCAGTTCGGCTGCACGTTCAACGATGTGGTGATGGCGCTGTGCTCGGGCACGCTGCGCAGGTACCTGTTGCTGCACGACTGCCTGCCCGACGAGCCGCTCATCGCCATGGTGCCGATCAGCGTGCGGAGTGGCAGCGAATCCGACGCCTACCAGAACCGTGTCTCCGCGCTGCTGGCCGATCTCGCCACCAACGAGCCCGACCCCGTGCAACGCCTGCTGCGGGTGCGCGCGTCGATGACGGCGGCCAAGGACAACTTCGCCGCGATCCCCGCCGAGACCCTCCAGGACTTCACCCAGTTCGCACCGCCGGCGGTGGCCGCGCGGGCGATGCGGATGTACAGCCGGCTGCGGATCGCCGACCGGATGAACCCGCCGTTCAACCTCGTCATCAGCAACGTGCCCGGACCCAACTACCCGCTCTTCAGCGCCGGCGCCAGGCTCGAGCACTTCTACCCCGTGTCCGCGCTGGCCGACGGACAAGGTCTGAACATGACCGTGCAGAGCTACAACGGCAACCTCGACTTCGGGTTCATCGCCTGCCGCGACCTCGTCCCGGACCTGCAGGTGATGAGCGGTCTGCTCGCCGAGAGCATGGCTGAGCTGCTGGCTCTGTGCGACCCGGTCGAGGCGTCACCGACCGCAACGACGTCACCGGCGGCAGCGACTTCATCACGGAGCCGGGCGCGGGCCGCCGGCGAGCGTCCGCGGCGCGCGCCGCGCGCCAAGGCTGCTCCGGCCGCTGCACCGAAGCCGGTCGCCTTGCCACTGACGCTCATCGAGGGAGGCGCCGCGAAAGGTTCCTCGACCTCGACCGGCTCGAAGTCCACGAAAGCCGTGAAGTCGGTGAAGTCCGCGCAGCCCAAGCCCGTGAAGTCCGCGTCGGCGAAGGCGGCGAAAGCGACCAAGTCCGCCAAAGCAGCGAAGAAGCAGGCGCCTGTCCAGCCTTCGAAGCGGAACGCCCGCTAGGCCGTCTCGGCACGGATCGCGGCAGCGATCCGCTCGGCCACCATCATCGTCGGCAGGTGCGGGTTGGCGGCAGGCAGGTCCGGGAGGATGCTGGCGTCGCAGACGCGCAGACGCTCATAGCCGTGCACCCGTGCGCTGAGGTCGACCACCGTTCCGGCGGCGTCTCGCGGTCCCATTCGACACGTGCACGCGGCATGCACGTAGCCGCCCACGTGCGTCGCCAACCAGGCGTCCAGCGTCGCATCGTCGGCATCGTCCAGTGCCGCCAGCGGCGTGCCGATGTCGTCGACGAACACGGCGTCGGCGATCCGCCGGAACGGCGCTGTGGCGGCGATGGATGCAGTGTGGCGCGCACCTTCGCGCATTCGAGCGCGGTCCCGTTCGTCGTCCAGCGAGTGCACGTCGACGGCCGGCTGCTCGTCGACGAGTCGAACCGTGCCCGTCGAGTGCACGGACATCAGCCCGGCAACGAGCGATCCGTACTCCCTGACCCCGACGTGGTTCAGCGGCAGCAACTGCAGGTCCGCATCGCCCGTCGCTGACGACCACCGCAACAGCGTGGCCGCCGCGAGCGCGGCGGTGTCGGCGCGTTCGCGCAGGCGCAGCGTCAGTGATGCCGACGCGTGGTCCTTGAGCCCCAATCCGATGCCCTCGCGCTCGACACCGCTGCGCAGCAGGAGCGCCGGCGAGTGGATGGCTCCGGCCGAGACGACGACCTCCCCCGCCTCGACGATCTCGCCGCCACGCAACTCGACGCCGACCGACGTCGTTCCGTCGAGGAGGACTCGTACCACCGTTGCGTCGGCGCGGACCGTCAGGTTCGGCCGCGCCCGAGCAGCGGACAGATAGGCGTCAGCGGCGGTCACCCGTCGACCATCGCGGCGCGTCAGCCAAGCTCCCCCGACGCCGACTCGGCCGTCGCCCGGTGCGCCGTTGTCACGGGGGTGCCCGAGCGCGGTCGCCGAATCGACGAGGGCACGGTCGATCTCGCCCCACTCGACCGTGCCGGGCCGGGTCAGCGGCACGGCCAGTGCAGCGAAGATCGGCCTCACGTCGCTCCAACCCCAACCGGTGCAGCCGAGGTCGCGCTCCCACCGGTCGTAGTCGGCGGAGCGACCCCACGTGCCGACCATCGCGTTGACGGCAGACGAACCGCCGATGCCACGGCCGAGAACATACGACGTCGGCGCGGCGCCGCGAGCTCGCACCGCCGT
>JAOBWO010000157.1 GCA_025463415.1 Acidimicrobiales bacterium | reverse complement strand
CGACACCGTGGCCGCCCAGCTCAACGGACGCCCTCGACAAACGCTCGGTTGGATGACACCATCCGAGAAGTTCGCCGAACTCATTGCACTCACCGATTGAAACCGCCATGACATGTGGTGACATCGTCGCGTAAGGGGGCGTGTGCGGCGGCCCGACTCCAGCGAGATCTCTCAGTGCGGTCTCTCAGCGGGGGCGCTCAGCGGGTGACGAGGCCGTGCTGGCCGGCCCATTCGGTGAGGTCGCGGCGATTGATCGCCGCTGCGATGAGGTCGGGGAAGGCGCTCGGCGTGCAGGCGAAGGCGGGCACACCGAGGGCGGCGAGAGCGCTCGCCGCGCCGTGGTCGTACGACGGGGCGCCATCGTCGCTGAGCGCGAGCAGGGCCACGCACGTGACCCCGCGGCGGGCCATCGCGGCGATCCGAGCGACGAAGTCACCTCCGGAGGTGCCCTCGTAGAGGTCGCTGATCAGGATCAGGACGGTGTCGTCGGGACGGGCGACCAAGGTCTGGCAGTAGGCCATCGCCCGGTTGATGTCGGTGCCGCCGCCGAGCTGGATCCCGAACAGGACATCGACCGGATCGTGGATGTGCTCGGTGAGATCGGCGACCGAGGTGTCGAAGGCCACGAGATGCGTCTGCAGCGAGCGCATCGATGCCAGCGCCGCGCCGAACACGCTGGCGTACACGACGCTGTCGCTCATCGAGGCGCTCTGGTCGATCGCGATGATGACGTCGCGGCGCAGCGCGCTCGACCGTCGCGAATATCCGACCAGGCGGTGCGGCACCACGGTGCGGAGATCCGGCTGGTAGTGGGCGAGGTTGGCACGTACCGTGCGATCCCAGTCGATGTCGCTGTGCCGCGGCCGGGCCACTCGCGTCGCCCTGGCGAGCGCACCCCGCACGGCCTGCAGGGTCGGCTCGGCGAGGCGATCCTGCAGCGCGTCGACGACTCGGCCGACGACGAGACGCGCCGTCGCCCGTGTGGTGTCGGGCAGGAGGTGCTGGAGCGCGAGCAGTGTCGCGACGAGGTGCACGTCGGGTTCGATCGCGGCGAGCATCTCCGGCTCGAGCAGCATCCGTTGGAGGTTGAGCCGTTCGATCGCGTCGCGCTGCATCACCTGCACGACCCCACTGGGGAAGTAGGTGCGGATGTCGCCGAGCCATCGCGCGATGCCGGGGGCCGACGCGCCGAGACCCCCGGAGCGCTTCGAGCTGCGCCCGCGCTGTCCCGACGACGGCGATGCGTCGTACAGCGCGCTGAGGCATGCGTCCATCTGTCGATCGTCGCCCTGCAGGTCGATGCCCGTGCCGTCGGGATGCTCGGGATCTCCTGCCCCGAGCACCATCCGCCAACGCCGCAACCGCTCGCCCTCGTGCACCCGCGTCGGCCGTCCGCGCAGCACGGACCCGGCGGACTCGGTGTCGTGGAGAGCAGCGATTCCGATCTCGTCGAGAGCCCCGATCCCGACGTCGGCGTCGTCGTTCGCGTCGCCGCTCACGCGCGGGCTCCCAGCAGTTGGGCGATCGTGTGGATCCCGGCAGCGACACGCTCGGGGTCGAGGGCCTCCGACCAGCCGCCGAGGCCGCTGGTCGCCCCTCGACGCACGCGCTCGCCGATCTGCCGGCGCTCGGCGACCTCGAACGTGCCGAACGTGCGCCGAAGCAACGGGAGCACCTCGACGAAGGCCTCGCTCTCGATCATCGACAGCCAGTTGTCGACCAGACCGAGCAGGTCTGCGTCGTGGACGAGCACCGTGCCCGAGCCTCCGAGGAAGCCCTCGACGAACGCCGCCCCGTCGGCAGCGGGCACACCCGGTGACAGTGCCCGCGCCACGCGGCGTTCGAGGACATCAGCGGCCATGGCTCCCCCGTCGGCCAGCAGGCGCGTCGCCCGGCCCTGCAGCACGGCGTGGACACGTTCGCGCTCGACGAGCTCCGCCAACGCCGCGTTGAACAGGGCGAACAACTCCGGATCGGCCAGCAGCGCCAAGGCAGACCGGGTCTCGTTGATGGCTGCAGCCATCGCATCTGCGGCATCCGCGTCGAGGCCGACGCACGCCGGCGTGAGGCCTGCCGCGATGCGGATCACCATCCCGTGCACCACGGCGGCGAGCGCGCTGGCGTCGGTGCCACGCACGTCGCCGTACCGCACGGTGCGCACGAGCGCCGGCAACGCTTCGATGAGGTGGGTGATGTCGACGTCGAGCGCGGCGCGGTCGGCCACGAGTTGCACGATCCCCGGCAGCGGACCGGGGAGATCGGCCAGGAGGCACTGTTCGATCGCGTCGGTGAGCTCGGCCAGCGACTGCGCGCCGAGGGCGCGCTGCGCGACGGATGCCTCGGCCGCAGCAGCAACCGTCGTGCCGAGCGCGGAGGCCTCGATCAGACGGACCTCCAGCTCCGGTTCCCACACCATCTCCCACGTCTCGCGGAACGTACCCGCCGAGCGACGTCCCTCGACCTCGATTCCCCACGGCACCTGCAGCGCGGTGAGCCGGTGCAGCAACCGCGAGCGGTCGAGATCCAATGGCTTCCGGAGATCGAGCTCCAGGGACGCCGGCACTGCCGCGGGCTTGAGCCGGCAACGCTTCTGTTCGAGGGCCAGGTTGCGCGCCAACGGCACGGACGGGGTGTGCGCCGGGACCTCACCGATGAGCGTGCCGATGACGAGCTGGCTGCTGAGCAGCATCATCGGTGTGTCGGTGCCGTCACCGAGCACGGCGCGGGCCGCGTCGTTGGTCTCGACCAGACCGGCCAGCGGGCGGCCGCGCAGCGCGGCCAGCGACGTCGCGAGTCGGGTGGCCTCGACGACGTCGGCCGCCGATGCCGCGTAGTCGTGCGAGCGCAGCAGCTGCGCCGCCTCGGTGAACCACCGCGCGATCGTGTCCGGGCCCGGGTGGGTGAACAGGTGGTGATACCAACCGGGCGCGGTGACACCCGCGCCGTAGCCGGCTGCGTTGGCGAGCCGGCGGTGGGTCCAGGGCACCCACGTGATCGCGACCTTGATCTTGGGCATGCCGCGCAGCAGTGCCGCGTCGGCGCGCGCACGTTTGGCATCGGCCGGAGTCTGATCGACCGCGGCGAGGGCCGGCACGTGCCACGCCCCGCAGACCACGACGATGTTGCGGAACCCGTCGCGGATGGCTGCGCGGATGTCGACGCGCATCTGCGCCTCACGTCGTTGCTCGTGCGGGTCGTCGGGGACGAGATCCGGTTCGTACGCGGCCCGCAGCACCGTCATCGCCTCCGCGATCGCCTGGAACGGCGACGTGCCGTCGCGGTGCTCGACGACGTCCTCCCACCACCGCTCGGTGTCGTCGTAGCCTCCGGCCGCGGCCAGCGCACCGAGTGGATCGCTCGGGCGAGCGTCGTCGGAGGAGGAGGCGGCGGCGGTGGCCAACGACGATTGGTGATGCACCGGACGATCCGCCAGCGAATGGGTGAGGGCGAGATCGATGTGCCGCACCGGGACATCGGCATCACCGGCCCAGCGCAGGGCGACCCACTCCGGGCTGAACGAGGCGTAGGGGAAGAACACCGCCCGATCGAGATGATCGATCGCGTAGCCGAGCATCGTGACCGGCGGGCGCATGTCGGGGTGCACCACCAGATGCGCGATCGCGTCAGCCTCCCTGGGGCCTTCGACCAGGACGATGTCCGGCGGGTCGAGCTCCAGCCCGCGCATGACCGCGCGCGCCGAGCCGGGTCCATGGTGGCGGATGCCGTACAACCGCACGACGGCCGGCTGGTTGGTGTTTGTCGGGTCGAGGTCAGGCACGCGTCGGCTCCGCGACGGGCACTACCGGATGGCCAGCGAGTCGAGGTACTCGCGCCACACGACGGCATCGTGGACGGGATCCTTGACCACGGTGGATTCGATCCCGTCGAGCAGGTCCTCGAAGCGCAGCGAGCCGTCGCCGAGATGGGCGGCCATCGCGAGGCCCTGGACCATCACCGAGATGGCCTCGGCGGTGCTCATCGTGCCCGAGGGTGTCTTGAACTTGATCCGGCCGTCTTCGCTCTGCCCGGAGCGCAGCTCGCGGAACACCGCCACGACCCGGCGGATCTCGTCGGCCGGAACGGCGACGTCGGGCAGTGAGAGCGCGCCGGTCATCGCCGCGACGCGTTGGGTGACGATGCGCACCTCCTCGTCGATCGAGGCGGGCGACGGCAGCACGACGGTGTTGAACCGCCGGCGCAGTGCGCTGGACAACTCGTTGACGCCGCGGTCTCGACTGTTCGCGGTGGCGATGAGGTTGAACCCGGGACGAGCCTGCATCTCGTCGCCGAGCTCGGGGATGGGCAGCACCTTCTCGCTGAGCACGGTGATCAGCGCGTCCTGGACCTCGCTGGGCATGCGCGTCAGCTCTTCAACCCGCACGATCGATCCCTGCTCCATGGCCCGGTAGACCGGCGACGCCACCAGCGCGCCCATGCTGGGCCCCTCGGCGAGCAATCGGGCGTAGTTCCAGCCGTAGCGCACGGCTTCCTCGGCGGTGCCCGCGGTGCCCTGCACCAGCATCGCCGAGTCACCGCTGATCGCGGCGGCGAGGTGCTCGCTGACCCACGTCTTCGCCGTACCCGGCAATCCGAGTAGCAGCAGCGCGCGGTCAGTGGCGAGGGTGGCGACGGAGACCTCGATCAGCCGCCGTGGGCCGATGTACTTGGGCACGATCACGGTGCCGTCGGGCAGCGTGCCGCCCATCAGGTAGGTGACCACCGCCCATGGCGACAGCCGCCAGCGTGGTGGCTTGGGGCGGTCGTCCTGAGCGATCAGCGCCTTCAGCTCATGCGCGAACTCGACCTCCGCATGCGGGCGGAGGACGGCATCCGCACCGGGATCGAGGTCGAACGCGCTCACGATCGCAACCTACACGCGGGGTGTTGCAGAGTGGCTCAGCGCCCGAGGAGGAAGACCAGGTCGGCTGTCACGCCGACCACGACGCCGATCACGCCGAGCAGGATGCCGAACTTGGCCGAACCGATGCCGATCAACTGACCCTGGCTGCGGCGGATCCGTTGCTGGGCGATGAGCCCCATCACCAACCCGGCCAGCGACAGCACGGGGAAGAAGCAGAGCACGAGGCCGATGGCCGACAGGATGACCGACCGGGCAGCCATGTCGTCGTTGAGCGGCTTGAACAGCACCGGGCCAGATGCCGCTTCGACGGTGGTTCGGCCGGCGTCGTCGACCGTGGTGACAGCGACCGCGGGCGCCGCGTCGGCGTTCGGGACCAGCTCGACCAACTGCACCATCGGCCGTGGACCGGCCGGCTTCGTGGGCGACGCCGCCTCCAACCGAACCGGGGTCGGGGTGGCCGGTGCTTCGGCCGGCGCGGACGCCGGGGACGGGCCGGCGACGAGCATCGCCGCGGCCAGATCCTCGGCAGACGGTCCGTCGACGGGTGTCCGTGCGACGGCCGATGTGAAGATGGTGGACGCACTGGGTTGCGGCGGCGCGAACGCTGTCACCTCCGGGCTGACGATCGGCAGCTCCGCGGCGGGCGCTGACGGCTGGGTCGGCGCCGGCGCCAGCTTCGACAACCGCGCGGCGCGAGGCAGCGGACGGCGCGACGGGCCGACGACCGGGGCGTCGGTGTCGGTCGCCTCCGCAGATCCGCTAATCGAGATGTCCACCACCGCGACAACCGTACCAAGTCAGGTCATTTCGCCTGCAGCATGGTCGAGATTGCCGGTGTTGCGGAGCAAGCGGTGGATCTCATCGCGCAGCTGCGCCACACCGAGCAGCTCGACGCGGGTCCGTTCGGTCACGGCGTGGAACGGCGCCCGGTTGAGATCGCGTATCAAGGCGGGGAGCCATGACGGATCGATCGACGCCACTGCCAACCGCATCTGCCCGGCCGCCGCCCACGTCGCGGTGTGGTCGTGGAACGTTCCGATGATGGCCGACGCGACAGCACCGCTGTCCGGCGGGCGCCCCGGCGGCAGCAACGGCGCGACACCGGCCGGCACCGGCTTGGCATGCGGCGCGATGCGCAGCTCTGGCATCGCCTCCGCCAGCCATGTGGCCCGCTCGCCAGCGCACGCCCTGACGGCCGCGTCGAACGCCGGGTCACGTCGACCGCGGAGGAGCAACGCCGGCAGCAGCCGCGCCGGCAACTGGAACCCTGCGCTCCGGCAGAGCAAGAGCCACTCCGGCAACAGCACGTCGTGGTGCCCGGCGAGCAGGCGAGCCAGCACGTCCGCCGCTGCCGGTGGACACGGCGGACGCGGATCAGCCGGAGCCGCAGCGATCACCGAGACTGCCGGCGCGGGGCACCGACCGGCGCGACGAGCGGTGGCCAACGCCGCCGCCCGACCGAGCAACTCGATCGCCGGATCCTTGCTCGGCACCGGGGACTCCCACCCCGGCTCGGCTGCGTCCAACGGTCGCCGATCCGTGCCGAGCACCGCCGCCGTCACCAGCCGCGACCACGCTTCTGCTGCCGAGCGGGCCAGGTCTTCTGCTGTCGAGCGGGCCAGGTCCTCTGCTGCCGAGCGGGCCAGGTCCTCCGCCGCGGTCACAGCGGTACCGCGCCGTGATCGAACAGGGTGAGCGGCAGCAGCCCGTCGGCGCTCCACTCGCCCATCACGCGCACCGGCCGCCCGCCGGAGACCGCGACCAGTTCGGCCATCGCGGTGAACGCGCTGGAGACCGCGACCGATCCCGTCTCGTCGGTGAGCACCCATCGCCCGTTGCCGACCGGCGCGGGCACGGCGGCGACGCACATCGGGTAGCGCTCGAGCCACGGC
Organism: Acidimicrobiales bacterium; assembly: GCA_025463415.1. Classification (GTDB taxonomy): domain Bacteria; phylum Actinomycetota; class Acidimicrobiia; order Acidimicrobiales; family Ilumatobacteraceae; genus WLMZ01. The sequence goes on along the minus strand of JAOBWO010000157.1, from coordinate 1,008 downwards.
TCGCCGGCCAACGCCCATCCCGCAGCGCTCAATCCGTCGGCGGTCGTGGTCGTCGCCGGGCCGTCGAGATCGGGGACGGGCTCACCGGCAACGCGGCCGACGAGCGCGCGCAGGTTGATCCCCCCTGGGTACCAGTGCACGTCGGCGTCGATCGCCGTCCCGACTCGATGCTCGGTCGTCACCTCGTTCCCGAACGCTCCGAAGGCGAGGACCATCACCCAGGTCACGGGCGGGGCCCCGCTGCTGGCCAGCCAGGTGCGCTGGACCGTGATCCGGTCTTCGCGGGTGCGGCTCTCACCGGCCACTATCCAGCGCGCGGTGGAGGGCACGCCGGCCAGCACGTCGTCCTTGGCGACCGTCAGCCCCGTTGCGACGTGGACCCCATCGGCGAGGTCCGGCACGAGCGATGACGTGTGCTGGGCGCCGATCGCAAGCGCGTGCAACAGCGCCATCTCCTCGAGGACGTCCTCGTGCCAGTGGGGGCCTTGGCCGACCTTGGTGGCCACCCGCCGCACCCGGTTGGCGAGCGCGCCGCACTGCGCGTCGACGAGGCGCGCCGCCAGCCGGTCCCACGTCTCGGTCTCGCTCAGCTCGCTGGCCGCGAGGCCGACGCGGATCCGGTCGGCGAGCCACCGGTCCAGCTCCTGCAGCCCGGCGCGCATCCGCTCGGCTCGATCGAACTGGCGCTTCTGGCGCTGCGGGTCGATCTCTCCGCTGAACGGCTGCGGGGATCGTGCACCGCCGCCCAACGCCCCGTCGCCCGCGCTGATCTGCTCGTCGCCGCCACCGTCGGCCGCGGGGTTCGTCGCCGTGACTGCCGGATCCTCGGGCCCGTCGATCGGCGCGTCCGGCGGCTGATCGGCTGCGTCGAGACCGCGGCTGCGCGCGGCGCGGCGCTGCAACCACTCCGCGGCGAACGGCAGTCGGCGAGCGGGCACCACGGCACCGTTGGCGTGGAGCAGCAGCAGGCCGAGGGCGTGCTTGCACGGGATCTTCCGGCTCGGGCAG
>JAOBWO010000114.1 GCA_025463415.1 Acidimicrobiales bacterium | reverse complement strand
CATAGGTGTCGAGATCGCCGAGCCGACGACGCATCAGTTCACTGAGCGCGATCTCCGTCGTCGCGCCGACTGCGCCGATGAGCCCCGCGGCGCGCGATGGTCGGCCGGACAGCGCCGCCAGTGCAGCGGTGGCGGCGCCACCGCTGGCGCCGGCGCTGGCTGCGAAGAGCGGAGGGAGATCGTTGCGCGCCTCGTGCCACACCGGTGTGGCCGTGTCTGCCACGAGCACGGCCGTGTACGTCGCGACCGCGGCACCGACCGTGCCGGCGAGCACGGTGGAGACCCGCCGCACACGGGGGAGCACGTGCACGTGATCGAGCACCGCAGCGGCCGCAGCCCCCGGGCCGTACACGGCGAGGAGCCACGAACCGATGCTCATCGGCGATGTCGGCTTCACCACGCGCAGCATGTTCATGAACCGCTTGGGACGGCCCAGGTCGGCCACCAGGAGCGCCGGGCTCGGCACGAGCCCGATCAGCGCCGCCCGTCGAGCGTGTCGCGCGAGATCGGGCCGTCCGGAGAGATCGGCGGCGGCAGCGAGGATCGACGACGCGCCGGCGAGCCCGCCCGTGAAGAAGTACCAGCCGATGTAGCCCTTCCACACATGCGCCTTGACGATCGGGTGACCGTAGTAGCCGGGGGCCGCCTCAGCCTCCGAGGCGCTCGTGGTGGTCATCGTTCTGCCCCGATCACGAGTGCACCGATGCTGACGACGAGCGCCAGTGCCGACACCGCAGCCCGGCGCCACATCGCAGGGAGGTCGTGGGTGCACGCCCGCGGCGCGGGTGGCAGCCCGTACACCTCCGGCTCGTCCAGCAACAGGAAGAACGCACCGGCTCCGCCGACGCCGTCTTCAGGATCCTCGCCGTAGAGGCGTGCGTTGTCGACGCCCACGTCGTGCAGCGCAGCGACTCGTTGGGCGGCTACCTCGCGCAGCTCGGTCAGAGGACCGAACTGGATCGATTGCGTCGGGCAGGCCTGCGCGCATGCCGGTTGGCTCCCGCCCTTCAGGCGGTCGTAGCAGAGGGTGCACTTCGCTGCTCGTCCGTCCTGCTCGTCGCGCCCGATCACGCCGAACGGACACGCCGGCACGCAGTAACCGCAGCCGTTGCAGATGTCGGGCTGCACGACGACCGTGTCGAACTCGGTGCGGAACAGTGACCCCGTCGGGCACACGTCCAGGCATGCCGCGTGTGTGCAGTGCTTGCACACGTCGGAGCTCATCAGCCACACCATCTCCCGGGGCGGTCCGGGCGTCAGCTGCTCGACGAACGCGACGTGACGCCAGGTGTTGTGATCGAGGGGACCGGTGTTGTCGTAGGAGTGGCCCGACAACGACCCGACCTCGCTCTCGATGCCGTTCCACTCCTTGCACGCGACCTCGCAGGCCTTGCAGCCGATGCAGATCGAGGTATCGGTGAAGAAGCCGTACCGCTCCCCGGGGACGATGGCCATCGGCGCTCTGCTCACGTGACGGTGCCTCCTGTGCGATGTCGTTCGACCAGCTGTTGACGCGCGGCACCCGTCGGCCGACGGCCGTTCATGATGTCGCACGTCAGTGACTTCGTGTCCTGGATGAACACGTTGGGATCCAGGCCGAGGTAGGTCAGGTCGTTGGCCGAGTCACCGGTGGACAATCCCCGCGAGCCCCAGTGGAACGGGATAGCCACCTGGTGCACGAGCCGGCCGTTGATCGCCAGCGATGCGACTCGCTCGGTCACCAGCACGCGGGCCTCGATGGCGCCGCGTGCCGTGATGATGGTGGCCCAGCCGCGGTTCTCCAGGCCGCGCGCCCTGGCGAGCGCGGGCGCCACCTCACAGAACATCTCCGGCTGGAGCTCGCTGAGCCGATCGACCGTGCGGCTCATCGCGCCGGCGGTGTGATGCTCGGTGACGCGGAACGTCGAGAGCACGAACGGGTACCGGTCCGGCTCGCCCTCCGCCGGCGGGCTGTCGTTGCGCGGGTTCTCGGGCGCATCGATGCGCGTCGCGGGCGGGTTGTCCTGGCGTCGGTACACGGGGTTGTGCACCGGTGACTCGCTCGGCTCGTAGTGCGCGGGCAGGGGTCCATCGGCCAAGCCCGACGGCACCCAGAGCCACGCCTTGCCGTCGGACTGCATGATGAACGGGTCCTGCCCCGACAACGCGTCCTCGGCCTTCGCGCCCGGTTCGGGGTGGAAGTCCGGTGGCTTGTCGGCCTGGAAGTCGGGCGTGTCCTCGCCCACCCAGCGGTGCTCGGCTGCGTCCCACCAGACGTACCGCTTGCGCTCCGACCACGGCGCGCCGTCGGGATCGGCCGACGCACGGTTGTAGAGCAGCCGCCGGTTCGCCGGCCATGCCCAACCCCACTCCGGGGCGACCGAGTTCTGCTCGCGAGCCGGCTTGCGTCGGCGCGTCTGGTTGACTCCGTCGGCACGGCACCCGCTGTAGATCCAGCAGCCGCAGGCGGTGGACCCGTCGTCACGCAACTCGGTGTAGGTGGAGAGGGGCTTCCCGTCGGGGCCCCAGCCGTTGATCTCCGCCAGCACCGACTCTGCGTCCGGGTCTGCCGTTGGACCTTCGGCCGGGTAGTCCCAGGTCAGATCGAGCACCGGTCGGTCGCGCTCGTCGGCGGAGCCGGCCAGACGCTCGCGCACCAGTCGACCGAGGTGGTAGAAGAACCAGAGATCGGAGCGGCAGTCGTCCGGCGGCTCCACCGCCTTGTCGTGCCACTGGAGCAACCGCTGGGTCTGGGTGAACGAGCCGTTCTTCTCCGTGTGCGCTGCTGCCGGCAGGAAGAAGACCTCGGTGCCGATGTCCTCGGTGCGCAGCTCGCCGGAAGCGACCTCCGGCGAGTCGTACCAGAAGGACGCGGTCTCAATCTCCTGGAAGTCGCGCACCACGAGCCAGTCGATGGCTGCGAGCGCGCGACGTTGCATCCCGGCATTGCTCGAACCCACCGCGGGGTTCTCACCGAGGACGAAGAAGCCCTTGACTCGTCCGGCGAGCATCTCGACGGTGGTGTGGTAGGTGGAGTGGTCCCCGGTCAGTCGTGGTAGGTGGTCGAAGCAGAAGTCGTTCTCTGCTGTTGCTGCATCCCCGAACCAGGCTTTCAGCAGGCTCACCGTGTAGTCCCGCATGTGGCCCCAGTAGCCGCTCGGCGACGAGTCGGCGTCGATGTACTCCTCGAGCGAGGCGGCCGCGTCGACGTGTGGCATCGGGAGGTAGCCGGGCAGGAGGTCGAACAACGTCGGGATGTCGGTCGAGCCCTGGATGCTGGCGTGCCCGCGCAGGGCGAGGATGCCTCCGCCCGGTCGACCGATGTTGCCGAGCAGCGTCTGCAGGATCGATGCCGCGCGGATGATCTGCACACCGGTCGTGTGGTGAGTCCAGCCGACGGCGTAGCACAGCGCGCTCGTGCGCTCGCGTCCGGAGTTCGCACACAACGTCTCGGCGACGGCGACGAACTCCGACTCCGGCACCCCGCACGTCTCGGCCACCATCGCCGGGGTGTACCGCGAGAAGTGCCGTTTGAGGAGCTGGAACACGCAGCGGGGGTGCGTCAGCGACAGGTCCCGATGTGGTTGTTCTGCCGTGCCGTGGTCCCCTCCGTGGGCTCCTGACTGCTCCGACGACGGGCCGCCGCCCTCGCGGTTGCCGGCCGCCGACATCTCCTCGACGCCCTCGTACGCCCACGACGACGAGTCGTAGGTGCAATCGGCCGGCTGCCACCCCGAGAAGTATCCGTCGAGGTCCTCGGTGTCGCGGAAGTCATCGTTGATGATCGTTGCCGCGTTGCTGTACGCCGTGATGTACTCACGGAACTCCCGGCCGTTGGCGATGACGTAGTTCACGAGCCCGCCGAGGAAGGCGATGTCGGTGCCGGGACGGATCGTCACGTGACGATCCGCGAGCGCGCTCGTGCGGGTGAAGCGGGGATCGACGTGGATCAGCGTCGCCCCACGACGACGCGCCTCCATCACCCACTGGAACCCGACCGGATGGTTCTCCGCCATGTTCGATCCCATGATCAGGATCGCGTCGCTGTTCTGCAGGTCCTGCAGGAACGTCGTGGCACCACCACGACCGAACGAGGTGCCCAGACCGGGCACCGTGGAGGAGTGTCAAATGCGCGCTTGGTTCTCGATCTGGATCGCGCCCCACGAGGTGAACAACTTCTTCCAGAGGTAGTTCTCCTCGTTGTCGAGGGTGGCTCCGCCCAACGACGCGAGCCCCATGCAGCGCCGCAGCGTGCGACCCTGGTCGTCGCGGTCCTCCCACGATGCACGCCGTGCCGCGACGACACGATCGGCGATCATGTTCATCGCGGTGTCGAGCGGGAGGTCTTCCCATGTGGTGCCCCCGGGTCGCCGGTAGCGGACCTTCGTGAGCCGTGTCGGCGACTGGACCATCGCACGCGTGGCCGCCCCCTTCGGGCAGAGGTGTCCCCGCGAGATCGGGCTGTCCGGCTCACCCTCGATCTGGATGATCCGCTCGTCCTTGACGTACACGCGCTGGGCGCAACCGACGGCGCAGTACGGACAGATCGACGAGACCATCCGGTCCGCTCCGAGCGTTCGTGGCTGAAGCTGCTCCGACCACGCCGATTTCGCCGCCTCCCGCAGCGCTGTTCGATCCCGAGTCGTGATCTGACGGACGATCGCTGGAAGGTGCACGGCGCGAGGTCTCTTCACGCGCCCGCCGCTACCCCGTCTCGCCGCGGTTCATGCATGATGCCCGCGAGTGGATGTCGCAGGCATGCGGCCGCGACCACGGCGGACACACGGGCTCAGCCGAAGAACACGCTCGCGACGTCGCGGTAGAGGTCCATGTCGACGGACCGGGTCTTACCGGCGACATCGGCCAGCGGAACCCTGATCATGTGGTCGCCGCGAATCGCTGTCATCTGCCCCCACGCTCCGTCGTGCACCGCGTCGATCGCCTCGACGCCGTACCGAGTTGCGAGCACGCGGTCGAACGCCGATGGCGTACCGCCACGTTGGATGTGGCCCAGCAGAACGACTCGCGTCTCCAGACCGCTGCGGGCCTCGATCTCCGGCGCCAACAGATCGGCGATCCCGCGGAGTCGCACGTGGCCGAAGCGGTCGTACACCTTCTCCCGGCCGGGCATGCTGCCCTCCGCCGGCTCGGCTCCTTCGGCGACGACGACGATCGACGCGTAGCGGCCGCGCTCGTGACGAGCATGCAGGATGGAGCAGATCTCGTCGACATCGAAGGGCAGCTCCGGGATGAGGATCACGGTGGCACCGCCTGCGATGCCGGCGTGGGTGGCGATCCAACCGCTGTGCCGGCCCATCACCTCGACGACCATCACGCGGTCATGGCTCTCGGCGGTGGTGTGGAGGCGATCGATCGCGTCGGTGGCGATCTGCACCGCGGTGTTGAAGCCGAAGGTCCAATCCGTGCCCTCGATGTCGTTGTCGATCGTCTTCGGCACGCCGACGATCGGTAACCCGAACTCCTTGTGGAGCGAGCATGCGACGGACAACGATCCGTTGCCGCCGACGACGATGAGCGCGTCGAGTGCCATGTCGGCGAACGTCGCAATCACTGCTTCGACTCCGCCGGGCACGTCGTACGGGCTGCCCCGACGGGTGCCGAGCAGTGTGCCGCCCTTCGGCAACATCCCGCGCAGCGACCGGATGTCGAGCGACATCGTTCGTTGCGCGATCACGCCGTCCCAGGCATCGAGGAAGCCGATGACCTCGTCACCGTGGACCAACTCCCCCTTGCGCACCACAGCGCGGATGACCGCGTTCAGTCCGGGGCAGTCACCACCACCGGTCAGCAACCCAACGCGCACGGCACGACCCTACGTCGTTGGGCAGGGACATCGCATCGGGGTTGCGGGGGCTGCAACGTCGAAGATCCTCGTGCAGCGGCAGCGCTGCTACCGGTATTCGCCGACGACTGTCGCGCCACGCGCGACCGGCGCGATCTCACAGCGGTCGGCGATCCCGGCGACGAAGGCCCGAAAGGCCGGGTCGTCCTGGAGCGAGCCGGGATTCGGCACGTCGTCGTGTTCGATCGCGACGTGGACGAAGCTGACCCCGTCCTCCAGCCGGAAGGCCCTGTACGTGAACCCGTCGGGCTCGTTCTCCTCCAACGACCGGAACACGGCCTCGATCAGTTGCTGGTTCTCGTCCGCCCGATCGACCTTCGCTCGGTACTGCACCACGGTTGCCTTCACGTCCGGCTCCTTCGTTGCGTCATCTGTTACTCCCGGTTGACGCTGAGCGCCACTCGAACTCATCGGTCGTCGCTGAACGGGCCGCGGCCTACAGGTCCTTGGCGAACCAGTGCTGAGCGTACGGGTTGTCGTTGTAGCGCTCGATCGTCTGGTAGCCCATCCGGCCGTACATCGAGATCGCCTCGGTCAGCGAACCGTTCGTGTCGAGGACGACGCGTGATCGTCCGTGCTCACGCGCGACGCGCTCGAGGTGTTCGAGCAGCCGCCTGCCGAGGCCGGCCCCGCGCCAATCCGCACGGATCCACATCCGCTTGATCTCCGACGTCGCGTCGTCGACGCGCTGCACACCGCCACAACCGAGCGTCTCGTGATCGCTGCGCAGAACGACGAACGCTCCGGTCGGGGCACGGAGCGCTGCGGCGTCGGTGTCGTAGACGCCAGTCGGGTCGAAGCCGTCGCTGAAGCGGCGGTCGAGCTCGGCGAAGTACTGATCCATCGCCCAGCGCGCATCGGCGGAGCGCGGATCGACTGCGTCGAACTGGGTCGTGGCGGCACGGATCAGCCGCTCGGCGGTTGCCAACGCGGTGTCGAGCTCGTCGCGTTGCCGATCTGACAGCGGCGCCACGAGCCGTTGGGCGAGGCGCTCCGCGCGTTGGTCGAGCCGCCGCCATTCGCGTCGGCCGGCGGGCGTCAGCCGGACTGTGCGCTGCCGACCATCGTTCGGATCCGCCTCGACGACGGCGAGGCCCTCCGACTCGAGCTGACGGAGCATCCGGCTGACGTAGCCGGAGTCGAGGCCGAGGCGGCGGCGCAGGCCCAGCACGCCCCAGGTCTGCGTTCCGATCTCGAACAGGAAGCGCGATGGCCCGAGCGGCCGGCCGGTGCCGAGGTACGAGTCGTCCAGCACGCCGATCCGCTGGGTGTATGCGCGATTGAAGCGACGGAGTGCAGCAACATCATCCACGATCTCTGACCTTAGTCAGCGATGTGCAAGGCGTCGCGCGGGTGGCCACGTCGCAACCAGCGCGTCCGTGACTCAGCGCGGCTGATCAGGATGCGATGCGGTTGAGTCCGTGCAGGCGACGCAGCTCATCGGCTGCTTCCTTGGCGACGAGGACGGGGACGTAGTCCTGCACCGGAGCGTCTTCGAAGTCGGCCGCGACGTGCTCGACGAGGTCGCGGACGAAGTCTTCGTCGTACGCACCGTTGGAGCGGGACACGAGCCGATCGACGATCGGGGCGAACTTGGGGTCCAGCTCCACCTCAGCCATGAGGGCACGGTACCGCAGGCGCCGAACGCCCGACGAGAAGGCGACGTGAGGACTGTGTCAAGCGATCGTCAAGGACCACCGACGTCGATCAGTGTCGAGCGCGCAGCGGTTCGGCCACCCGCGTCGCTGCCGCCCAGAGCGCGACGATCCACCCGACGTCGGCGAGGACCCACACGTCCTCTCCGTGCGCCGCGGCCCAGACCAGTGCCACGGCTGACGACGGCACGAGTGCCACGCACGCGAACCAACGCCCTCGGTGGGTGTCGGCGGCCGTGACCAATGTGCTCACGCTTGGATCGTAGGGAGCGAGTGCAACGGCGCAACGGCAGCCACATTGACGTTTGATGAACTTCTGCCCGTCGGTGGGATGGTCAGCCCGCCGAGCCCTCGAACAGGCGGAGCGGGATGACCACCGCGTCGACGACACAGGAGTGCTCGTCGTCGAGCATCTCGGCGCGCAGTTCCTCGGCCACCGCCGCCGCGGCGAGGGCATCGTCGAAGGGGCCATAGGCGCTCAGCTCGCTCGCGTATGGATCGCAGATCAACACGATGTGCGGTTCATCGATGCTGGCGACCTCGTCGGCGACCAGCACCGCCAGCAGTTGCGCGAGCCGTGGCCGATGGCGTTGCAGGGGAGCCTGGCTCCGTGCGTTGACTGGAGCCGCCGATCTCTTGAGCGCTCTGTGCATGTTGGACCACCTTCGCAGTCGGACTGAAGTCTGTGCACCAACGACTGCCGGCAACCCCCGAAGTGTGACGCGGGAAAGAATTTGGGCGAATCTTGCCGATGTCGGTCACGCTTCCGCGGCTGCCGGCAGTCATGGATGGGATGGAAGTCGATTCCCCGGTCACCCGGGCCGAGAATCAGCGAGTTCGGCTCTTCGTGGCTGCCCACGACGAGTTCGTCCGCGCGGTCGTGGCGCGGCGGATCAGCGCGGCCGAGGTCGACGATGTGGTGCAGGCTGTCTTCATCGCGGCTTGGCGGAAGTTCGCCAACCTCGAAACCCTTCCCGTGCCGTCCGCTCAGCGGGTCTGGTTGTACCGGGCCGCCCACCACGAGCTGATGACCCGGTACAGGTCGAACGGTCGCCGGGCCCGGTTGGTCGCTCGTGTGCAGCGTCACGCCGATGTGCCGACGACCGCGGCGCCGGAACCGGACGAGGTGCTCGAGCGCAGCATGGCCAGGCTGTCGACGAACCAGCGTCGAGTGATCCACGCGGTCTACTGGGACGGCCTGACGACGGCCGAGCTCGGGTTGCTGCTGCGGTGCTCGCCGACAGCGGCGCGCAAGCAGGTCTCCCGAGCGCTCGATCAACTCCGTCACTGGTACGCGCAGGAGGGGGAAGCGTGATGGCCCGCCGCATCGTTCCACTGCATCCCGACGAGGCCGAGATCATCGCCATCGTCCGGCGCTCCGATCCGCTGGCCGGGCGATCGCTCGCGCTGCCGTCGGGCGCCGCTCTCGACGCACGCGTGGAAGCCATCGCGGTCGGGGTGCTCGCAGCGCGCCGCGTCGTGCGTCGTCGTCGCCGTTGGAGTGGGATCGCGGGCATCATCGGGCTCGTCGTCGGCGGCGGAACGATCGGATACGCGCTCGCCGGGCGGGACGTCGAGGTCGATCCCGTGACCGTGAGCTGCTACAGCGAGGCGTCGCTGTCGAGTGATGCCGTCGTGCTCGGCTCGCTCGCCGGCTCGCCCGTGGCGATGTGCGCCGCTGCGTCGGCCGAGGGGGCGCCGACCGGCGTTGCAGCGCATCTGGTTGCCTGTGTCGCTGCCGACGGCAGGATCGACGTCTTCCCCTCGGACGATCCGGAAGTGTGCCGCCGGCTTGGCCTCGGCTCGATGCCACTCACGATCTCGACCCGAGAGCGCGCGCTGGCACAGTTCGTCGACGACCTCACTGGTCGCCTGGGAGCCGAAGGATGCATCGGCGAACCACGACTGCGTGAGATCGTCACCGAGGAGCTGGCCGCCGCGAAGGTCGACGGGTTCACGATCGTCACGAAGGGTGCGCCGGCCGCCGATCGTCCATGCGCAGTCGAGGGCATCGACGTCGCCGCACACACCATCTCGATCATCTTCCTGCCCAACGGATTCTCGCCCGGCACCTTGCCGGACGCGCCTCAAACCACAACATCGGAGACACCGTGAGACCACTCATCGCACTCGCCGCTTTCGTCGCCGGCGCAGCACTCGTGCTGGCCGCGACGCAGACTGCCTTCGCCTTGCGGATGGCACCGGAGGACAACGCCACCTCGTCGCGGCTGTCCTCCAGCGTCGCCACCTACGCCGGCCGCACGGTCGACCTAGCGGTCTCGTGGGAGGGTGCCACCGCATGCGCGATCACCGACTGGGGCAACGCGTGCTTCGACACCGCGGCCGAGCGCGATGCGTATTTGGGTCTTTCCGCCCCGGGGACAGCAACGTCCAAGGACGGCACGATCGGCGCACTCGAAGGCACCACGACGCGACTCAGCGGCGGCATCGTGCCGCTGGTGGCGTGCGCATCCTCTGTTCGCCTCTACGACGGCACCAGCTTCACGGGTACGTCGGTGGCCTTCTCGAGTCGCAATGTCCTGTTCAACCTCGCGTCGTACTCCTTCGCGGCCAAGACATCGTCGTTCTCGATCGGCGGGTGCAGCGCGCAGTTGCTCGACAGCGCCAGCGCGATCTATCCGGGCTCGACGAGCGCTGGGGCGACGGCAGCGTCGATGTCCTCCGGATGGAGCAACCGGGTGACGCAGCTGTACATCTTCTGAGCCCGATCACATCGCGGTGCCGTTCGGCGCTGTCGCTCTCCGGAGTGATGCCGACGACGACGGCGCCCACCGACTGAGGGTCCCGAGCCACAGCCCGGCTCGGGACTCTCAGCCCACGGGGTTGCGCGACACTGGGCCATGGCCTCGGAGCACCTCGACATCACCTCGTCCGGCTCGATCACGACGATCACGCTGAACCGTCCGGAGAAGCGCAACGCGTTGTCGCTCGATGTCATGCGCGAGCTCACCGACGCCTTCCGTGGCGTCGGCGGCAGCGAGGCACACGGCGTGATCCTGGCTGCCAACGGCCCCGTGTTCAGCGCGGGTCACAACTTCGGTGATCTGGCCGACGCGACGCTGGACGACGCGCGCCGACTGTTCGAGATCTGCATCGAGTTGATGGACGCGATCCAGTCGATGCCCCAACCCGTCGTCGCCAGGGTGCACGCGTTGGCCACTGCGGCCGGCTGCCAACTGGTCGCCAGCTGCGACCTCGCCGTGGCCGCGGACACGGCATCGTTCGCGATCCCCGGCGGCAAGGGAGGCTTCTTCTGCCACACCCCGCTCGTCGCCGTCGCGCGCAACATCGGTCGCAAACGCGCCCTCGAGATGGCGATGACCGGCGATCCGATCGATGCTGCGACGGCCGAAGCGTGGGGGCTGATCAATCGAGCCGTGCCGGTCGACGAGCTCGAGGCGGCGACCCTGGATCTCGTCACCCGCGCCAGTCGGGGCAGCCTGCTCTCGAAGGCGATGGGCAAGCAGGGCTTCTACGGTCAGATCGATCTGCCCCAGAAGGACGCGTACGACTTCGCCGGTGAGCTGATGTCGAACGCGGCGATGACCACCGACGCCCAGGAGGGGTTCGCTGCGTTCTTGGGCAAGCGGTCGCCCACGTTCACACAGCGACCCTGACCGCTCAGGCGGCCATGTCGCCGGCCTCCGCGGCATGCATCGCGCGCAGGCGGTACAAGATCACGTCGCGGTGGTTGCGCACCGTCCTGGGGGTGACCTGCCGGGCCGCGGCCACGCGCTCGGGACGGCCGAGGCGGACGAGCTCGATGATCAGCTCGACATCTGTCGCGCTGATCACCCGCGCCTGCTGGGCCTGACCGAGCAGTTCGAGCAGCTCCGTCAGCGGGTGGGTCGCAGCGGAGCTCTCCTGGTCGCCGAGATCCTCGTGCGTCACAGGCACCTCCGAGGCGTAGCGGAGTCGAGTCGGCCGCACGAACGTCTGGAACCCGATGTCGCGCACGAGGTTGGCGACGACCCGACGCGGCCGCCGATCGACGGGGTAGGTGCGGATCACCGGCCAGGCGTTGGACACCAACTCGTCCAGCAGCGCGTGGAACGACTGCCGCTCGGGAGCGTGACGACGTGCCGTGCCACAGAGCGCGGGCAGGATCCGTTGCAGCACGATGCGGGCCGCGAGCTCGTCGGTGCGGGCCACGCGGAGGAGATCGAGGAGGTAGGCATCGTGAGCGCCATCAGCCTGCGGATCCCGGGGAAGCTCGCGGCGGGCACCACCCGCCTCGGGTGTCGGGGTGAACCCGCAGCGGTCGAGCATGTCGTCCAGCGAGGTGACTGCTGCGCCGGGGAGTTGCCACGCTCGAGCCCGACGGAGGTCGGCGGCGCAGACCGTTCGGTGCTGCCATTCGATCGACAGGCTGCGCACGATCGGGGCTTGGACGAACGGCCGCGAGGGTGAAGGGGCGGACGAGCCGGCGGGGCCGGATGTGCTCGACGAGGAGGGCTGGATCAGCGAGTTCGGGAGTTGGGTCATGGCGGCATGGTGCGACCGTGACATCACTG
>JAOBWO010000104.1 GCA_025463415.1 Acidimicrobiales bacterium | reverse complement strand
CGCAGTGGACGGGCACATGCACATTTGCCAAGGTGAGGGTCGCGAGTTCGAATCTCGTCATCCGCTCGCAGAACACGCAGGTCAGCGGCCCCTCGGGGCCGCTGACGGCGTTTTCACGCCATCCTCGGCCTAATACGTATGCACCGTCCTGGTCCGTTAGTAGCGCTTGCCAGTGGCCCGTCAATCGTCCCGCCGCGAAAGCGTCTGAACGAGGCGGGGCAGCCAGCGCAGATCGCCGGATCCGCGATCACTTAACTGGAGCACGTCGCATGTTCTGTACTCGCGCTGATGAACGTTCTGCGCTTCGCAGATCTCTGAGCGCATGATCTGCACGCATAGCGCATTTCGTCTGCGGCGCCGATCAAGCAGTTTGATGATTCCCCGATTTGCTCGGCCAAGCGCGGGTGGAGTGCGGTCGTCCAGCGACGACGAGTCTTAGCGCGTAACTCTCGAGGGCCAGCGGTCGGAGGCCGGACGAGCTCCTCGCACTCGAGCGGCAACTCGAGGTGATGGATCGCAGCCATCGAGCGCTTCCTCGACCGAGACGAGAACGACTGGACGAGGGCTCAGTCGAGCGGTGGGCCGTCGGCGGCCGACCAGGGCACCGAGGTGGAGAGCCAGTGCGTGATCTTGTCTGCTTGGTCGTTGCGGTGCAGATGTCGGGGTGGCGTGGCGAAGGTCGCGTAGGGCCGGCAGCGCAGCACCACGCGGCCTTCGTCCTTGGCCATCTGCTCGACGAACGGGCGTGCCTCTTCGCCGAGTGGTTGACCGGACATGCGCTCACCGACGGCCATCATCACGTCGACGACGAGAGTCGGATCTCGGTCGACCACTGCATCGCAGTACACGAGGAGGTAGCTCGCCGGCCAGTGTTCGTCGAGGACGAGGACGCTCACCTTGCCGAGTCGTTCTACTGCTTTGGCTTTGGCTCGGGCTTGCATCGTCGCGATCAGCAGGTCTCCGTCGTTGGTCGGCACGTAGTACACGACCGATTGCGCCGGGCCGTGCTCTCGTCGCGTGTAGGCGATGACGCATGTGCGGTGGGTGGCGACGAACGTGCGCCGTTCAGAGGGGAGCATGTCGCGGTCGGTGGGCACTTCGAACGGTGCGGTGGACATCGGTAGCAGGGTCACGTGGTTCTCCGGTTCGGGGCGGTGAAGGCTGTCAGGACGGTGGTGCGCCGTGGGTGGGGCCCCATTGCGAGCCGAGCAGGCTGGCGAGGTCGGCGATGTTCGGTGGTGTGGCGTTGTTGAACAGGTCGCCGTCGGTCCAGTGCTCGATCATGTTGCCGTAGGGATCGAGCCAGTAGTCGTAGATCTGGCTGCCGAGGATGTGTCGGCCGATGCCCCACTGCGGGTGACGTCGACGGGCTGTGAGGTGGGTGTGGCCGGTCATGAGGTCGTCGAGGTCGGCTACTTCGTAGGCTGCGTGGTTGAACGCGGCTCTGCCGACACCGACGAGGAACACGCTGTGGTGGTCGACGTATCGGTCTGCACGGTCACAGCGCAAGAAGGCCCCGAGGACGTTGCGTTCGTCGAGTTGGATCTCGTCGGAGGTGACCAGGCCGAAGTGCTGCTTGTACCAGGCTTCGCTGGCCCGAAAGTCGATGACGTCCACGACGCAGTGACCGAGCCGCTTCACGTGCGACGGTCCGGCATCCAGCCTCAGCGGCACGCCCCTGCGCGGTTGGGTGACGGCATCGTTCGGAATCGGAGCGGCTCGCACCGGCAGCCGGCTGACTCGAGATCGTCCCGCCACCACCTCGACACGGAAGCCGTTCGGATCCGTGGCATGCACGACCCGCCCGGCGCCGGGTGCGTCGAGTTCGATGACATCGGAGAAGTCGTCGTGGGCGGCGAGCTCGTCGAGGTCGGCGACGGAGTTCGCTTCGAAGGCGAACCCGATGAAATGGGCTTCGTTGCCGAGGTGGCTGACGTGCACGAATCCTTCGGCGTCGGTGCCGCGCATGTACAGCGTGTCGTCGGTCCGTTGCGCGACGTGCATGCCGAAGTCCGCGAGGAACGCCTGCATCACGTCGAGGTCGGGGACCTGGAAGCGGACGAACGCGATGTCGTTGACCTTGATGCCCATGAGGATCAGTCTCCGGGTGAGTGATGATCCGCGACGCGGACGCAGCGGTTGGAGATCGTTCCGATGCCCTCGATCGTGGTGACGACCACGTCGCCGTGGACGAGGAACCTGCCGTGTGCGGCGCCGACGCCGGACGGGGTGCCGGTGAAGATCAGATCGCCGGTCACCAATGTGGTGATCTGCGAAAGGTAGGCGATGAGCGTTGGAACATCGAAGATCAAGTTGGCGACGGTGTCGTTCTGCCGTTCCTCGCCGTTGACGACGGTGACGACGCGCAGTGCGCCGGGATCGGCGATCTCCTCGGTCGAGACGAGCACCGGCCCGATCGGACCGAAGGTGTCGAACGACTTGCCGAGATCGAAGTGTGGTGGTTTCGCCGCGAACTGTGCTCGTCGGTCGGAGATGTCCTGGCCGATCGTCATGCCCAGGACATGGTCCCATGCGTTCTCGGCCGGGATGTCCTTGCCGCCGTCGCCGATCACCACGACGAGCTCGCCCTCGTAGTCGCAGAAGTCGCTGCGCATCTCGACGTCGGCGGTCGGCCCGGCGAGGCACGACGGGAACTTGGTGAACACGAGCGGGTTCTCGGGGACGACCATCGAGCTCTCGGCGGCATGGTCGCGATAGTTGAGGCCGATGCCGAACACCTTCTGCGGTCGGGTGACCGGGGGCCCGAGCACGACGTCCGCGACCTGCCCGGATGGTTCGCGGTCGGCGATCACGCACGCCAGCTCCGACAGCGCGTCGCGATGAGCGAGAGCACCCATCACGTCGCTGGGCAGCCAGCCGGTGCTCACAGTCTCGATGTCGAAGTAGTGGTCACCGTCGACGAGCGAGGCGCGACCAGCGACGTTGGCGAGCCGGAATCCCATCCGTCATCCGCGTTTCACGGTGCGAGCACGAGCAGAGGGTCGGCTCGGTCCGAGCAGCATCGCGACGAGGGTGTCGGCGTGTGCCTCGATCAGTGCGTCGTCGATCACGTCGTGCGAAGGATCGGAGCGAACAAGGCGTCGTGCTTCGGCTGCGTTGACGTACAGCAGGGACGCCGCGCCAAGGATGGTGTAGTAGATGATCACCGGTTCGGCGTCGAGCGTTGTCGCGCCGCTGGCGCGCAGCGCGCGCCACAGGGTCTCGAGCTGCTCGAACCGTGCGCGCACGTGCGACTCGACGATCCAGGCCAGACGCTCGGAGTCTCCGGTGGCCTCGTGCACCATGATCCGGTTCAGCTCTGGAAGGCGAGAGACGGCGCGCACCAAGGCCCGAATGCTCCTCGCGAACAGTGACGCGGGATCGTCAGGTCCCGGCTCGATTGCCGCAATCAGCTCGTGATCGAACCGACCGAAGAGATGATCCACCGCCGCACGCCACAACACGTCCTTGGAGTCGAAGTGATACGTCAGTTGACTCTGACGCACTCCGGCGCCAGCCGCGATCGTTCGAGTCGATGCGGCCTCGAACCCGGACGCGGCGAACACGTGCAACGCTGAATCGAGCAGGGCCCGACGGGTCAGCACACCTCGCTCGTGATCACGCCGCGCTGTGCGTTGATCGTTGGCGACAGCACTCACGCCCATAAGTTAGGTCAATCGACCAATGTTTGTCAATGCCGCGTTCGGCTGCTGGGTAGGCGCATGCGGTCACGGGCGAACGGGCTCCGGCAACGATCCAACGGAGGCCGGACGCGCGGCCGAAGCGAACCGCTGACATCCGGCGCGACGATGAGCAGCTGAGGACCTTCGGGCGTCCCGCCCTGACAGCTGCGGCCTCAGGGTTCCCTGGACGGCGCTCGGCCATCGACGCGCCATAGGTGGGCTGTCGACGAATACACTTGTCGCGGACCACGGAGGAACGTGGCATGGCAACCGTCCCCTTACATGAACTGCGTGACGATCCCGCTGCGCTGGTCTCCGCGGATGAAGCGCGCCAGGACGTGCGCGACGAGATCGTTGCCTCGTGGCGTCGC
>JAOBWO010000062.1 GCA_025463415.1 Acidimicrobiales bacterium | reverse complement strand
TGGAGCGACCGGGTGCCGATGCCCATCGGATGCTCCAGGCTCTGGTTCGGTCCGGCCATGAAGCCGTCGACGGACATCGTGATGCTGAGCGCGCGCAATCTGGTCATGTGTGAGCCTCCGTTTCGATTATCGCCATCTTGTTCGATCTCACCCGGAACGTCGGAGCCGACGTGCCGACTTCGACATCACGGGCACGAATCGCCGGGGAGATCGGGGACCACGGCGATGCGGATCTGCTGAGCGTCGACCGTTGCGATGTACAGGCCGGCCACGCCCGCCGGGAAGCGGTCGATCGGCAGCTGCACGCACCCCTCCTGCACCGGCACATCCTTCGGCCAGTCCGTGGGCGCACCGTTGCTGGCGAAGCTGCCTCCCGTCGTCACGACGAACGTCGTCGGCACATACGGTTCCGCGGCGCCGATCGCATCGGCGCCGACCAAGGTCTCGATGTCCGACAGCGCATCGACGAAGTCGAGCAGCCGCTTGCGTGCGCCGGTCTCGGCCTCGAACCCGAGCGCATATGCGTCGTGCACGTACGTGCCGGTGGAGTCGGTGACGGACACCTCGGTGGTCTCCAGGTCGGTCGTGCCCGGCGACGGGTAGTCCGGCGGCGGCGCGAGCAGCCCGAGGTGCGCCGCCAGCGCCATGACGGTGTCGAGAGCCGACGCCGTGAGCTGACGGCGGGTCGCAGGCGTCGGCGCCGGCGGAGGCGGAACTGCGGCAGGTGCGGCAGGTGCGGCAGCCGTGAACCCAAATGCCGAAGCACGGACGCCGTGCAAGGTGCCGGCCAGTGCGCCGTTCGGGGAGTAGACCCAACCGTCGCCGCCGATGATCAGCCACGGCAGCTCGCCGGGTCGTCCGATCCGGACGAGTGCGGTGTCGGTGTCGGTGTCAAAGGGATGGACCGGCACGGGCACGGTGGTGGTCGGCGCAGGGCTCGTGGTGCTCGGCTCCGTCGACGTCGGCGTCGCGGACGAGTCGGAGGACCCAGCGCCGCTGGAGCATGCGGCCACGCCGACGACGCACGCAGTGAGGAGCGTGAGGTGACGAAAGACGAGTCGTTGCATGCACCTGTGACGACTGGGATCGGCAACCGGTTCCCACGTAGCGTCCAGGCCATGCCGAAGCGCAACCGCACCAAAGAGCAGCGCGCCACCCACACGCCGATGCACGCCGCCGTCGCGCCCGTCGCGCCCACCGTGGACACCGAGCAGGCCCGGGCCGCCAAGCTGTTCGCCGAGAGCATCCGATCGCACGAGGCCGCCGACCGCGCCGAGCGCGAGCGCAAGGCGGCGGCGACGGCGCGTGAAGCGAACCACGCCGAGTTGATCGCCGCGAAGGAGTCGGCGGCGGCGTCGATCAGGCAGTTGCGCGCGGACGGTCGACCACGCCAGAAGATGGCAGACGCGGAGGCGGTCTATCGCGCGGCACTCGCCGCGCTCACCGAGTTCGAGACGGGCGAGCGTCCGCACTGGGCGCCTGCAGTTCCCGAACCCGACGCTGCTGCTGAGTCGGACGACGGAGCTGCAGCCGAGGCCGATGCCAACGCGGCCGACGGCGACGAGGCCGACGCGCCGGAGTGATTCAGCCGATGTAGTAGGAGTCGGCGACCTCGAGCGCTTCGTCGATGATCGCGATGCCCTGCAGCACCTCGTCGACGGGCGTGTTGATCGGCGGCACGATGTGGGTGCGGTTGAAGTGGGTGAAGGGCCAGAGGCCGCGGGCCTTGCACGCACCGGCGAAGGCGTTCATCGGAGCCGCATCAGCACCGGTTGCGTTGTACGGCACGAGCGGATCGCGGGTCTCGCGGTTGCGGACGAGGTCGAGCGCCCAGAACACGCCGAGACCACGCACCTCGCCGACCGACGGGTGCTTGTCCTGCAGCTTGGCCAGCGCCGGCGCGATCACGTCGGTGCCGAGCATGCGGGCGTGCTCGATGATGCCCTCTTCCTTGAAGATGTTGATGCTGGCGACCACGCTGGCGCAGGCCAGCACGTGCCCGCTGTAGGTCAGCCCACCGGGGTACTGCTTGTCCTTGAACGTGTCGGCGATCTTCTGGCTGATCACCACGCCGCCGATCGGCAGGTAGCCGCTGTTGCTGCCCTTGGCCCACGTGATCAGGTCGGGGGTGACGCCCCAGTGATCGACCGCGAACCACTCACCGCACCGGCCGAAGCCGGCCATGACCTCATCGGCGATGTAGACGATGCCGAACTCGTCGCAGATGTCGCGCACACCCTGCAGGTAGCCGGGCGGCGGGACGAGGATGCCGTTGGTGCCCACGACTGTCTCGAGGATGAGGCAGGCGATGGCCTGCGGGCCTTCGACCATGATCGTCTCGCGCAGGTGCGCCAGTGCACGCTCGGACTCCTGCGCCTCGCTGTCCGCGTAGAAGCTGCTGCGATAGGCGTAGGGACCGTAGAAGTGGACGACGCCGGACACGCCCGTCTCGTTCGGCCAACGCCGCGGGTCGCCGGTGACCGCGATCGCCCCGCCCGTGGCGCCGTGGTAGCTGCGGTACGTGGCCAGCACCTTCTGGCGACCGGTGTAGATGCGCGCCATGCGGATCGCGTTGTCGGTGGCCTCGGCGCCGCCGTTGGTGAAGAACACCATGTTCAGGTCGCCGGGAGCGAGCTCGGCGATGAGGCGCGCGGCCTCGCTGCGCTGCTCATTGGCATGGAACGGGGCGATCGTGCAGAGCTTGCCGGCTTGCTCCTGGATGGCTGCGACGAGCTTCGGGTGCTGGTGGCCGATGTTGACGTTGACGAGCTGGCTGGCGAAGTCGAGATAGCGGTTGCCGTTCTCGTCCCAGAACCAGCTGCCCTCGCCGCCGGTGACGACCAAAGGCGTCAACGCACCCTGCGACGACCAGCTGTGGAAGACGTGGCTGCGGTCGTTGGTGTAGGCGGAAGATGGCGGGGCTTCGAGCGCGGTCATGAATGCCATGGTATTCGATACACGAGGTGTGGTACAGACCAGCTTCTGTTACCGCACAATAAGTTCTCCGCGTGCGACAAACCCCGCCCACCCCAGTTCTCCGCGTGAAATGTCGCGCTCTCGGGGGCTGTCGTTTGCGCGGAAGTGGTGGGGGATAGGGTCGCGGGCATGGGTGAGATGATCGAGTTCGCGAGCAATGGTGGGACGGCGCAGGGCTACCTGGCGGGCGACGCGGGACCGGGCGTGCTCGTGATCCAGGAGTGGTGGGGCCTCAACGATCACATCAAGGACGTCGTCGACCGGTTCGCCGACGAGGGCTTCGTCGCCCTCGCGCCCGACCTCTACCACGGCGTCACCACCACCGAGCCCGACGGTGCCGGCAAGCTGATGATGGCGTTGAACATCGACGAAGCCGGCAAGGACATGTCCGGTGCGATCGATGAGCTGCAGCGGCGCACCGGAGCCGGCAAGGTCGGTGTCATCGGCTTCTGCATGGGCGGCGGTCTGGCCCTCGTCGTGTCGTGCAAGCGCCCCGACGCCGTTGCGGCCGTTGCCCCGTTCTACGGACTCATCCCGTGGGAGAGCGCACAGCCGGACTGGAGCAAGCTCACTGCGAAGGTGGAGGGTCACTACGCAGCCGACGACCACTTCTTCACGCCAGAGAACGCGGAGGCGCTGCAGACGCAGTTGCGCTCGCTCGGCAAGGACGCGACCTTGCTGGTGTACCCGGAGGTCGACCACGCGTTCTTCAACGACACCCGCCCCGAGGTCTACAACGCGGAGGCGGCGAGGACCGCATGGCTGCGTGTGCTCGACCTGTTCCGCAGCGAGCTCTGAGCCGACGCCGCGACGGACCTCCGCGCGTGCGCTAGCCCAGGCCGTCCGTGATGGCTGCGAACGCTTCGTCGATCAGGTCCGGCAGGCGTGAACCCTCGGCGCCGGCGGCCACCCACCGTTCGAGGATGATCCAGATCGCCTCCGTGAAGGCTGCCCCGAGCACCCGTGGGACGAGGTCGTCGGGCTGCACGCCGAGGCGCGCTGCGAACCCCCGCTCGAGATCGGGTCGATGCTCGTGGAAGCCGTCCTGGGCGAGCAGCCGCAGCGTGGGATCGGCGAGGATGATCCCGAGCTGACGCAGCTTCATGCCGTGCTCGTCGAACATCGTGCCCAGCTGCTCGCGCAGCACGGCGGCGAGCGCTTCGGCGATGGTCTCCGTCGCAGGCCGGCCGACGAGCGCATCGATCAGGAAGTCACTGCTCTCCTGCTTGTCGTCGCTGTGACCGTCGAACAGCAGGGCGGTCTTGGACTCGAAGTAGCGGAAGAAGGTGCGCGACGAGATCCCCACCTCGTTGGCGATGTCCTCCACAGTCGTGTGCTCATAGCCTTTGGCTTCGAACAGGCGCAGCGCGGCGTCGAGGATCGACTGGCGCGTCTCACTGCGCTGGCGGTCGCGCAACCTCACCCCGGGCATCGCGCAGAGGTTAACCCCGCTCGGCACAGCGCCTGTGACATCGGTGACAGAGGTTGACATTCTGTCAGTCTATGACACATAGTCATGAGATGACAAAGGTTTTGTACCGAATTGGTCGCTGGTGCGTTCGCAACCGGCGCAAGGTGACGCTGGTGTGGGTCGCGTTCGCGATCCTGGCCACCGTGCTCGGCCGCGTCGCGGGTGGCGAGGCCTCGAACAAGTTCTCCGTCCCTGGCGTCGAGTCGCAGAAGGCGATCGATGTCCTCACCGAGCGCTTCCCGTCGGCGGCCGGCACATCGGCTCAGGTCGTGTTCGCCGCGACCAGCGGCACCTTGGCCGATCCGGCCACCAAGACGGCAGTCGACAAGGTCGTCAGCGAGATCGCCGCTCAGCCGAACGTCGGAGCAGTCAGCGAGCTGCGCAGCTCGGCGGACGGCACGATCGGTTTCGTCGCCGTCTCCTACGTCAAGCCGCTGGCCGACATCAAGACGCAGGCGTTCGACGCACTCGACAAGACGG
Organism: Acidimicrobiales bacterium; assembly: GCA_025463415.1. Taxonomy (GTDB): domain Bacteria; phylum Actinomycetota; class Acidimicrobiia; order Acidimicrobiales; family Ilumatobacteraceae; genus WLMZ01. Next base: position 5,667 of record JAOBWO010000062.1, on the reverse strand, counting down.
TGAAGGCGTCGGAGTCCGCCATCCTCACCATCGAGCTCGGCGGTGAGCTGCCGACCGCTGCCACCCAGTCCCCGCCCGGCGGCCAGGAGGTCATCGGCCTCGCCGCGGCCGTCATCGTCCTGCTCATCGCATTCGGCTCCGTCGTCGCGATGGGCCTGCCGATCGGTACCGCGCTGCTCGGTCTCGCGGCCAGCATCGGCCTGATCACGCTCATCTCGGCGGTGGCCGACATCAACGACATCGCCACCGTGCTCGCAACGATGATCGGTCTCGGCGTCGGCATCGACTACGCCCTGTTCATCGTCACACGCCACCGGGAGAACCTCCGTCTCGGGATGACCGTCGAGGAATCCGCGGGCCGTTCGATCGCCACGTCGGGCTCCGCCGTGCTGTTCGCGGGCATCACCGTGGTGATCGCGATCTGCGGGCTCGCCATCGCGGGCATCCCGAACGTCACCTGGATGGGCCTCATGTCGGGCATGACGGTGCTCGTCATGGTTGCCATCTCGCTCACCCTGCTGCCGGCCTTGCTGGGCTTCGCCGGTCACCGGATCGACAAGGTCAGCAAGCGTGCCGCGAAGAAGGCCGCAGTCCGCGCTGCCGATCCGACGTACGTCGCCAGGGAGAGTGGTTGGCACCGTTGGAGCCTTCATGTCTCCAAGCACCCGGTCCGCTACCTCGTCGGCGGCGTGCTCGTCCTCGGAACGTTGGCCGCGCCGCTGTTCAGCCTGCGCCTCGGCATGGTCGACAACGGCACCAAGTCGACCGAGGTCACCACACGTCGCGCCTATGACCTGTTGTCGAACGGCTTCGGCCCCGGCTTCAACGGCCCACTGCTGCTCTCGATCGAGCTCGACAGCGGCACCACCGTCGACTCGCTGGCTCCGTTGAGTGCCGCCATCGCCAAGGACTTCGACGTGCAGTCGGTCTCGCCTGCTCGAGGCAACGCCGACGGCACCGCCGCCATCATCCAGGTCACGCCGAAGTCGGCGCCGCAGGCCAGCCAGACGGCGACGCTCGTCCATCGTCTGCGCGACGAGGTCATCCCCGAGGCAACGGCATCGATCCCGGGCGCTCACGTCTACGTCGGCGGCCAGACCGCCGTCTCCATCGACCTGTCCGACAAGATCTCCGGCCGCCTGCCCTGGTTCATCGCTGCGGTCATCGGCCTGTCGATCCTGCTGTTGATGATGGTCTTCCGCTCGGTCGCCGTGCCGATCAAGGCCGCGGTCATGAACCTGCTGTCCATCGGATCGGCCTACGGCATCATCGTCGCCGTCTTCCAGTGGGGCTGGCTGAAGAGCCTGATCGGTTTGCACGAGACCGTGCCGATCGTGTCGTTCCTGCCGATGATGATGTTCGCGATCCTGTTCGGCCTGTCGATGGACTACGAGGTGTTCCTGCTGTCTCGCATCCGTGAGGAGTACCTGCACCGCAAGGACTCCACGGCTGCGGTCGTCGAAGGCATCTCGGCCACCGCCCGCGTGATCACGTCGGCTGCGCTGATCATGATCTGCGTGTTCGGCTCGTTCATCCTCGGCGACGAACCGACGATCAAGATGTTCGGCGTCGGCCTGGCCCTCGCGGTGCTGATCGACGCCACCATCGTCCGTACCGTGCTGGTGCCGGCGACGATGAAGCTGCTCGGCGACTGGAACTGGTGGCTGCCGGGCTGGCTCGACCGCCTGCTGCCCAACCTCGACATCGAGGGTGGCGTCGGCCTGCCCGAGCCCGAGTACGAGCCCGGCCGCGGCCCGGCGACGTCCGCAGGCGCCGGTGTGTTGGAGCCGGCGCTCGTCTGAGCCGCCGGCCCGGGCGATCAGCCGTTGATCGACGCGATCGCGTCCGCGACGGCGATCGCCCGCCGGGCGTTGACGACGTGCAGGTTCTCGATCATCCGACCGTCGACGGTCACCACACCGCGGCCCTCGCGCAGGCCCTCCTCGAAGGCCTCGATCACCCGGCGAGCATGGACGACCTCGTCGTCGGACGGCGCCCACACCTCGTTGGCGATGTCGACCTGACCGGGATGGATGAGGGTCTTGCCGTCGAATCCCATCTCGGCGCCCTGCACGCATTCGGTGCGGAACCCGTCGAGGTCCTTGACGTCGTTGTAGACGCCGTCGAGGATCACCTTGCCGGCCTCGCGGGCCGCGGCGAGCGCTGTGGCGAGGTGCGGCAGCAGTGGATGACGGCCGGGCACGAGCGCGGCGCGTAGCTCGCGGGCGAGATCGTTGGTGCCCATCACGAGCACGGACACTCGGCGATGACGGGCGATCTCGCGCACGTCGAAGATCGCCGTCGGGGTTTCGATCATCGCCCAGATCGTCATCGCCGCCGGAGCCCCGGCGGTGTCGAGGATCGCCGACACCTGGTGCACGGTGTCCAGCGAGCCGACCTTGGGGATCACGACCGCGGACGCACCCGACAGAGCAGCAGCCGCGAGATCGTGTCGACCCCACTCCGTGTCGAGGCCGTTGCAGCGGATGGTCAGCTCGCGGCTGCCGTACTCACCGGACGACGCAGCGGCCACAGCGTTCTGACGCGCCGCCGCCTTGGCGTCGGGCGCGACTGCGTCCTCGAGATCGAAGATGATCGCGTCCGCGGGCAGGGTCTTGGCCTTCTCCAGCGCACGCTCGTTGGCTGCGGGCATGTACAGCACCGAGCGGCGCGGGCGCAGGGTGAGGTCCACGTCAGTCACGTCAGAACCCGTATGCCGCAGCGAGCTTGGGGTCGCGCTCGGCGAGATCGTGGGCCAGCTGCAGGACCACCTTGCACTGCTTGACCGAGGCGTCGTCCTCCATCTTCCCGTCCAGCATCACCGCGCCGGTGCCGTCGCCCATCGCGTCGACGACGCGCTGGGCTTGCGCGACATCGCTCGGACGAGGGCTGAACACCCGCTTGGCGATCTCGATCTGTGCGGGATGGAGGCTCCAGGCGCCGACGCAGCCGAGGAGGTAGGCGTTGCGGAACTGGTCCTCGCACGCGACGACGTCCTTGATGTCGCCGAACGGTCCGTAGAAGGGAAGGATCCCGTGCATCGCGCACGCATCGACCATCCGCGCGATCGTGTAGTGCCAGAGGTCCTGCTGGAACGTCGGCCGAGGGACGTCGGGGTCGTTCGCATCGGGATCGGCGCGCACCACGTAGTCCGGGTGGCCGCCGCCCACGCGGGTGGTCTTCATCCGTCGGTTGGCCGCCAGGTCCGCGGGGCCGAGCGACAGCCCCTGCATGCGCGGCGACGCGCCGCAGATCTCCTCGATGTTCACCATCCCGCGCGCCGTCTCGAGGATCGCGTGGACCAGGAGCGGTTTGGTCAGCCCCGCTTTGGCTTCCAGCTGGGCCAGCAGGCGGTCGACGTAGTGGATGTCCTCCGCCCCCTCGACCTTGGGGATCATGATGACGTCGAGCTTGTCGCCGATCTCCGTGACGAGCGTGGTGAGGTCGTCGAGACCCCACGGTGAATCCAGGCTGTTGACCCGGGTCCACAGCTGCGTCGTGCCCATGTCGACGGTCTTGCCGACCTCGACCAGTCCGGCACGAGCGGCCTCCTTGTCGGCCATCGGCACGGCGTCTTCCAGGTTGCCGAGGAGGATGTCGACCGTCGGGATGATGTCGGGCAGCTTGGCGACCATCTTCGCGTTCGCCGGCGGGAAGAAGTGGATGACACGACTCGGGCGGAACGGGATCTCACGCACCGGGTCCGGCGCGCCGACGGCCAGGGGCTTGAAGAAATCACGGGGACTACGCACGCACGGCACCCTAGTTCTGGCCGCTTGACCAGCTCAATCGCTGCCGGGAGCTGTGTCACACGACCGAGTCGATCTGCCGTCGATAGCTTCGCTCGGGTGACGCCGACCTCCTCGCCACCACACGCCCCCGTGGCGACCCTGTTCGACGCGATCCTGTTCGACGCGGGCGGCATCCTGGTGCTGCCCGACCCGACGGTGATCGGGCCGCTCCTGGCGCCCTACGGGGGTGATCCGTCGCTGGCCGCGCACATCCGGGCCCACTACCGCGGCATGGCCGTGAAATCGTGGGCGGGAAGCGGCGAGACGTTCTGGCACGAGTACGACCTCGGGTACTGCGAATCGCTCGGCGTCCCGGAGCGCGATCTGCACTACGCCGCCGGCGTGCTCGGAGCGACCCGCACGGCGGTGCTCTGGCGCTGGGCCATCCCCGAGGCGATCACCGCGCTCACGGCGCTCGCATCGATCGACATGCCGATGGGCGTGGTCTCGAACGCCAGCGGTCAGATCGAAGAAGTCCTCCGACGCTCGGCCGTCTGCCAGCTCGGCGAGGGTCCGCTCACCGCGATGCGCGTCATCGTCGACAGCCACCTCGTCGGAGTCGCCAAGCCGGACCCACGGATCTTCGACTTCGCCCTGCCGGCGTTCGCCGACTTCGACCGGAGCCGGATCGCGTTCGTCGGCGACTCCGTGACGATGGACGTGTGCGGTGCGCGTGCCGCCGGGCTCCTGCCGATCCTCCTCGATCCGTACGACGACCATGCCGACACCGAGAGTGGCGCAGATCTGCATCGGATCCACTCGCTGCACGACCTCGTCCCAGCCGCGAGCTGACACTCGCCGAAAACGATCACTGGGGACAATCCCGCTGGAGTGTCCAGCGGAATTGTCCCCAGTGAGGCTGTGTGATCAGGCCTTCAGGATCGCTTCGATCTCCATGGTGATCGCGACCTTGTCGGCGAGGATGACGCCGCCGGTCTCGAGCGCTGCGTTGAAGTCCACACCGAAGTCGCCGCGGGAGATCTCACCGGTGGCGGTGAACCCGGCGCGGGTGCCGCCGTATGCATCCGGCCCGAAGCCGCCGAGCTCCAGCGTGAGCGGGACGGACTTGGTGACGCCGCGCAGCGTCAGCTCGCCGTCGAGGACGAACTCGCTGCCGCTGGCGCGTACGCCGGTGGACGTGTACGTCATCAGCTGATGGGCCTCGACGTTGAAGAAGTCGGCCGAGCGAACGTGGTTGTCGCGGTCGGTGTTGCCGGTGTCGATGGAGCTGAGCTCGATCGTGGCGGTGACGGAGGAGTCGAGCGGGTTGGCGCCGGTGACGAGCTCGCCCTCGAACTTGGTGAACTTGCCGCGGACCTTGCTGACCATCATGTGGCGGATCGAGAAGCCGACCTCGCTGTGCGTCGGGTCGATGGTCCAGGTGCCGGCGGTGTAGCCCGGGATGGTGGTGGCGGTGGTGTCGGTCATGACGTCCTTCTTGTGGGGAGGCTCTCCGGGTGGCGAGCAGTTGATGTATCAACCAAGATAGCGGACATCAGTTGATATGTCAACCTTTGCTCGAGATCCTTGTAGAATGGCGTCATGAGCACCGCCCACCACGAGCCTGCGCCTTGGCTCGATGCGCGCGAGGCGAGGGCGTGGCGCGGGTTCATGACGATGCAGGGCAAGGTCCGGCGCAGCATCGCGCAGCACCTGCAACGCGAGGCCGGGCTGTCCGAGGCGGACTACGAGGTGCTCGTGCACCTGTCCGAGGCCGACGGCGGGCGGATGCGTGCGGTCGAGCTGGGTGCTGCCACGCAGTGGGAGAAGAGCCGGCTGTTCCACCAGATCACCCGCATGCACGGCCGCGGGCTGGTCACCAAGGAGTCGTGCGGCAACGCCCGCCACGCCCACGTCGCGCTCACCGAGAAGGGTC
>JAOBWO010000052.1 GCA_025463415.1 Acidimicrobiales bacterium | reverse complement strand
CGCCCTCGTCGACGATCCGAACACCCAGATCCGCCGCCGCGCATCGATCGGTTCGGAGATCTACGACTACACACCCCTCGCGCACCTTCGGCGGGGGATGACCGTGTTGGTGGCCGTCGACGGTGTGCTGGCCGAGCGCACAGTGGACGACGTCGACTTCGAGGTGTACCACGGCGACGTGTACGACCTGGAGGTCGACACGACGCACCACTACAGCGCCAACGGGATGCTCGTGCACAACAGCATCTACAAGTTTCGTGGGGCGGATCTGCGCAACATCATCCAGTTCGAGAACGCGTTCCCGGACGTCACCACGATCGTGCTCAACCAGAACTACCGCAGCACGCAGATCATCCTCGACGCCGCGAACGCGGTGATCTCGAACAACCCCACGCGCAAGGCCAAGGAGCTGTGGAGCGAGCTCGGCCGCGGTGAGGGCATCACTCGGTACCACGCCGACGACGAGGGTGACGAGGCGATGTGGGTGGCGCGCACCATGCAGGACGCGCACGACAACTACGCGACGATGTGGAAGGAGATCGCGGTCTTCTACCGCACCAACGCGCAGAGCCGCGTCGTCGAGGAAGCGATGATGCGCTTCGGGATCCCGTACAAGGTCGTCGGAGGGACGCGGTTCTACGACCGCCGCGAGATCAAGGATGCGATGGCGTACCTCCGGGCTGCGGCCAACCCGGCAGACGAGGTCAGCATCAAGCGGGTCCTCAACGTGCCCAAGCGCGGCATCGGCGACACCAGCGTCGGCAAGCTCGATGCGTGGGCGCGCGAGATGGGCAACGGCTTCGCCGATGCGATGCGCCACGCCCATGAGGCCGGCCTGTCGGGCACCGCGGCTCGCGGGGTGCTGGCGTTCGCCGAGCTGCTCGACTCGCTCGGACACCTCCTCGACGGGTCGCCCGCCGAGGTGCTGCAGGCCGCGCTGGACCAGAGCGGCTACCTCGCCGAGCTGGAAGCGGAGAGCTCGGTAGAGGCCGCCGGTCGCTTGGAGAACATCGGCGAGCTGATCGGATCGGCGCGCGAGTTCACTCGCGTCGACGAGTTCCTCGAGCAGGTCTCTCTGGTGGCCGACACGGACGATCTCGACGACGACAACAAGGTCGTCCTGATGACGCTGCACTCGGCGAAGGGCCTCGAGTTCCCATACGTGTTCCTGGTCGGGATGGAAGAGGGCATCTTCCCGCACGTGCGTGCGCAGAGCGATCCCGACGAGATGGAGGAGGAGCGCCGGCTCGCCTACGTCGGCATCACCCGTGCACGCGAGAAGCTGCACGTGTCCCACGCCTGGAGCCGCAGCCTGTTCGGCAGCACGCAGTACAACCCGTCCTCGCGGTTCCTCGACGAGATCCCCGCGGAGCTGCAGGACAACAAGGGCAACGTCAAGGGCCGCAGCACGTACGGCCGGCAGAGCTACCGCGATCGCGATGGCGGACACGGCGGCGGGTACCGGGGCGGCAACGCACCGGCGTATCGGGGGCGGCGCAACGACGTCGACGACGACGCAGCGGCGCGCGCTACCGACGAACACCGCGAGCGCGTCGTCGAGGCGGCGCTCGCCGCCGGTCGCAGGCTCGGTCCCCAGCCGACGAACGCTCAGCAGATCGGACTCCGGGTCGGCGACGACGTCGAGCACCCGTCGTTCGGCGAGGGCGTGATCATCGACATCGAAGGCGTCGGCGAGAAGGCCGAGGCCACGATCCGCTTCCGCGATGTCGGCACGAAGCACCTCGCCCTGGCGTGGGCGCCGCTGAAGAAGCTGTAGGAGCGGGCGTGAGCGATGCCGTCGACGTCCGCAGCCGGATCGCCGAACAGCTCGCGTTCGCCCGGCAGCTGCTGCGCTGGATCGCGCTCGGCGCGCTGTCCGGCGCGCTGGCCGGGCTGTCGTCATGGGTGTTCCTGAAGGGGCTCGAACGGGTCACGGAGTTCCGTGAGCACGGCCGCCAATGGCTCGTGTTCCTGCTTCCGGTCGCGGGCATGGGGATGGGTGCCGCCTACCACTACCTCGGCGGCCGATCACACGAGGGCACGAATCTGCTGATCGACGAGATCCACGAGCCCACCGAGTGGGTGCCGCGGCGCATGGCGCCACTCGTGCTGATCGGCACCTGGGTGTCGCACCTGTTCGGCGCGTCGGTGGGCCGGGAAGGCACCGCGCTGCAAATGTCGGGCAGCCTGACCGACGGGTTGTCGCGGGTGATCCGACTCTCACCGGCCGACCGCCGGGTGATGCTCGTCGCCGCGCTTGCCGGCGGGTTCGGCGCAGTCTTCGGTGTGCCCGTTGCCGGTGCCGTGTTCGCGCTCGAGGTGCAGGGCGTGGGGCGGATGCGGTTCGAGCCGATCGTGCCCGCGCTCACCGCAGCGATCGTCGGCGACCGGATGTTGATCGCCCTCGGCTACCACCACACCCCATACGCGTCCATCGCCGCGCACGTCACGCCGTGGATGCTGATCCGCGTCGCGGCCGCCGGGCTGCTGTTCGGTGCCGTGGCCGCGACGTTCGCATACGCCACGCACACGCTGAAGCAGGCGATGGCGAAGCAGGTCACGTGGGCGCCCGCTCGGCCACTGATGGGTGGCATCGTGGTGATCGCGTTGGTCACCATCTTCGGTCACGCGTATCAGGGACTTTCCCTGCCGTACCTCGTCCGAGCGATCGAGGGCGACCACCTCAGCTTCGCTGTGTTCGCGCTCAAGCTGCTGTTCACCGTCGTCTGCGTGGGCACGGGATTCTTCGGGGGCGAGGTCACGCCACTGTTCGTCATGGGGGCCACCTTGGGCGCGGCGCTCGCGCTGCCGCTCGGCATCAGCGGCGGCCTGCTTGCCGCTGTGGGATTCTGCGCGGTGTTCGGCGCGGCGGCGAACGCGCCGATCGCCTGCATCATCATGGGTGCCGAGCTGTTCGGCAGTGGAACGATCGTGCCGATCGCGGTCGGATGCGTCGTCGCCTACATCGTCAGCGGCCACCATGGCATCTACAGCTCCCAGCGGGTCTTCGGCCGCAAGCTCGATTTCGGCGCGACCACCGGCTGATCCGCCACCGCAGCCGGTTTCGTCACCTCGCGATCCAGACCTGCTTGAATCGTGGGATGGAAGCAGCACTGCTCGTCGAGAGCCTCACCGGCAACACGTGGAAGGCGGCCGAACTCGTCGGTGCCAAGCTGCAGGAGGCCGGCTGGGG
>JAOBWO010000051.1 GCA_025463415.1 Acidimicrobiales bacterium | reverse complement strand
CCTGATCGGAGCCGATTGCACAGGTACCTCTCGGAGTCTTCTGGCGACAGGTCGCCGACGAGGATGCAGTGATCACTCGGTTGCTGCGCTTCGCCGACGAGATCTGGCCAGCAGGTTGGGCCAACGTAGTCCAAGGCACCCTCGAGCTCCTGTCGCTCCCAGTCGATCCGGTTTCGACCGGCAGTTACGAACAGCACGTTGGGCAGGAGGTAGCAGATCCGCTGGATCACCCGCTCGGTTTCGCGCCCGCGATCCGTCACCGCTTCGTAGGCATCGAGAAAGACCGTGACCCGAGGTGAGCCAGCCTGTTGGAGGTCCCAGGCCAAAAGCGCCGGCATGTACGAGAGCGACTCCTCCGGAGAATCCGTCTCGAGGAACATTGGCAGCGATGCGCACCCCGCGATCGCGTGACGGATGCGAGCCTTGGTTCGCACGGCGTTGACGACCGTCTGAATCAGACGCGTTCCCGCGCCAGCGATCACGGTGAGGCCCGCGATCGCCGACGCGACCTCCTGCACGGCATCCTCGACGCAGTCGGGCAATCCAATTTTCTCGCCCACCTTCTGAAGCACTGAGTTGCTGCGCGTGTACAACTCCAGGCTCGTTCCGGGGTGCGCGATGCTCCAATAGAACGACAGGGCAACGTCGAAGGCGATGCACGGCTTGCCCAACTCGCCCACGGCCGCGCGAACGCGCAGGATGAGGTCCTCGACACTGAACGCCGAGGGATCCTGGAAATCGATTCGACACGTCGCGGCCGGCGTCGGACCAAGCCGGATCCGACGTTCGAGTTCCCCGATGAGAGTCGTCTTGCCAATGCCGCCGATGCCATGAAACGCAAGCAGGTTGTGCCGGGGCGCATCGACGTCAACGCTGCCTGGCACGCCGAGCCATGCCGTCAGCACGGAGATTGATCGATCGAACGCAGCGACTTCGGAGACCCGGTTCGTGAACACGGAGTCTGCGCGGATGCCGCTCGCTGTGGGACGGAAATGATCGCGAAAATTGTCCGTCATTGCCCGATCGCCGTCTTCATCGCCGATGCCCGTCGGTCACCACGCTGCAGCAGAGTAGTGGCGCCACCCGGCCGCTGGGTGCCGATCGAACAGCCGGTGACGAATGCCGTGGGCCTCGCAACCAAGATGGCGTCATGCCCCGCACCTACCTGGTCACCGGCGCCGCCTCCGGCATCGGATTCGCGACCACCCAGTACCTCCGCGATCGTGACCACCGCGTGATCACGCTCGACCTCCACGACGCCGACGTCGTGGCGGATCTCGCCACCGCGGACGGGCGCGCCGCTGCGGTCGCCGGCGTGATCGACCACGCCGGGGGAGCCCTCGATGCGGTGATCGCTTGTGCCGGAACAGCCGTGATGACCGGGCTCGTGATGCGGGTCAACTACTTCGGCACGATCGCCCTGCTCGAGGGCGTTCGTCCCCTGCTGGCCACGTCCGACTCGCCGAGGGTCGTCGTGATCTCGTCGATCGGCGTCGTGTTCACCGCCATCGACGCAGCCGTGGAGGCGTGCCTGGCCAGCGACGAAGAGGCTGCGGCAGCGGCGGCGGAAACGAACCCGATCCTGGCGTATCCGTCATCGAAGCGTGCACTGGCGCGATGGGTTCGCCGTACCGCGCCGACGTCCGACTGGGCCGGTGCCGGGATCGCGCTCAACGCGATCGGGCCCGGCACCGTGGAGACGCCGATGATCCAGGAGCTGCTCGACGACCCCGCCGGCCTGGCGATGATCGACTCCGGCGTGCCGATGCCCCTGTCCGGTCATGCACAGCCCGGTCAGATCGCGCCGGTGCTCGCGTTCCTCACGTCGGAGGAGAACACGTTGATCACCGGGCAGGTGCTGTTCGTCGACGGCGGCGCCGACGCGTTGATCCGCGGCGACGACATCTGGTGATCGACACGGACCGGAGACCCGCCCGGCGGCTCTAACCGATGTGGCCTGCGCCGCCGTCCGCGGTGATCGAGATGCCGGTCAGGTAGCCGGCGTCGTCGCTGCACAGGAACACGGCGACCCGACCGATGTCGGCCTCGGGATCGCCGAAGCGGCGCATCGGGATCTCGCTGAGCACGCGCTCGTACACCGCGGGCTCGTCGTGCTCGAGCCGTTCGAGTGCCGGGGAGTTCGACAGCGGCAGCAGCGCGTAGACACGGATCCCATCCGCTGCCCACTCGACCGCGGCCGCCCGGGTCAGCGTGCGGGTGTCCTCCTTGATGGCGGCGTAGACGCCGGCACCGGCCGCGTTCGGCTTGATCCCGGAGCGGCTGGCGAGGTTGATGATCACACCGTTGCGACCGGCGAGGTGCGGATGGCAGGCGCGCATGAACCGCAGCGTCGCCAGCGGGCCTGACTCCCAGCCCGCACGGTAGGCATCGTCGGAGACGTCGAGGATGCGACCACGCGGCACCTCCTGGGCGTTGTTGACCATGATGTCCAGCCGGCCGAACCGTTCGATCGCCGCTGTCACGCACGACTCCACGTCGGCGGCCACCTTCACGTCGCATGCAATCGGGAGCGCGGATCCACCGCGCCCCGTGATCTCCTCGGCGGCGTCGACGCACTTGTCCATCGTCCGACCGGCGATCACCACCGACGCGCCCTCCGCGGCGAGCGCGAGGGCGATGCCTCGGCCGACGCCCTGGCCCGCGCCGGTCACGATCGCGACCTTGCCCTCGAGCACACCCATCGGCTACTTCGACCCGTCGAGGATGTCGCTGAAGCCCCACTGCGTGTGCGGCCCGAAGATGATCTGCTCGAAGATGCCGATGCCCACCTTGTCGCCGATGCGGGCGCGCACGACGTGGTGCACGTGTTGGTGGCTGGGGTCCAGAGGAGCGACGCCAGCCATGTTCCAGTCTTCGCGGCCGACCTCGGACACGCCGTGCCACACGCCGTGGGCCCATTCGGGGTTGTTGTAGCCGATGCCGAGCATGTCGAAGCGCAACAGCGGTTCGAGCTCCATCGTGTATGGCGTGCCGCCTTCGGGCGCGACATCGATCGAGATCGCCTTCGCCCAGCGCGAGCCCTGGTGGAAGTCGAGGTGGATCTGCTCGGGGTCGATCCGGCTGACGCCTGGGTCACCCATCCCGACCGAGAGCGGCACGGGTTCGGTGACGGGGAGGACGTGGCCGTCGGCGCGCCACTTGGTGCCGCCGGGGAGCTCGAACCAGCCGACGACGCGACAGTCGTCGTCGAAGTGGATGGGTGCCCACAGCCACGCCATCGGCGTGCGTGACGCGGGACGGCCCGGAGGCTGGGTGCCCACCGGTCGCACACCCCACGAACGGTCGCGGATGCCGAACACCTCGTCGTGCTCCAGCACGGTGGTGTCACCATCGACCTCCACCGTTCCCGCCCACGAGCCGAACTGGAGGAAGCGGGCCATGTCGACCTGGACCAGCGGGCCATCGACCATCACGGTGTGGTCCTCCAGCAACGCGCCGGTCCGCGCACGGTAGGTCAGGTCGCAGGCGATGCCCGTCTCGTTCGGTTCGATGATGAAGCGCAGCTCCTGGAGCGGCTTCACGACCTCCAGGCGGAACGGGCCGACGCTGGTGTCGGTCGGGTCGAGTGGCGCTTCGCCCGATGCGTGGAAGGACGACTGGCGACCGTTCTTGACGATCGACAGGTGACCGTCGACGACACGCAGGTTCGGGTAGCGACCGAACGCGAGCTCGACGTGGAAGTCACCGTTGCGGTGCCCGGCACCGAGCCAGTACCGCCCGTAGGCGTTGCGATCCGTGGTGCCCTGGGTGGCGATCGGTCGCGGCGCCTGGTGGATGGGGTAGTCGTCGAAGGGTGTCAGCAAGTTGTTGCTCATGCGACGGCAGTCTTGCTGACACCCCTGTCGCCGGTCGCAGCGTGAGCCGGAGCGTCATCTCGCGTTCAGCTCTCGTCCGCGGCGAGCATCGCGTAGATCTTCCGCCGGGTCTCGTCGAGGATCTCGCCGACCTTCTGGCGCTGTGCGTTCGATCCGCCGAAGGTGGAGCGCACTGCGGTGAGCAGCTGATGGATCGAGTGGCGGAGGTCGACTGCGCCGTCGCCGGCGTCTGCGGAGGCGTCGTCCCAGGGCGCGGTCTTGGTGGCCTTCAGCTCCTCGGCGGTCGAGCGACCCACATCGGTGAGCTTGGACACCTTCTTGCCGTCCAGCTCGTCGGTGGTGATCAGGCCCTCGTCAGTGAGCAGCTGCAGCGTCGGGTAGATCGCGCCCGGGCTCGGGCTCCAGGCCTCGGCGCTGCGCGCCTTGATCTCCTGGATCATCTCGTAGCCGTGCATCGGGCGTTCGAGGAGCAGCATCAGCACCGCGGTGCGGACGTCGCCCCGGCCTCGACGGGGACCGCGACCCATCATCGCATCGGGGTCGAAGCCGAAGCCCAAGCCGCCGCGCCCGCCGCGGCCGCGCCGGCCGAAGCCGCCTTCGCCGCGACCGCCGCGCAGTGCGGGGCCGCCGTGGCGGCCGAACCGGCCGCGATGATCGTGCTCGTGGTGATGGTCGTGTTCGTGGGATCTGGGATCCATGGTGCACTCGTTTCTGGTTGGTCAACGTTCGTTCGTTGATGCAGTCACGATATATCGTGAGCGCATCGTTCGCAACCACTCTTTGCACTCGCAACTCCGTTCTTTGCACCCCTCGGACCCCTGCGAGGCCCGAACGGCGGGTCAGAATGCGCAGATGCCGCAGATGTCTCAGACGCAGGGGCCGAACGCCGCGCTGATCGACGCGGCGCGCGGGATGACCCTCGGCGATCAGCTCGCGCGGCAGGCGCGCACCAACCCGGATCTGGTCGCGTATCGCTGCGGTGATGCGTCGCAGACGTTCGCCGAGACCGAGGCGCGCGTGGCTCGGTTGGCTGCCGCGTTCGAGGCGCGAGGGATCGTCGCCGGCGACCGCATCGCGATCCTGATGCACAACTCGATCGCGTTCGTGGAGGTGTTCTGGTCGGCGGCGAGACTCGGCGCGATTGCAGTGCCGATCAACTTCCGTCTCGCTGCGGACGAGGTCGGCTACATCGTCGACGACTGCAGCGCATCGATGTTCGTCGTCGACGCCGCGAATGCGGCCGTCGCCGCGGCCGTGCTTGCGTCGCGTTCGGACATGTCCGTCACGGTCACCGATGCAGAGCCGACCGAAGTATCGCCACGCGCCGAGCGCATGGAGCAGCTGATCGCGGGCCACGCACCGGCCGAGCAACGCCCGTCGATCGCGCTCGACGATCCGGCGTTCATCATCTACACGTCGGGCACCACCGGCCGTCCCAAAGGTGCGGTGCTGTCCCACGCCAACCTGCTGCACAACACGTATACGAAGATCGCCACCCATGGCATCACCGGCGATGGTGAGGTGTGGTTGTCGGGACTGTCGCTGTGCCACATCGCAGGAGTCAGCAGCCTGTTGCCGTGCCTCTTGCTCGGCGGCACGTGCGTGATCATGCCATCCGGGCAGTTCGACGCAGCCGAGATGGTCGACGTGATCGAGGCCGAGGGAGTCACGTGCTGCTTCCTCGTGCCGACGCAGTGGAAGGACATCTGTGCAGTGCCGGCCGTCGGTCGGCGGTGCAGCAGCCTGCGCCAGATCGCGTGGGGTGGATCGAACGCCCCGATGGCCGTGCTGGAAGCGATGGCGGCGGCGTTCCCGGGCGTTGCCACGTTCAACACGTTCGGGCAGACGGAGATGAGCCCGCTGACGTGCATCCTCCGTGGCGTCGATGCGATCCGCAAGATGGGTTCGGTCGGCACGCCGGTGCCGAACGTGGAAGTGCGCATCGTCGACGACGACATGGTCGACGTGAATGACGGCGACGGGGGGGAGATCGTCTACCGGGGCCCGACGGTGATGCTCGGCTACTGGAACGATCCAGCGGCAACGGAGGAAGCGTTCGCCGGCGGTTGGTTCCACAGCGGCGACCTCGTGCGGCGAGACGCCGACGGCTTCATCACCGTGATCGACCGCAAGAAGGACATGATCATCAGTGGCGGCGAGAACATCTACTCGGCCGAGGTCGAGGCCGTTGTCGGCCGGCACCCAGCGGTCGAGGAGGTCGCGGTGATCGGCGTTCCCCACCCACGTTGGGTGGAGACGCCGGTCGCGATCATCGTTCCGGTCGCGGGCGTCGAGTCGCCCGGGCTGGAGGAGATCACCGCCTGGTGTCGCGAGCGACTGGCGTCCTACAAGAAGCCCACACAGGTCGTGATCGTTGATGCGCTGCCCCGCAACGCCAGCGGCAAGGTGCTCAAGACCGTGCTCCGCGACTCACTGAGCTGACGCGGTCTTCGCGCCCACCAGCCGGAAGCCTCAGCCGGCGAACCAGCCGCTGACGTCGGCAACCAGGTCGAGCGCCTGCTGCGAGAACAGGCAGATCGTGCCGTTGTCGCCGAGCTTGGTGATCGTCAGGTTCGGCACCGTCTGACCGGCTGCGACGTTCAGGTTCGAAGCAGTTGGCTGGGGTTGGCCGCACGGCCAGACCGTGACGAACCCCGACGCCTGTGCATTGGTGGCGGTGATGTTCAGCACGGCGGCGTTGGCCGTCGACGGAACGTTTGTCGCTCCGGCGCCGGTCACCTGCAGCACGATCGTGGAGCCCGCTGCGACCGTGTGTGCCGGCGAGACGGTGCTGCTGCGCGTGTCGAGCAGCCGCTCGGGCTGGACCGAGACGAAGTCCGTCGCGGCGGGGAACCAGCCGTCGATGTCGGCGACGAGGTCGAGGGTGTGCTGGCTGAAGAGGCAGATCGTGCCGCCCTCGCCGAGCTTCGTGATCGTCAGGTTCGGCACGGTCCGGCCGGCGGCGATGTTGATGTTCGACGCCGTCGGTCGTGGTTGGCCGCAGGGCCAGACGGTCACGTAGCCGGCCGCCGAGGCGTTGGTGGCGGTGATGTTGAGCACGGCTGCTGTCGCATCTGCGGGCACGTTCGTGGTGCCGGCGCCGGTGACGTGCAACACGAGCATGTCGCCGCCGATGAGGGGCTGCGCCGGAGCGCGGGTGCCGTCGCGTGTGTCGAGGAGGCGCTCCGGTTGGACGGGCGTGTACGCCGAGCCGGCGGGAAACCAGCCGTCGAGGTCGGCGATCAGGTCCAGCGATCGCTGGCTGAACAGGCAGATCGTGCCGTTGTCACCGACCTTGGTGATCGTCAGGTTGGGGCCGGTGAGGCCCGCGGTGACGTTGAGGCTGGAGGTCGCGGGTTGCGGCTGCCCACACGGCCAGGCGGTCACGAACCCGTCGGCGGTGGCGTCCGTCGCCGTGATGTTCAGCACGACTGCGTTGGCGTCGGCAGGAACCTTGGTCGATCCGGCACCGGTGACCTGGAGCACGAGGGTGGAGCCTGCGCCCACGGGCTGGGCGGGTGCACCGATGCCCGAGCGGGTGTCGAGCAGCCGCTCCGGCTGCACCGGCTGGAAGTGGGGGACGACCGGGTCGACGACAGGGATCGTCGCGGGCACCGTGACGGGCGGCGGATCGGCCGGGGGCACGGTGGCGGGCGGAACCGTGACCGGAGGGAGCGCGACGGGAACCGGGGGCGTCGGCGGGACGAACGGCACCGCGACGGTGTCGATCTTGCGGATGCGCTGGTTGCCGGAGTCGGCGAGCAGCACGTTGCCGAAACGGTCGACGTTCACGCCGGACGGGTACAGAACGCGGGCAGCGGGACCGGGTCCGTTGTCGCCGCCGAAGCCGCCGACGCCAGTGCCGGCGAGCGTCGAGATCTTCTTCGTCGCGGCGTCGATCCGTCGCACCGTCTGCCCCGTGTCATCGGCGATGAAGATGTTGCCGGCACCGTCGACGACGAGATCGACCGGGTGGGTGAAGGTTGCGGCGAGCGCCGGTCCACCGTCGCCGGCCGAGCCGTACCCTCCCGTGCCTGCGATGGTGGTGATCACGCCGGAGACGGCGTCGATGCGGCGGACGTTGCGGGCGTTGACGTCGAGGACGTAGATGTCGTCGGCAGCATCCACCGCCACTGCGATCGCATAGCTGAACGACGCCGACGCGGCCGGTCCGTTGTCCCCGGCGGCTCCGTTGATGCCGGTGCCGGCGATTGTGGTGATGATGCCCGTCGTGTTGTCGATCTTGCGGACGCGCGTGCCGTTCTCGACGACCAGCAGGTCACCGGTGGAGGTCATCACGATCCCGCTCATCCACTGCAGGCTGGCGGCAGTGGCCGGTCCGCCGTCACCCGAGTGGCTGAACGACCCCGTGCCGACGATGGTCGAGATGATTCCGTTTGCATCGATCTTGCGGACGCGTGCGTTCTGGACGTCGGCCGCGTAGATCGAATCATTGCCGTCGACGGCGAGACCGCCCGGCGAGGACAGTTGTGCTGCGGTCGCCGGCCCGCCGTCACCGGAGAACCCGGCATGGCCGGTTCCCGCAAGGATCGAGATGGTGCCGTTGGCGGCGCTGATCCGACGCAGCACGTTCGCCTGCCGGTCGCTGAAGACGATGTCGCCATTGCTGAGCGTGATCACATCCGACGGTGCGCCCAGCAGTGCTGCCGTGGCCGCGGCGCCGTTGCCGGCGTACTTGACCGCGTTGTCGCCGCCACTGGTGGTCGTGACGTGCGGGGCGGCCGCTGCGAGGCGACGGACCTGTCCGGCCGAGTAGTCCCCGACGAAGACCGTGCCCGTCGCGTCCGCTGTGACCCGCTTCGGATAGGCGAACGCTGCCTGCGCAGCGGGTCCGCCGTCACCCGATGCAGTTTGTGCACCCGTGCCGGCGTACGTCGTGATGATCCCTGCAGCGACGGCGCGGATCCGCGACTCGCTGGGGTCGGCGATCAGCACCGACGCGCCGACCACCACCAGCTCGGTCGGGGTATCGAGGCGCGCGTTCACTGCTGCGCCGCCGTCGCCCAGCAACAGGCCGCCGCCGCCGGCGAAGGCGTCGATCGTGTGCGTGTTGACGTCGACCCGCCGGACACGCTTGTTGCCCGTGTCGGACACGTAGAGGTTTCCAGCGGCGTCGACTGCGATGCCCTGCGGATCGTTCAGCGTGGCCGCGGTCGCCGGGCCGGCATCGCCGGTGTTGCCGACGACGCCCTTGACGTTCACGTCCACCACGGGCGATCCGATGACGGTCGAGACGATGCCGCCGGAGATCTCGCGGACGCGGTTGTCGATGTGGTCGGCCACGAACACGTCGCCCGTTGCATCGACAGCGAGTGCCGAGATGTCCTGGAACCGCGCCGTCGCTGCCGCACCGCCGTCGATCGCACCGCCGTTGCCTGCGAAGTGGGTGATGATCCCGGTGGTCAGGTCGACCCGACGGATGACGTTGCCGTCACCGATGTAGAGGCTGTTGTCGTTCGCCCCGTAGGCCAGGCCGATCGGCCCGACCAACGTGGCGTTGACGGCCTGGCCGTTGTCGCCGGCACCACCGCTGACGCCGGTGCCGGCGATCGTGCTGATCACGCCTGTGGCGCCATTGATCATGCGGACCCGGTGCTCGAACCGCTCGGCCACGTAGACGTTGCCGTTCAGGTCGACTGCGACCCCGTCGACGGTGTCGAGCCCGACGAGCGTGGCCAGTCGGCCGTCACCGCTGCCGGCGCCGCCGACCGTGGTGATGTCGCCGATCGCCGCAGCGACCGGCTCGACCTGAGCGAGGATGGTGACGCCGGCCGACGACGTCGAGACGGCGAGCAGCGCGCAGAGCGCAGGGCGGAAGGTGATTCGGGTCTTCATGGTTGCCAGCGGACCATTTCGCCCGTTCGACCACCTGAGCATCCGGTGCTCATTCTCCGCAGCGACGCCTACTCACACGAATCGGGGCGGCAGGTCGGTGGCGCGTGCCATATTGGTGGATCGACAACGTTCCTCCCGCCCAGCGAAAGCGACCCTGATGACAGCGGCCACCGCACCCCGATTCGTCCGCGCCGATGGACCCGACAAGGTCACCGGCAGCGGGCGGTACACCGCCGACCTCACGCTCACGGGCATGCTCGCGGCGAAGTTCCGCTATGCCGAGATCGCCCACGCGCGGATCATTCGGCTCGACGTGTCCGCGGCACGAGCGATGCCTGGCGTGTTCGCGGTGTTGACCGCCGACGACGTGCCGGACGTTCGCTTCGGCCCCTTCGTTCAGGACCGCACGCTGTTCGCCCGCGACGTGGTGCGCTACGAGGGCGAGGTCGTCGCGGCCGTCGCCGCGGTCAACGCGACCGTCGCCCAACAGGCCGTCGACGCGATCGTCGTCGAGTACGAGCCGCTCCCGCCGATCACCGACCTCGAAGCGGCACTGGCCGGCGACTCGTTGCTGGTCCACGAGGGATGGGCGGCCTACGGGGCCGGCGATCCGGTCGTGCGTGACCGCAACGATGCGTCGTTCTCGTCGATCACGAAGGGCGACGTCGATGCCGGGTTCGCCGAGGCAGACCACGTCGTGTCGAGCCGGTACGTGGCCGACGGATGCCACGCGGCGCCGATCGAGCCCCGCGCCGTGCTGGCCCAGTGGGAGGGCAACAAGGTCACGATCTGGACCTCCACCCAAGTGCCCTTCGATGCCCGGGCCGGTGTGTGCGAGACCCTGGAGATGCCGGCGAGCCGGGTGCGGATCATCGTGCCCCACCTCGGTGGCGGGTTCGGCGGCAAGTGCGGGTTCCACTACGAGGCCCACATCGCCGCCCTGGCAAAGGCCGCCAAGCGCCCGGTGCGGCTGGTGTTCTCGCGCCGCGAGGAGTTCTTCGCACCCGACCGGCGGCGCGAGGGCATGATCATCGACGTCCAGACAGGCGTTCGCAGCGACGGCACGATCACCGCACGCAAGGCGTGGATCGCGATCGACAACGGCGCCTACACCACCGACGCCGGTTTCTTCTCCCAGCTGGCCGCGATGCACGTGTCCGGGCCGTACAAGATCCCCAACGTCCACATCGATTCGCATCTCGTCTACACGAACCTGCAGCCGTCGGGCTCGGTGCGCGCACCAACGGCGCCGCAGGCGTGCTGGGCGCTGGAGTCGCACACCGACGAGGTGGCCAAGGCCGTCGGCATGGACCCCGTCGCGTTCCGCAAGCTGAACGCGGTCGACACCGGCGACATCGGTCCGAGCGGTCAGACCTACGGCGAGATCGGCGTGCAGCGTTGCATCGACGAAGCAACCGCACTGGTCGACTACGGGCAGCCGCTGCCGGACGACGAGGCGATCGGCGTGGCGATCGGCTGGTGGCCGAGCTTCTCCGTGCCGTCCGGCGCATACCTGAAGATCGACGGCGACGGCTCGGCGCAGATCATCACGGGCGCGCAGGAGTGCGGCACCGGCGCGGTGATGACGCTGCGCCAGCTCGCTGCGGACGAGTTGGGGATGAACGCCGAGGACTTCGAGCTCGTCTACCAGGACACCAGCGTCGCGCCCTACGACATGGGTGCCACCGGCTCGCAGACCCTGTTCAACAACGGGCGCGCCGTGGTGGCGGCAGCCGGCCAAGTCGCCGAGCAGCTCAGATCGCTGGCCGCGGAGTTCCTCGAAGCGGCGCCCGCCGACATCGTGCTGGCCGACGGCCACGCCCACGTCGCCGGCTCGCCGACATCCACTGTCTCGATCGCCGAGCTGGCCGGCATCGCCGCAGGCGGCGAGCTGCTGATCGGCCACGGATCGGGCGCACCGCCCGCGGCGCCGGCCCTGGTCGGTTCCAGCTGCGTCGGCGATCTCGGCATGGCCGCGTTCGTCGCCCCGCAGTTCTCCTGCCACGCAGTTCGGGTCCGGCTCGACCGGGACACCGGCGTGGTGCGGGTGATGGAGGTCGGCACCGCGCACGACTCGGGCACGATCATCAACGAGATGGGCGCGCTCGGCCAGGTCGAGGGCGGCGTGATGATGGGGATCGGACAGGCGCTCACCGAAGGCGCTCAGTACGACGCCGAAGGGCACCAGCGCAACACAGGACTGCTCGAGTACAAGCTGCAGACGTGTGCGGACTCGCCGGTGATCCGCACCACCTTCGTGCAGATCGTGACACCCAATGCCGGTCCACGTGGCGCGAAGGGATTGGCCGAGGCGCCGAACGTGGCCACGGCGGCAGCGATCTCGAACGCGATCGCCAAGCTGGTCGGTCAACCGGTGCGACAGCTGCCGATGACGGCCGAGCGGGTGTGGAAGGCGATGCAGTCATGACGTTCACGATCGCAACCACGCTGGAGGACGCGCTCGCGGCGATGGCCGCCGGAGCACGTCCGGTTGCCGGTGGCAGCGACCTCGTCGTCGCTGCCCGCCATGGCAAAGCAGCGCTGCCGGCTTCGATCGTCGCGATCGACCGACTCGGCGATCTCGCCCGGGTCACCGGCACCGACGACGGCGTGCGAATTGGCGCGCTGGCCACACACGCGACGCTGATGCTCCATCCGCTGATCGTCGACAGCTACCCGGGCCTCGCGGACGCGTGTGCACTGGTCGGCTCGCCGGCCACCCGCAACGTGGGGACGCTGGGCGGCAACGTGATGAACAGCTCACCCGCGATGGACACGGGCGCGCCGTTGCTCGCCCTCGGCGCCAGGGTCGAGCTGCGCACGGTCGACAGCACGCGCGTCGTGCCCCTCGCCGAACTCTGGACCGGACCCGGTCGCAACGTCGCTGCCACCGACGAGCTGTGCACAGCCATCCTCGTCCCGGCACCGACTGCGGCGGGAGGCACCAGGTCGTCGAGCGCATACGTGCGCCTGGAGTACCGCCGCGCGATGGAGATCGCCGTGGTCGGCGCCGGCGCGTCGATCACGCTCGCGGCAGACGGAACCGTCGAATCGCTCGCCATCGCACTCACCGCAGTTGCGCCGACGATCATCTCGGTGACCGGTCTCGACGCCTTCGTCGGCAAGCCGCTCGACGCTGCGGCGCTGACCGCGGTCGGCGAGATCGCATCCGAGCAGTCGTCGCCGATCAGCGATCTCCGCGCCGGCGACAGCTATCGCCGTCACTGCGTCGGCGTGATGGCCCGCCGCGCCGCCGAGGCCGCCGCCCGACGCGCCGCCGGCGAGATCATCGGCATCCCTGTCAACCGCGCGTTCGGGATCGGAGCCGCTCGATGAGCACCCACGAGATCAGCCTGCAGATCAACGGCGTCGACTACCCGGTCAGCATCGACGAAGGCCGCAACCTCGTCAGCGTGATCC
>JAOBWO010000004.1 GCA_025463415.1 Acidimicrobiales bacterium | reverse complement strand
ACCGGGTTCCACGAATCGGTCGTCGCCGCAGCGTCGATGGCCCGCATCTCGTCCGGCGTCACGATCGGGAGCATCAGGTCAGCGTAGCCAACGGCTCCCGCTGCTCGGATCGGCGTGCGGCCCGTCGACGGCAGCGCGAACGATGCGTCACTCGGCGATCACGTATGCGATCGCGATCAGATCGCTGTGCGTCAACGAGACGTGCCAGCGCGTGACACCCGCTGCATCGGCGAGGACGGCGGCGGCTCCCGTCACGTTCAGCGAGGGGAGACCGGAGGCGGCGCGGGACACCCAGACGTCGTGGAAGCCGAAGGACCCGAGGCCGACACCGAGCGCCTTCATCACCGCCTCGCGTGCCGCGAACCGTGCCGCCAGCGAGGGCACGGGATCTGCCTTCGGTGCCACGTAGGCCAGTTCTTCGGCCGTGAACAACCGGTCGCGCATCGTCGGCGTGCGCGTCAGCGAGACGCGGAACCGCTCGATCTCGACGGCATCGACGCCGATCCCGATCATCGCCGAGAGCGACCTGGAACAGGCGGTGTCGTCGGCTCAGGCACGCCAGTGATCGGCCATCTCACTGATCGGCAGGATCAGCAGATCGGCGACCGAGACCTCGCTGAGACGGTCCTCGCGGAACCCGCCCTCGGTCTCTGCCACCCAGTCGACGAGGCGGTCGTAGCGACGGTCGTATCCCTGCAGGACGCCACGCATCGTCGACGCGGGCAGGCGCTCGTGGAACCGCACGTGCAGCAACGTGATGCCGGTGGTGTGGTTGGCCTTGACCTCCGGGACGAAGATCACCGTGCGGCCGTCGCTACGGCCCTGGGCGACCAGCACCTCGCGCTCGGCGGCGACGCGACGCTTGGTGCCGAGCAGCGAGCTGTTCCGCTCGACCCGCGATGGCACGTCGCGCGACAGGCCGCCGCGATCGAGGATCGAGATGGTCGCGTCACCCGACTCGGGATCGCCCTCGATCCGGTAACGGGTGAACCCGACCACGTCAGCAACCGCCGGGTCGAGGTCGGCGAGCACCTTCAGCGACTTGTACGACAGGCGGTCGCGGCCGACACCTGCGGTCAGCACCGCCTGGACCAGGTTGCGGTCGAGCACGCCCTCGTCGCTGCGGCTGATGCCCACCGTGACCGTCTTCGCCTGGTGCTTGATCGCGTCGATCGGCCGGGTCAGCTCCTCGATCGCACGGGTCAGCGCGGCGGTGAGGTCGTCGATCAGCAGGCTGGGCGTACCGAGTTTTCCGGTGTCGAACTGGTACGCCTCGAGCGGCTGCGGGCTCAACGCGCTGCGGAGCATCGACGTCAGCCGCACCGCGGTCGAGGCTTCGAGCTGGCCGTCGTACAGGTTGCTGCGCAGGCTGACCATGAACCGTTCGGCGATCGGGCCGAGCTCAGCAGTGACCAGACGGACGACTTCGTCCCCGACGTCCGTCGCGCCGACGACCCGCTCGATCAGCTCGCGTGCCTCGCGCAACGGACGGGCAGATGCATCGATCGCCAAGGCGGCCTCGTAGCCGAACAGGTGCCCGACCATCGCGGACAGGATGAACGCCAACGCGGGATCGACGACGGGAACGCTCACGACATGCGCGGCGGCGGAGAACCGCGTCTCACCGACGGTCGCAATGACGATTGGCAGCGCCTTGTGGGCCCGGAAGATCGCGACCTCCTTGGCCACGTCGTCCGCCGTGCCGCCGACGAGGCCCGCCGCGCAGACGAGGATCAGCGGCTCGCACGAGAGGTCGATGTGCTTCTTGTCCTCGGTGAAGTCGCAGGCGATGCTCTTGTAGCAGAGCTCGCTCAGCTTGATCCGCACCTCCTGCGCGGCGACCGCGTTGACACCGTTGCCGACGACGGTCCAGTAGCGGCGCTGTGGCGCGTACTTCTGCGCGGCGTCGCCGATGTTGGCGCGCAGCTCGAGCACCTCGCGCATCGCGTCCGGCATCTCGCGCAGCGACGTGAGCAACTCGTGACGGCGCGTGTCGGAGCCGAGCCCCGCCGCCTCGCTGATCGCGCACGCCAGCAGCGTGCCCGCGGCAACCTGTGCGTAGAACGCCTTCGTCGAGGCAACGCTCATCTCCACGTCGCGTCCGTCGGATGTGTAGAGCACTCCGTCGGCCTTGTCGGTGAGATCGCTGTTCCGACGGTTGACGATGCCGATCACCAACGCGCCACGGCCACGCACGAGATCGACGGTGCGGTTGGTGTCGGTGGTCGTGCCGCTCTGGCTGACGGCGATCACCAGTGTGTCGCTCATGTCGAGGCGCATGCCGAAGCCACTCAGCTCGGTGGCCACGATCGGGTCGACGTCGAGGCCGCCTTCCACCAGCACGTCGAGTGTGGTCGCGACGCTTCGCCCAGCCACCGCGGCCGTGCCCTGACCGATGACGAGGACGCGTCGGATGCCGCCGTTGCGCAAGCGTTCGACGATCTCGGGCGGCATCGCGCGATCACCGACCGACGCGCGGAGCAGACCGTCGTGCTCGACGATCTTGGCGCGCAGCGTCTTGCGGAAGCTGTTCGGTGCCTCGCTGATCTCCTTCAGCAGGAAATGCGGGGACGCTCCCCGATCGATGTCCCGGGTCGTCACCTCCGCGGTGACGACCTCGTCCGCGGAGATCGGCAGCTCGGTGCCGTCGTAGGAGATCCGCCGGATGCCTTCCAGTTCTCCGGCGTGATCCATCGAGAGCGCGAACACCTGACCGCGGCTCATCGGCTGGTCCGGATGGGCGGCCGTCTCGCCGTCCATGCGGACGTACCGGGTGGTCTCCTCGACCACGCCGTAGGGCTCGCTGGCGACGATGAACGTGTCCTCGGCGAGGCCGACGTACAGCGCCTGACCACTGCCGCGCAGTGCGAGCAGGAGCTGATCGGGGTGCTGCGCCGACGCCGCACCGATCGCGACGCTGCCCTCGAAGCTGGACACGGTGCGGCGGAAGGACTCGGTGAGATCTCCCGCCGACACGCCCGACAACCGCGAGACCATCGCGGGGATCACCTTCGCGTCGGTGGTGATCGGGCCGGCGATGCGCAGGTTGTACTCGACCTTGAGGTCGGCGTGGTTGTCGACGTCGCCGTTGAGCGCGCCGACCACGTACGGCCCGCTGTCGTAGCTGGACTCCACCTCTTCGCTGTTCAGCGGATGGCAGTTGGCCTCGCTGATGATCCCGACGCTGGCCCAGCGAGTGTGACCGAGCAGGGCGAGGCGTGCCGTCGGAGCCGACAGCGCGAGCCGGAGCAGCGAGTCGGCGGCGATCGACTTGCGCAGGTTCCGGGTGTTGTCGCCGAGCTCGCCGATCTCCACCGCCGCCTTGTACACGAAGCTGATGCACCCGCCCGCGAAGCGCACTGATCCGTTGAGGAACAGCGGGTTGTCCTGACGCGCACCGAGCAGCGCCTGCACGGCGGGGTCGTCGGGGGTCAGACCGTGGTTCCACACGTAGAGGTGCACGCCGGCCGAGTCACGGCCGCGGACCTCGAGCCTGTCCAGCGCCGACAGCGCCTGGTGCACTGCGAAGTAGCCGGCGATCGCTGCGTCGCCGGCGTCGCGACCGGCCAGCTCGTCCACCGCGCGGCCCGCCCGGAGGCGATCGTTGCGGATGGCCCACACGGCGTCGCGGAGTCCGACCAACGTCGCGTTGGCCAGCTCGACCGCGTCCGCGGTGAGCGCCGGGTTCAGCTCGAGGTCGGCCTCAGCCGTGGCGATCACGGCATCGAGCTGATCGAGCCGACTGGTCATCGAGGCGACGAGCTCGCGCCGGCCGATCATGCACTGCACCCCGGCAACGCCGCGCAGCAGCCGGTCGACGTGGTGGGTGCGCACGGCGACGGCAGCGATGTCGGGCGCGACAGCGAGGGCTGCGTCGAGGCCCGCCAACACCTCGTCGGCCGACGGGACCGCTCGCGTCGATGGCCGGCTGTGGATGGCAATGATCCCGCACATGTCGGTCAGGTTACTTTGAGGACCAGCCGGCAGGGTCGCAGGGAATCGGCAAGAACCTCCGTGCGGTTCAGTCGGGCCGACCGATGCCGTCGCACCTCGTCGTTCAGTCGATTCAGCCGAAGCGGGCGCGCACGAGATCAGCGAGCTGACCGGCGATCTCCGCGGCGGAGGCGTCGGTGGCGGCCTCGACCATCACCCGCACCAACGGCTCCGTGCCACTCGCGCGCACTAAGACCCGTCCCTCGTCTCCCAGTTGCTGCTCGGCCGCAGCGATCTCCGCGGCCAGTTCCTCGGCGATGCGCGGGTGACGATCGGCGAGGGCGACGTTGATCAGCACCTGCGGGTAGGTGGTCATCACTGCGCCCGCCAGATCAGCCAGCACGGCGCCCGAACCCTGCACGCGCTGCAGCACCTTCAGCCCCGCCAGCAGTCCGTCGCCCGTCGTCGCGACGTGTCGGTAGATGATGTGGCCACTCTGTTCGCCACCGATCGCGAGATCGCCCGCGTCGAGCGCCTCCAGCACGTGGCGATCGCCCACCGCGGTGGTCAGCACGGTGATGCCGGCGTCGCGCATCGCGTGGTGGAAGCCGAGGTTGCTCATCACCGTCACCACGACGGTGTTCGCCGTGAGCGCGCCCTCGCTGCGGAGCTGCAGCGCGCCGAGTGCGATCAACCGGTCGCCGTCGACGACCCGACCGGTGTGGTCAACGGCGATGAGGCGGTCGCCATCACCGTCGAAGGCGAGCCCGGCGTCGGCCTGCTGCTCGACGACGACCGTCGCGACAGCCGCCGGGTGGGTGGCGCCGCAACGCGCGTTGATGTTGGTGCCGTCGGGCGAGGCATTGATCACGGTGACTGCGGCACCGAGGGCACGGACCACGGCCGGTGCCGCCTCGCTCATCGCCCCGTTGGCGCAGTCGAGCACGACGCGCAGCCCGGCCAGCATCCCTGCGGGGAAGAGGGCGGTGATCTCGTCGACGTAGCGCCCGAGCTCGCCACGCCCGTCAGCGCAGACCGCCGGCGGTGTCGGTGACGCCTCTGCGAGAGCACGCTCGAGCTCGGCTTCGATCCGCCGTTCGACCTCGCTGGTCAGCTTGAGCCCGCCGGCCGCGAAGATCTTCACGCCGTTGTCGGCAAAGGGGTTGTGCGAGGCCGTGATCATCGCTGCGGGCGCGGCATGCCAGGAGGAGCATCGTGCCAGCGCCGGGGTGGGCAGCACGCCGCAGTCGACGACCGACGCGCCCTGCGCACACAACCCGCGCACGAGCGCGTCGAGAAGGACCGGACCGGACTCGCGTGTGTCCCTGCCGATCAGCCAGGTGTCGTTGCCGAGCACCCGCGCCGCGGCGATGCCGAGGGCAGTGACGTACTCAGTGGTGAGCTCGGTGAGCGCGACACCGCGCACACCGTCCGTACCGAAGCGCAGCAAAGCAGCGCTCGAGGATCAACGCTTGGTGTACTGCGGAGCCTTACGGGCCTTCTTGAGGCCGTACTTCTTGCTCTCCTTGCGACGGCTGTCGCGGGTGAGCAGACCGGCCTTCTTCAAGCCACCGCGCAGCTCCGGATCGATCTCGATCAGCGAGCGGGCGATGCCCATGCGCAGTGCGCCGGCCTGGCCGCTGATGCCGCCACCGAAGATGGTGGCATCGACGTCGTAGGTCTCTTCGTTGCTCGTCAGGCGCAGCGGCTCACTGACGATCATCCGGGCCATCGCGGTCGGGAAGTAGTTCTCGAACGTGCGCCCGTTGACGGTGACGATGCCGGTGCCCGGACGCAGACGAACCCGAGCAACGGACTCCTTCCGACGGCCAGTGGTTTGGGTGAGCGGCTTGGTGCCCATGGTTCACATACTCGATTCTTGATCCGACCGGCGACTCAACGGGCCTTGGCCGCGGAGAGATCCATGACAACAGGGGCTTGTGCTGAGTGCGGGTGCTCGGCACCGGCATACACCTTCAACTTGGTGATCATCTGACGGCCCAGCGGGCCGTGGGGCAACATGCCGCGGATGCTGTCGCGGACGGCTTCTTCTGGCTTGCGGCCCAGGAGGTTCGCGTACGTCTCGCTCTTGATGCCACCCGGGTAGCCGGTGTGGTGGTACATGTCCTTCTTGCCGGCCTTGTCGGACGTGAGCACGACCTTGGCGGCGTTGATGACGATCACGTGATCGCCACTGTCGATGTGCGGGGCGAACGTGGTCTTGTGCTTGCCGCGCAGCACGCGGGCGGCTTCGGTGCACAGGCGGCCGAGGACGAGGCCATCGGCATCGATGACGTGCCAGGCGCGAACGATCTCACTTGCTTTGGGTGTATACGTCTTCATCAATCGAAACTTTCTACGGAAACGGCTCCGTCAGCGGCGCCGAGAAGCGGCTGCCACCGGGAACCCAACAAGGATAAGGGCGTCGCGCGCCAATCGACAATCAGAGCGTGGTGTTT